>JBMOFD010000049.1:0-14472 GCA_049314435.1 Chlamydiia bacterium | reverse complement strand
CAAACATGTACATCCGTGACATTCAGGTTATTGAATCCGTCGGAGACTGTCTCTCCTTGGATGAGTGCTAGCTCAGCACCTAATAGGTCTTCAGTTCATCCGATCAGAACTATGGATGATGTCTCAGCCTTACGTCCCGCTGAAGGGGCTGTCGAGCAGCACCTTCAGAGCCGCACTGAGACTGGGCTCTCTGCTCCATCCACAGCTCCGCATAGGTTCCTTCCGCAAGCCTCTAGCAATTCCTCCTGTTCGGTTGCCTCGTCACTAGACCTCCAAAGTCCCCTACTTAGTCCAGAGGTGATCAAGGCACTCCTTGCTCAGGTCCTTTTTCTGTGCCAGGGGCCTGCTGGTGACGGCACTATCCGCGTCGAGCCGACGAGGGGCCGCCTCCCTCAACAACTACCCATAACCAGCTCCGATCGAAGGCCTCTTGTCCGGCAAACGGAGTTAGAGCCGCTCACGGCAAGTGGTCCTATCACTGGGAAGCGTGCTCGCGACGACGACGCTTCGGTGGAGGTGCCGGCGCCGCCTCTCAAGCAACGCCCTGTACTAGGCCCTTCCGCATCCTGCACAGATCAAATAGCCTTTGGCTATCTGGACGAGCTGTGCCAGTGGCACACTGGCACTCGGCCGTCTGATGTGCAAGACCGCTATAGGTTGGATCTCTAAGAATCCACCTGCGCAGCAGCCTTGCCAAAATTGCCAGGGCTATAGGCGGCGCTAATAGCAGGCGTTGGCCTCGGCTCCAACAGGAGCTCAGCTCAAACGAAGACGCGGCCTGCCCAGCCAATGGAATACTCTGCATGCGCTATCACGTCGATAGCGCAGAGGCCCCACCAACTGCGGACTACTTCATAATATCATAAAGACATTCGTTTAATTTACTTTCGCGGCCTTTGTAATAATTGGAACAAATTGCATTCGCGCATATTATCTATGCCGATTAAACATCGTAGGTAATCTGCATGGCAAACCGCGTCCCCCCGTCAAACATAATTACGCAGTACATCTTGATGAGGCCGATGGGGCAGAACAACTGCCCAGTGGATGCCGAGCTCCAGTCCCCGAGCTCCAATCACAGCGATGATGAGGGCGAATGTCTACAAGGTGAGTGCGTTCAGAGCAGCTGCTCGTCCAGAACAAACATCGCGCTTCAGACGGGTTCTACAACAGAGTCTGCAGTTCGGTGTAAAAATCTAGCCGCTCGGCTAGTCGAGCTGTTTAATCATTACGGATCTATGACCTTCGAACGCGCAGCGGAATTATGCAACGAAGAGACCTGGTCGATTACACGCTGCCTGTTAGTCCATCCTGATATTTTTAAATCAGAGCAACATATTACGGAACATAGCAGGACTCTCTTGTGGACGGTCAAAGATGGTGGTCAACCAAGCACACCGTCTCTAACCGCAATGCGTTCAACCCTGCTGCACCAATCTAAGGCTCCTTCACAGTCAACCGACGACAGCCTAGTAGCCAACCAGCCCTTAGCGCACGCAGGTAGACGTGTTAAGGCAATCAAGCCCATGGCTGCTGCCTCATCCTCATGTTCCAATGACAGAGATGAAGAATGGCTCCCTAAAGGGGGTGCGGCAAGAGCGACCTTAGCTGACCACTATGCCCAGCTACTTAAGCGACACGGTCCTATGACTTCTCAAGAGCTATTTGCGCTCTCTACTGACATCACCCGTTCTGCACAGGCTGTGACCAACTGTCTCTCAAGACGCTCTGACATTTTTAGCTCAGACCGGCTCATGCATGTACCGGGTCGCCCTTCACATACGTGGTTTCTCAAGTCTGACGATCAAATGGGCGCATCTTCTTACACCGAAGTGCATGCAACCTCATTGAATCAGCCCCGAATGCCTGCCCTTTCGACCAGCGATAGTCTGGTCTCCAGTACGCCCTTAGCTCAGGCAAGCAGACATGTGACGGTAATCAAGCCCACGGCTGCTGCCTCATCTTCATATTCCGAGAGCGAGGATGGCAAATGGCGACCATGCAGCCACTCCAAGACTAGGAATTCATCCGACTCCAGAGCCCGGCAGGTCACTCACTCCAGAGCCACCCAAAGTCGCTGCGCAGACCGACTCGATCAAGTGGTCAAGCTGATCCAACAGCATGGCCCTATGACTTCCCAGGATCTACTCAAACAGTTGAAGGGTGAGACGATTAGTACGGAGGCTCTAACGCACTTTCTCACCGGACGTCCCGATATATTTGGCTCGGAGCGCCCTCCCAGCAAACTCCCTGGGAAGTGCCCTCATATCTGGCACGTCAAGGGTGACAGTCAAACAGGCGGTCCGCACCTGGCCGGCACGCGGTCAACTCTCTCGAACTTGCGCGCTGCAACCACGTCCTCGACATGCGACGTTAGCTCGACAGCGAGCGCGCCATCCAATCGACTCAGTGTGGATGTTGAGGTAGCTGAATTGATGGACGATAGCGCTAGGACTAGCACGCCCCGTGTCCATTACACGCCAAAGCCGGGAGCCCTTTACCAACAGGGGACTTTTGGAGGCAGGGCCACCCACCTCATGCCTAGGGTATGGACGCCGCAGCTATCCCTCAGCGAGCCCACTCGCACCGTCTCCACCAGGAGGACAGACGTGACTCTCCTGCCGGCAAATGGTCATGTCGGAGGGAAACGCACCCGCGACAACAGCGCTCTGTCGGACGTGCAGGCTCCTCCTCGCAAACGCCCCTCGCAAGCACTTTCAGGCCTGTCCACAGGTCAGCCAATATACAGCTACCTGGACGAACTGGGCCAGTGGCAAACTAGAGCTCCCACACCTGCTGTTCAGAACAGCTCTATGGTTACCATCCCAGGGGTTGAACAGACCATCGCCGCACCAGCATCGGAGTGGGTGTGCGGTGAGCCCGATTCCCTCTTTCCTGAATTGAACCTGTCCTAAGCGTAGGCGCTACGAGACTAATGATGCGGACTGCAATGCTCTTCCCTTGAAGGCTATATTTGAGCGGTCATCCACGCCACCGGCTAGCACCGCAAGCACCACAGCGGACTAGCCTGAAGAACTTGTGTGCGTGGGTTGGAGGTTCCCCTCTCAACGACGGCAGGTTGGAAGATGATCTTCCACAAGAGGATATCCTCCTTCCCTCTCCAACACCGCTCTCCATAGAGCCGGATGTGTGGGTCTACGGGGAAACCGACTCTCTCTTTCCAGACATGCACTCTTAGAAAGAGATCGCTGGGCGGGTCTCAACAACTCGCCCATATATCTATAATATTTACTAATACAAAGGCCTTCCATCGACCAACTTAGCGGACTCGATGAATAGACAACTAATAGATGCTAGTTATCAACAGATAGCGCTAAAATAATATGAATTCTTGTGCGAGGCATTTATGCATCCGATCTATTCTAATTCGTCACAACCGCCGACTGGCATTGCAGCGACCCACGATGTGGAGCAGCAGTCCGCCAGCACGGCATCGAGTCGCAGTGTATCTTTGACCGATTCCGCTGCATCCACATCGACGCCCCGCCATCGACGACGCCCCCCTGCTCTTGACCTCTCTTTTCTACAAGACAACGCGCGGGTACAAGCAGGAGACCAAGAGATCTATCACCAGCGCTTCAATCAGACGAATCTCCCCGCCCCCCTTACCCCAATGCAGCTGCCTGCCGGAAGCCGACAGGCCCGTCTGCATGACCTCAGCCTACAGATCTTCACCGTGACTCCGTTCGTTGGGGAAGCCCCTGTTGGAGAGCGGATGAGATCTTGTCGGGTTAGCGCGGCCACCTCCCGCTTTATATCCACTGGCCAACTGTCAGCCGAAGAAAGTCGGCGGGCGCTCCGGGAGCTGGCTTCAGACCTAAACCTATTCCCAGACTTCGTCACACCACTGGACGACTTTGCTATGAAACCTGTGGCTAGTAGTTCAAAAGGAGGGCCCAAAAGAGCCACAAGCCCTTTGCCGCCCGTGCAAGAAGAGGAAGCAAGGCCAGTCAAGCGCCGCAAGTTTGTCGCAGAACGGCTACTCGGCGGAGCAGCTATCTCGTATCGCATTGTCTACTCACCTGAGACTCCAGCGAACTAGCCATCGAAACCCAAGGTCGATTCTCCGACGGATGGAGGCTCTACTTGCCAGCAAGAACGAGTAGTTAAAATAACTTTAGTACAACCCCTGACTTTTAACGAGGTAGACCATGCTCCCACAACCTGTTGTAGCGAACGTTCAAACGCACTATGCGGAGCTATGTCGGATGACCGACACTGGATGTGATGGAGGCCGTGCGAGTCGCATACTAGCGCTGGCTCACGCGAGCGCTATTTCCTATCTATTCTACGCTGTGAGCTTGCTATGCGGGGTGGGTTCGCTTTGGGGGGGCCCCCTGGCTCTTGCCGTGGGCTGTTGCGCCTACTGGATTCTCGCAAAGCGCGTTACAAAGAACCCCTCCCAGCCACTGCTGAGCCCTTCGAATACCTCCTTTCTGGCGCACGTGGTCAAGAAAATGCTGGCATGTACGAATCGATGTCTCGTCGATAGCGCAGGCCGGGAGAAGCCCCACCTCTTTCTCAGGAACTTCTATCAGGCTCTTGGAGCCTCGCCCCAGGAAGCAGCCATCATAGTGACCGAAGATGATGCAGCAACAGCGCAACCGGCGCTCGATACCTTCATGCAGGAGGTCTTGCCTATCCGAAACGCCCTTTGGGACGACACTGAGAATCAGGAGATGTTCACTCTCCGTGGGCGGCCTGGGAACCCCATTGAATTCGACCTTTTTGTTGAGCTCTTAGCTCACCGTAATTTCACCGAGGCTCATCGAGTGTTAGGCGGTGCGTATCAACGGCAACTCGGCCAGTGATCGCTCGCTAGCCTCTCTCCATGTTATGCTATCTGGGCCCGGGCGATGGACCGGTCAAAAGCGAGAAACATCATGTGGTTTGAATTGACGGTAGCGGCTCCGGCCGACGAGGCAGAGCTGCTGACTCAGGCTCTCTTTGACTTCGGAGCCATTTCGGTCTCCACGGAAGATGCTGATCGAGACACGCCTGATGAGCTCCCGATCTTTGGCGAACCTGGGCTCGAAGTCCCCACGATCTGGCGAGCGAATATTCTCTGCGCGATCTTCTCCCCTCCCATTCTCCCAGAACAGGTACTCGCTCACCTCTCTGCGGTATGCGCAGCTATCCCCTCTTCCGCCTATCAGGTACGACCCATTGCCGAGCTGGATTGGGTGAAGCATGTCCAGGACCAGTTCACTCCTGTACAGATCAGCCGCACCTTCTGGATCGTACCCACCTGGTGTGAAGTCCCTGATCCTAACGCCCTGGTTCTTCGTCTAGACCCAGGCCTTGCCTTTGGCACAGGCAGCCACCCTACAACGGGCCTATGCCTACGTTGGCTGGAAACAGAGATGCCCAAGCAGGCACGCGTCTTGGACTATGGGTGTGGTTCAGGGATCTTGGCTTTGGCGGCGTTCAAACTGGGAGCCCGTGAGGTCTACGGCACCGACATCGACCCGATGGCCATCACATCGGCCCGACAGAATGCCGCGAGCAACGATGTCGTAGCGGATTTTCAGCTGCCCCATGCTCCTCAGCTCGAGGGCAAGTTCGACGTGGTCGTGGCCAATATCTTAGCCAATCCCCTCTGCGAACTAGCTCCTCAGCTTCTGGCCAGGCTCTTACCTGGTGGATCGCTCGTTCTATCGGGGATTCTGGAAGCACAAGCTCCAGCCGTCATCCAAGCCTATGCAGAGGCCAGCCATGGTCGTATCGCTCTTCATGTGTGGGCAACGGAAGGCGGATGGGTCTGCCTGCAAGGTCGATTGGGATCGTCTTAGGATTCCTCTTTGCGCAGCATTTGACGATGACGGCGTGTAGCCGTCTCGATTCGTGGTTCCTGTCTTAGAGAAGGGACACTGCCGGATTTTGTGACTTCGGTCTTGGCAGGTGGGGCTTCTTGAACAGGTACGCTAGGGGTCTCGGCCGGGTTTGTTGTGGATTCGGTCTCTGGTGCTTTTTTCTTTTTAAAGAACATGGGGGCCTCCACAGCATGACATGCAAAATGCATGCCATGGAGACCCTCACCCGCCTTAGGTGACTTCAAGCCACTGAGCTAGAAGGCGTACACCGACACCCGTCGCATGCTTGATGCCGTAGGACTTCCCCTCACCATCGGAGAGAAAAGCCGTTCCAGCGATGTCGAGGTGAGCCCAGGGGACATCGCCTACGAACTCTTTGAGGAAGATCCCCCCTGTGATGGAGGAGGCGGACCTTGCTTTGGCCGAGTTCCTTAGATCGGCGATGTCGGAGAGCATAGCCGTGCGATAGTCCTCATAAAGAGGGAGCTGCCAGCAGCGTTCACCCGTAGCTTCTCCTGCATGGAAGAGCTCCTGAGCTAACTCATCTCGATTGGACATCAGACCCGTGACGTCATGGCCTAGAGCCACGATCACGCCTCCGGTCAACGTAGCGAGGTCCACCATCCTGGAAGGATGTAGCTTGGCCACTGCATATGCTAACGCATCCGCCAGCAGGAGACGTCCTTCAGCATCGGTATTGGTGATCTCGATCGTCTTTCCAGCGTAGCTCCGGATCACATCCCCGGGCTTGTACGACTCTGAGTCGATCGCATTCTCGGCTGTGGGGATCAACACGGTGACATGACAGGCAGGCTTCAGAGTCCCTAGAACTCGCATGAGCCCCAGGCAGGCTGCTGCTCCCGCCATGTCGCACTTCATGTCCTCCATCGAACCGGTGGGCTTCAGATTCAAGCCTCCCGTATCGAAGGTCACACCCTTACCAATCACTACGGTGTGCTCGTCCGGATCTGGACTCCCACGATATTCGATCTGAATCAGAGCTGGTGCGTGACGAGCACCCCCACCTACAGCCAGAATGCACCCCATCTTCTCCTTTCGCAGACGCTCCTCATCGAAGAGCGTCAGCTGCAGGGCTGGGAACTCCTTGACCAGCGCTTGAGCGCGCTCAACGAGATGGTTGGGCGTCACTTCATCGGCATTGGTGTTCACCAGATCTCTGGCAAATCGAACACCTACCACGACCTCAGCCCAGTGCTGAGCCTTAGATAGGGCCTTCTCTTGGACGCCTAGCAGAGTAGCTTTCTCTAACAGAGTCTGTTCAGAGGCTTTGTAGAGCGTGAATTGGTAGTTGTTCAGCTCTAGCCCTTCGACGACACCTCGAAGTAGCTCCTCTTCCGTCATCCCCTCTATCTTGGGCATGAAGAGGGAGATCTCGGTCACCCGCAGCTGGCGGGCTTGTTGGCAGCCCTGTGCGTAGGCACGCCTTATGGCATCGGTACGCAGCTTCTTGGACTCACCTAATCCTAGGAGCAGCCATCTCTGTTCTGGAGTCCCTTGAGGGTACCAGAGAGCTGTTTGTCCCGATTTGCCTGTAAAATCTTTGGTTCCGAGCAGAGGAGCTAGTCCTTGAAGGATCTCTGAAGGCAGCTCACCCGCAGGCTGAGCGCCCTGCTCCCCTTGTACAAAGGGGATGCAGAGCAGCTGAGCCGAAGGCCTCTGCTGCGACGAGGCAGCTTGATAGCGCATGAAGGATCTCCTCAGAAAGGAGTGGTATCAGACAGCGTTCCCGCAGCCATAGGGGCTCGAGGACCTACGCCTGCTGATTGCCCACCATAGGCTGGAGCAGCTTGACGAGGACCGCCCGTCTCGACCATGCCTCCGTAACCACCACCGACACTGGCGCCTGCGCCTACACCTGTGGACTCGCCTTCCTTCTTATCCGCACGACCGAAGGGGCTGAATGCCAAGTGCACAGCTGTGCACTCCATGCTGATACGCTGGTTGCCATCGCGATCTGCAAACACTTCTGGTGGTTGCATTTCGCCGATCGCCATGATGCCAGAGCCCTTCTTCAGGTAGGGCATCATGCGCTCGAACTGGTCCCCCCAGATCGTCACGCGCCACCATACGGTGACATCTTCTTTCCCTTTTCGCTGGTTGACAGCAACGCGAAGGCTGGTGACCTTCTGTCCTGAAGGGGTCATACGCACTTCTGGGTCTGCGCCCAGGTGCCCGGCCAAATGTACGATCGTCATAAAGAAACTCCCGAAGTGGAGAGGATAGTTGATTCTGTTGAAAGAGACTATAGAGACCTCTCTGTTTTTGCCTGACACCTTCTGTCTGTGCGTGCAACTTCCCAATGCACGCAGTACACTCTCCTCCCGTAGCTATCCATTGTTTGGATCGCTACCAACCTTGAACCCAGCCTAGATCCCATGTCTGTGTCTCACGAAGAGCTCTTTGGCATCATCGACCGGATCACCTTCCGCGGCGCTGATACGGGTTTCACGGTCGCGTGGCTCAAACAGCCGAAAGTAGAGGAGCCTCTCTGCATCGTGGGCACCATGCCTGAGCTCTCTCCAGGCGAGTCGGTCCGATGCAAAGGCACCTTCCGTCACCATCCCGCCTATGGCCTACAGTTCCAGGTCGTGGAATACTACGCTTCCCTCCCCACGGATAAGCTGGGGATCCATCGCTTCCTCGAGTCAGGGATGATCCGAGGCATCGGCAAACGGCTCGCAGAGCGCATTGTAAAGGCTTTTGGCGAAAAGACTCTCGATGTGATGGATCGTGAGCCCGCCCGTCTTCTAGAGATCGAGGGCATAGGCGCCAAGAAGCTCGATCAGATCCAGGAAGGCTGGAAGGAGCAAAGAGCAGTCCGAGAGGTGATGGTTTTTTTGCAGGGCCATGGCGTGAGCCCTGGTTATGCACAGAAGATCTACCGACAGTATGGAGAGCAGTGCATCGAGAAGGTCACCAGCAACCCCTATCGTCTGGCTCGCGATGTACATGGCATCGGTTTTCGTATTGCGGATCAGATTGCCGAGAAGCTCGGCGTCCACAAGGGCTCTGCTGAACGCCTTCGCGCTGGGCTAGAATATGCCCTCGACGACCTTGCTTCAGAGGGCCATACCTGCCTGCCCAAAGATGAACTGGTGGCTCATGCCGAACAGCTCCTCGATGTCCCACAGAATGCGCTCTTTCAGGAGCTTGAAGTGCTCCGCTCCTCTGAGCGTGTGGTTCTCTCCACCCTAGAAGGTGTCGAGCATGCCTGGTCACGACTCCACTGGTCCTGTGAACAGGGCATCATGCGTGAAGTGGATCGCCTCCTTCAAGCTCCCTGTAAGCTCCGTAAAATCGACCTGGAGAAGGCTCTTACATGGGTACAGGACCTTCTCAAGCTAGAGCTTGCCAAAGGACAGGCGGAAGCGGTGACCTCTGGTTGTCGAGATAAAATGATGGTGATCACAGGCGGACCAGGTACGGGGAAGAGCACCATCACCAGCGCGATCCTCGCCATCACAGCGAAGCTCACCGATCGCATCCTCTTAGCCGCGCCCACAGGACGCGCTGCCAAACGACTCAGTGAGATCACCGGATACAAAGCCTCCACGATCCACTCTCTTCTTGAGATGGACTTTGTGCATGGCGGGTTCAAACGAGGCCGTGACAACCCCCTCGAATGTGATCTCCTCGTTGTCGATGAAGCGAGCATGATCGACACGCAACTCATGTATAGCCTTCTACGAGCGGTACCCAGCAATGCGCGTCTGGTTCTAGTAGGCGACGTCGATCAGCTCCCCTCCGTAGGACCGGGAACTGTGCTCTCCGATGTGATCCAATCGGGATTGGTCCCTGTATCGAGTTTGAAGGAGATCTTCCGGCAAGCAGCTGGTTCGAGGATCATCGTGAATGCGCACGCCATCAACCGTGGCGAAATGCCCGACCTCGGTTGGGACCCTCGCAGTGACTTCCTCTTCTATCCGGCAGAATCTCCAGAAGCAGTGCTGGAGAAGATCAAAGCCCTCATCAGCCAAGAGCTGCCCCAAGCGAGGTCCTTGGATCCAATCCAGGATATCCAGGTGCTGGCTCCTATGAAGAAGGGCATCGTCGGCACAGAGAACCTCAACCATGTGCTCCAAGCTCTCCTCAATCCATCTAAGGAGGAGCCTCTCACCCGTATGGGACGGCATTTCCTGCCTGGGGACAAGGTGATGCAGATCCGCAATAACTACGACAAGTTGGTCTTCAACGGGGACGTAGGTCGGATTCAAGAGATCGACCTGCTGGAGCAGATGCTCGTCGTGCTGTTTGATGAGCGCTCTGTGGAGTATGACTTCGCCGAGCTCGACGAACTGGTTCTGGCCTATGCCGTCTCGGTGCACAAGTACCAGGGATCGGAAACGCCCTGCGTCATCATGCCTGTCCACACCACCCACTATAAGATGCTGCAGAGGAATCTCCTGTATACCGGGGTAACCCGTGGGAAGAGCTGCGTGGCGATTGTGGGGACCGCCAAGGCCATCCATATCGCCGTGGCCCAAAATGAGGCTCAGAAGCGCTCCACCGGACTCAAGCACGCCCTTGAGGGGAAAAGAGCGCCTGCTCAGGCTGCGCCTTCAGTGGTTGAGGATCTCGTCTAGAAAATCTCCTGTTCTCTGCCGGTCCAGGCTAACCTTGCCGAAGGTAAGGCTTCTTCGAACGCCTACCTTCGGCTTGTTCATTCTGAACACATAGCCATGTAAATATTTTTAAACCGACCCGACAGAGGGTCAGCCTTTTCGGCCAAATTTGCTTCTTAAGTCTGTTTTCATACAAACTCTGTATAGAAATACCACATAATATATACAGCCTATGTACGAAAGGTGGACATGCTGAGGGATATCGACCGCTTTTTGGACGAATGGCGTACCAGCCCTCATCGTTCCCCCCTTGTCGTGCGCGGCGCCCGGCAGGTTGGCAAAAGCTATTCCATCCAGGCCTTTGGAGAGCGGTGCTTCGAACACACCGCGATTGTCAACTTTGAGCGCCACCCTGCCGCCTGCCAGTGCTTTGCCGTGCGTGATCCCCAGGAGATTCTCCGTGAGCTAGAGCTGGTGGTGCGCAAGCCGATCGTCCCTGGGAAGACGCTACTATTCCTCGATGAAATTCAGGAGTGCCCTGAGGCGCTCGTAGCTCTTCGGTACTTCAAAGAGGAGATGCCTGGGCTGCATGTGATCGCTGCCGGTTCCTTGCTAGAGTTTGTTCTCAACGACAATCTCTCCTTTCCTGTTGGTCGGGTGCAGTTCCTCACCATGCGTCCGCTCTCTTTAATGGAGTTTCTGTCCGTTAGAGGAGAAACGATGCTAAGGGAACGTGTCGAGGGATGCTCACTCGCTGACAAAACCCCTCCCATTATGCATCAGCGTCTTTTGGAGGAGCTGCGCCTCTATATCCTGGTAGGCGGCATGCCGGCTGCGGTGGAGGTCTTCATAGAAACCGGGTCGATCTTGCAGACTCAGCAGAAGCATCATGATTTACTTCTGACCTACCGCAATGACTTCGGGAAATATGCATCGGCAGCTCAGGCCGCCCATCTGCAGAGACTCCTCTCCGTGGCACCAGGGTTTGTCGGGCAGCACGTACGCTATAGTAAGATCGATCCCGAGGCTCCTAACCCTGCCAGGGAATACAAGATAGCCATCAGGCTACTCTCTCAAGCGGGCTTGTTGTCTCAGGTATATACCACAAACGCGAGCGGTATTCCGCTCAGTGTGGGCATCAATGAGAAGAAGTTTAAGCTTGTCTTGCTAGATATAGGCCTTCTTCAGGCCGCCATGGGTCTATCGGAACCTCTATTGCTTGAAAACGGCCTATTAGCACATCGAGGGGCGTTGGCAGAGCAACTGGTTGGTCAAGAGCTCCTGGCCTATGCCGATCCAAGACGGGCTTCAGAGCTATTTTTCTGGTGCCAGGAGAAGAAAGGCTCAGCCGCTGAGGTAGACTATGTCGTACAGCTTGGTTCCTCCATTATTCCCATTGAGGTCAAGGCTGGCACAACGGGGGGCATGCGCTCCTTGAGGCAGTTCATGGAGCAAAAATCCTCTCCCTTTGGAGTCAAGGTGTCGGAGGAACCACTTGCGTGGGATCGCCAAGTTCTGAAGCTACCGGCCTATTTACTCAGCCAGTTACGACGGCTCTCCGCCACAATCCCCTCCCAGAAGCCTCCGGAGGATCGCCCATTGGCCTAGCGCTTCCCATGCGACTCTTCGAGGTCGACTTCTAAGAAGGCCTATAGGATGTTTAGTCTCTCCAACTGCTGTTTAAACACTTCACTGTTCCAGTTTTCAACAAACCTCCGATCTTCCGAGCGCAAGAAATTCTCCACATCGCGCCGCGCAGCCTTCCAATCCGCTACGGTAATTCTTCTCTCCAACTCCCCAAGGAACCACTCCTTCTCCAGAGAGATATTCATTCCCTGATAGGGTCCGGCCTGTTGGAGAGCGCTCCTAAGCAATGAATAGTTTACAGGAACGCCCTTTGAGATATACCACAAGAAATCAAACCAATCCCTCCCCTTTTCATACTTTCTACACAGAAGAGCATGACACTTACTTGCAAATAGACTTGGCAGGTCCTGGACTAGAATGGAAAATGGATATGGATAGACTAGGTAAGTCGTTTCAAAACTAGACCCCTCGGGAGGATTGGTATCGATCTCTAGCTTGATTGAGATCTTCTGCTCGTCCGATGGTAGTCGGTCATATTTCAACTCGAGGATCCGCACAAAGGAATCATGCTTCAATATGGCCGACTTGACGGCGCCCTTTGCCTCGGCTCGCTCCTTCGTTTGTAGGGCTACCCCGAAGGAGTTGAATTCCGATTCGATAGCCTGCAAGAAATGCAGCCACGAAAAGGACTCGCACGGTGCGAGCAATACGAAATCAAGGTCCTCCGAGAAGCGCCTCAATTGATGGCAAATACGCAAGGCGGTACCACCCTGAAACGCGGCAGATTTGAAGAAGTCAGTCCGAGCGAGACCCGACAACGCAATCTCCTGGTAAATCTCCTTTAGGGCGTTGAACTCGTCTGCTTTTGAGCTCGCCGAATAGTTCCTTAACCGGTCTTGGATGATCGTCGCTGTCATGATTGTGTCGGGGTCGTGATGTAGCTGAGTGATTTTCTCACTCGGGCCGTTGGATGATTTTCTTGCAGGAACGTCAGAGTTTGAGTGGTTGCATCATCAAAGCACTCAGGATCTATGCGAAGGTCCTGACACACGTCATCCAGACTGGCCCAGGTCCGCTTTCTGGTATAGATCATGTCGGCTAACGCTTTGGCTGGAGATGCAATGAATAGTGTGCATCTCTCTCGTGAGTGCTGCTCCACAGCCAGTGAAAAGGACTCTATTGGGATATGTTCATAAGAGAACACGCCAATCGGAGTGTCAAAGTCTTTGCTCCTCTTCACAGAAGCGGAGGTCGTTGTAACGACAGCCTCCGGAATCCATCCGTGATAGCTCAAAGCCGACTCAAAGCTGACGTAGGATGGCCCATACACGATAGGAGCAATTTCGAATGTATCGATCAGAGGCTTCCCTAGATTTTGGATCAGATGCAAATCTCTTCGGATGGGAACCAAGTACCCCTCTTGGATCGCTCTCTTGAGGACCGCCTGTCGAGAACCAGCGGACCTGTCTAGAATAGAGTGCAGAGCCACCCCGGAAATATATGGCCTGGGCCAGGCCAGCAGGGCGTTGAGAAGGTGCTTGTTCATGAGGAGCCCTGCATGAAGATGTCAAAATATGACAACTTCTAACTTGATCCTAGCCGAGGGCATTCATTATATGCAAGAAACTGTCATTTTGTGACAGTTTCTTGCAAAATTACGGGGCCAACAACGATCAGGGTCGGCTCCTGCATCCCCATTTCCTAGCAGGGTGGATCACTTTCTGTGTCGTCACTAAAAAACTCACTTTAGTGAGGTCGCACCAAGGCTCAGCCACCCTAGCTCTTCCCCTGAGGTTCTTCTGGGTCGATGATCCGCACGGGATTGTTCTTCTCAAGGCCTTCCAGTTGAACGATCTCGAAGCAGCGCACATCTTCTGGCTGCATACCCTGTTTCATCAGATCGGTGATCGGAGCCACGAGGAGTCGTCCGTAGGCGATCGTCCCTACGATGTGACTCGCATTGGCAGATGGGGGGAAGGTGTACCAGCGGAGCTGGTCCTTACCCTTGAATCGGCATACCCACACACCATATTCCCGATACCAGCTGAAGTCCTTCGGAGCGGGCCTCAAGGCGGTACGAATGAGGTCGTTCCAACGTGTGCCTACCCCGTCCGCATCTGCAACAGGAACTTCTGGTCCAATGGCAGGCGCCGCGGGCAGTGTCAAGAAGCTAGGATAGTCTGGCTCGGGAGAACAGGGCCGATCGGTATCCACATCATTGCCCAAGAGCGCCGCTCCTGCAGATAAGCCCATCAGGCAAAAGCCCCACCCAGTCGCACGTCGAACCATGGTCACCTCCGACGGCGACTTTAGCGGCCCCTGGCACTGCAGGTCAAGATGACTTGGGCTTTGCTGGACGTTCGGCTCGGATCAGCAGAACTTCTAATCAGCTATCTCTATAGGGGGCCTGGGGGACGGTAGTCTCCCAGCGGGGTGCGGGGCGGAGCCCTGCGTTATGGGTGCGGGGC
>JBMOFD010000048.1:0-14566 GCA_049314435.1 Chlamydiia bacterium | reverse complement strand
CCTGATCAAGGCGGATCGGGCACAAGAGGGAATAGGCCGCATCAAGAGCACCTATGCGCGCATAAGGCCTCAGCCTGAGGTATTGGCTGAGCAGACGCACGAGGCTTTAAAAAACCTGGTGAAGAGCAAGAACATTAGATCGTTCATTAATGAGGTGAACGACTGTATTCCTGATTCGGCCGCAGAGAAGTTGGGCAAACAGCTCTCTATTGGAGTTCTGCATGTCATTGCCAGGGTGCTCACTGAGTATCCGCACGTGCTTGGTGAGGCTGGGCGAACTGCCGGGCCGACTCTGAAGAAGAGCATTCTCGGTACCGCGAACGACAGCGATCAAGATGTGATCTGGGCGCGTACGTTTTTTGAGAGAGCCCTGAAGGAGCAATTGGGGATCCGTATCCTTAGTCACGAAGACAAGCCGCTGCACGGTTCAGGTCCAAGTTCCAGCGGATCACAGGCTTCCTACGGCTCTCTCGGCGAAGAGGGCAGGAAGATGAAGGCCACATTGCTCGCAGCCGAGCGATTGACTACGCCTGACCAACATCACGTGTTCACGGCTAAGAAGAAATGCTGCGTCATTCTCTGAGGGATGTGGTTGGGGTGCCATTTATCGGCGGAGGATCGGAAACTCTGTCGCCTCGGGCTCGCCGTGCCGAGCACTTCTTCTCTGAGATAGCCAATTATTTTCTCTATTCATAGGATGACCTTCGTCGAGGGACGCGTCCAATGGGGGCGTGGGGCGTGGGGATGTCCTTGTCTCAGACGGCGGAGTCGTGAGGATCAGATGGGTCGTAGGGCATGGACGTGGGTTCTCTTCTGGATGGTGCCCTTCACTGCTATGGCTCAGCCGCCGCAGGATGAGTGCTGTCACTACGGTGATGGCTCCTTCTACGTCACGATCCAGCCCCATCACGAGCGTGTGATCGATGAGATCATCACCACCATCGACAAGAGCGCTACCCTCTTCCTTGGATTCCAGAGCCGCCATTTAGAGAACTTAGGGGAATCGATCCGAGAGATCGGCATCCTGCAGTTCCTGGCCTACATCTTCAGTGAACCTCCCCTCCATCATTCGATGCGCAAGATTCGAGCTAGCTATTTCAAGTGGAATGGGTTTGTCCGCAATTTCGCACCTAGAGCTGAGCGAGAGATCCACTGCCAGTCGTTCTTCAACGACATAAGGCGCTTTGCACAGTTCTTCGATCTCCCGCCCGACCCCCTCGTGCAATATGCCAAAGCGCGCGATTGGGACAGCTTCATCGGCTACCTCATCACCAACGCGAACTAGGCTCGCAGGAAGAAGCGTCGTGTGTAGATCGACTGAAGCAGGCCCAGGGCGACCATCGTGCTGAGCACCGAGCTGCCTCCATAGGACACTAGAATCAATGTCACGCCGGTAATGGGTAAACAGCCCGCCATCATGCCTATGTTGATGAACATCGACATCGCTAGATACACAGTGATCCCGCCGGCCAGGAGCCTCCCAAAGTCATCGCGGGCCAGCGCTGTGACCTGGAGCCCCAGACTGACCAGGGCATAGCAGAGCGAGATCAAGAGTAGGATCCCCACAAGACCAAACTCCTCCGCAAAGGCAGAGAAGACCGAGTCGGTGTGGGCGGCAGGTAGCCAGCCACGACCCGTGAACTCACTGCGTCCCCATCCAGATCCGGTGAGCCCACCGAGAGCGATCGCGGTCGTAGCGGATCTCTGGTGGTAGGTGTTGGGGTCGAGCCGCTCGAACTGGTAGTCCTTCATCACAAGTGTGGCATAGGGCCGCAGCGTCTCATGGGGGATGATCTCCAGAAAAACGAGAGAGGAGCAGGCTAAGGCGATGAGGCCCATCCAGGTCATGGCCTTCACCACACTCCGCCGCACACCGCCTAGGTAGAAGAGCATGAGAGTGATGGGACAGAGCACCAGGGCCGCTCCCAGGTCTGGCTGCCTTAGGATCAGCAGGAAGGGGATCCCAACAAGGATCAGTGCACGAGCAATGGTGCGGCCCTGCCGCAGAGTGTCAGCATGCCGCTCCATGAACCAGGCCAGAATCATGATGATGGTGAGCTTAGCCCACTCCGAGGGCTGGAAGGTACCTCCGATGAAGGGCAAACGGTACCAGCGATGCACGTTCTGGATCGGGTCCACAAAAAAGAGCCCAACCAGGAGCAGGAGGACAAAGAGGTAAAGAGGCCAAGCCCACTCACGAAGGCGCTGATAGTCGAAGGCGGCCGCAAAGAAGAAGGCGACCCAGCCCACACAGTAGCCCTCCAGCTGCCGGATGACGAAGGGCGTCCAGAAGGTCTCCTCACCCTCTAGATACTGCTGCGTGGTGGAACTCACGACTGCCAGGCTGATGACCATGAAGCCAAAGAGCGTGAGGAGGAGTCTCCAGTCTAGGTTACGCCAAGCCGAGAAGTTAAACGGGTGCATGAGTCGGTGGCGTTCCTGATGGATCCACAGAGGAAAAATCTGGGACGACCACGAGGTCAGGATGCACCTTTGCTCGAAGAGTTTGCTGAATGGCTTGCAGCGTTGACCCGATGCTGCTCGGGCAGCTCACACAAGTGCCTGAGTAGCGAACCTTTAGGATCGGCTCGTTGAACTCCTGAATGACAATGCCCCCCGCATCCAGTGCGATATAGGGTCGTACGTCCTGATCAAGCACCTGATTGAGGATCTGGATCTTACGTTCCATGGGCATCTCCTCCCAGCCCTCTAAGGGCTTCCCAGGTTCAAGATGCCCTACTTCGATAGGTGTTGACAAGGGGGTAGAAAGACCGGGGAGATCGTGGCACCGGGCACATAATTGCCCCAAGAGCTGAAGCCAGTGCTTTGACCAGGCTCGGGCCTCTCCCTGAAGAGGCTCTTCCCCTAATAGAGGTTGTTCCAAATCGGCTGCCGGCATGCGTTCGGCAAGGAGCCAATGCTGCCTAATCAGGAGCTCACAAAGAATCTCCCCAAGGGCAATCAGTGTGGGTGGTCCGAAGGCCTGATAGGCAGCATCCACAATGATGCCATCCTCCTCGTCGACCAGCAGCGCTAGCCGGGTCTCGATCCCGATCTCATGGCCATCCACTGCGACCCAGCGCAGTCCCTCGATCGCATGGTCAGGTCGCAGGACTCCCGTGTAGAGAGGCCGAGTCGCTCTGGATTGTACCTTGGGGCGTTCAGCATGGGGATCGAGCGGCATGGGCAGCAGAGGCCAGCTGGTTAGTCCTTCGGTCAGGCGTGGTGCTCGACGGAGGATGTCGACCCACTCTTTGAGATGTTCCGCAATCCCCTTCCAGCTCTCCGCGCCACCTTGGAGGACGAGAGTCTGAGTTCCTAGTCGCAATTGGGGCAGCGCCTCTGGCAGCCGGCACCAGACCCCTTTGGCGTGGAGGAGGCAACGTATCCAAGGAGCCGAGCGTCCCGGGAGGAAGATGGCACTACCGCCTGGCAGTCGCTCTGAGGCTTCGGAAAGGACCACGCCACGGCATTCCTCGCGCAACAGCTCTTCGACACGGGCTCGGTACCGAGAGGCCTCAAACCCATCGCTCTCTCGGGACCCTTCCCACTCTTCCAGCGCCATCGCTGCCGCCGTGGCCGAAGCGGCACAGAAGGAGGGGAGGGCAAATTCTGCCGGAGCAATCCAGAGAGCGGGCGCCCCACGACCTAGCAGCGGTTCCAGTGAGAGGAAGACTCCCCCGCATGGCACTGTCTCCCAAGAGGCCCCGAGAAAGAGAGTATGGAGGGTTGCATCCAAGATCAGGGGCTTGCTGGAGTCCGTGGCTTCAGGCAGGGGCTGTACGGCTCCGGTATCATGATGGATGAGGGAGCCAATGGAGAAACCTCGGCGATCCGCGGAGCTGCAACAGGATCCCCCGCAGAACTCAACAGCCTCTGCCCACCTAGGGGAAAGACCAGGAAGGAGCTCAACCTGGCTTCCCTGTTTTTTAAATAAGTTGATTACAGCCAGACGAGCTTCCTGGGCGGAAGGGAACACGGCGACCTGGAGCTCGGCGGGGAGGCCAAGGCGCATCCGAAGGCGGTGGCGAGCGGTAGCCTCTAAAGAGGAGGCTATCCATGGCTCCCGCGTAAGACGCAGCAACCCCTCATGCAGAGCAGCTGCCGCCTTAGGGGTGCGCAGCGCCTGCTGCAGAGAGTCGGCATGGATCACGAGCTCGGCTCCAAGATGAGCTGGCCCATCTCCCAGCGGTAGACTCGAGGGATGCCCGTCTCCAGCTCAAAGTGCAGAATCTCCTCGTGGCTCATCCCCTCGATCTCCATGATGATGGAGCGGAGGCTGTTCCCATGAGCACAGACCAGGACCTGCTCGCCCTTCTTCACAAGGGGGAGGATCTCTTTGTTGAAATAGGGAAGAGTACGAGCTGCCGTGTCAGCCAGCGACTCCCCTCCGGGAGGAGCCTGGTCATAGGAGCGTCGCCACTGGTGAACCTGGTCCGCTCCAAACTGCGCCCGCGCCTCATCCTTATTCATTCCCTGCAGGGATCCATACATCCGCTCATTCAGCGCTCTGGCTCGGCGAACAGGAATAATTTGAGATCGGATCGTCTCACATGGAGCGCTCCACTCATCTAAGATCCCCTCCCCTTCGTGAAGGAGGACCGGCACCCGGCCGCTCGGATGAGAGGCCATGGCGATCATGGCCGTTTCAACGGCCCTTTCCAGTTCTCCCGTGAAGATCCAATCAATGGGGTAGTGGCTAATGAGGGCCCCGGCCGCTTGTGCTTCGCGGATCCCTACCGCGCTCAATGGGACATCCACCCAACCACAGAACAAATTGAGTTGATTCCACATGGACTGGCCGTGACGCAGGAGGATCAATCGACTCATAGAAATCTGTTTGTTTTAGGTCCCAAATAGCAACTGAGTGTAACCTCTTAAGGGTAGTTCTCAGAACCTTGTATTGTATGCCCACTAATCGATTGAGTAAAGTTTTGGCGGCCACAGGGCTGGCCTCCCGACGCGCCTGTGAAGATATCATTCGGGCGGGACGGGTGGAGGTCAACGGCACTGTTGTGCTCATCCCCCAGCATCCCGTGGATCCGGAAGTCGACCGTGTGAAGGTCGATGGCCGGGTGGCCACCGTCGAGACCCGCAAGGTCTACTATCTGTTGAACAAACCAGCTGGGTTCATCTGTACCAATGAGCGACCGAAGAATGGTCGTATTGTGTTGGACCTGTTTCCGAAGACCCATTTGAGGCTCTTCACCGTGGGCCGTCTAGATAGAGACACCACGGGACTCATCATCGTGACCAATGATGGGCAGTTTGCCCATCAGATCATCCATCCCTCCAGCGGTATTTCAAAAGAATATTTGTTGAAGGTGTCGGAGGAGCTCGATGAGGAGAGGTTAGAACGCCTTCGTGAAGGCTGCATCGTCGATGATGTATTTGTAAAACCGTTGAACGTACGTAAGGTACGTCGAGGTACCGTGCGCATCTCTGTGGCAGAAGGCCGCAAGCACGAGGTCCGTATTTTAGCAGAGTATGCTGGACTAACCTTGCAGAGTCTTCAGAGGATTCGGCTTGGTTCACTTGTATTGGGCGAGATGCCCGAAGGCGCCTATCGCGATCTCACACAGACGGAGAGGCGCGAATTGCTCGCAGCAGCCATAGCTGGGCGAGCCAAACCAAGAAAAAGAACCTTGATTCGAGATCGTATGAAGCTCAGCCCTGGCCAACGAGCCCGGCTGCGCAGCGAGTCTCGCGAAGCTCACGAGGAGAGCCACATGGATGAAAACATCCAAGAACACACACAAGAAGAAGACAGCGTAGAGATGACACCCGTCTGTGAGATGGCTGCAGCGCCTGCCATTGACTGGGAAGAGGTCGAGATGCCCCAAGAAGGCACACCTGCTCCTGCTAAAGAGAGAGAAGCGACAGAAGAGCGACCAGCACGCGCTCCACGCGCTGAGGGAAGAGAAGATCGCCCTTATAGAGAGAACCGTGGAAGCTTTGGCGACCGTCGTGGTCCTCCAGGCGCTAGCCGTCCTCGCTCCTTCGACGATCGCGGTCCACGTCCCTCATTCGGGGATCGTGCTCCAGGTCGGTCCGATGATCGCGCGCCTCGTCAAGGTTTTGGCGGAGCCCCAGGTGAAGATCGTGGTCCCCCAAGAGAGCGCCGCTCCTTTGATGGTCCTCGTGAAGGATACGCTCCTCGTCCTTACCAGGATCGTGGACCTCCACGTGGAGATCGTCCTTCCTACGACCGAGGCCCTCCTCGCGGAGACCGTCCTTCCTATGACCGAGGCCCCCCTCGTGGAGACCGTCCCTTCCAGGATCGCGGCCCTCCTCGTGAAGGCGGATTCGCTCCTCGTCCTTATCAGGATCGTGGACCTCCTCGCGGTGACCGTCCTTTCCAGGATCGCGGTCCCCCACGTGAAGGATTTGCCCCACGTCGCTTTGACGACCGAGGCCCTCCTCGTGGAGACCGTCCTTTCCAGGATCGCGGCCCTCCTCGTGAAGGCGGATTCGCTCCTCGTCCTTACCAGGACCGTGGACCTCCTCGTGGTGACCGTCCCTTCCAGGATCGCGGCCCCCCTCGTGGAGATCGTCCTTCCTACGACCGAGGCCCTCCTCGCGGAGACCGCCCGTTCAACAATGATCGTCCTCCGTTCCGCGAAGGCGGCAATTGGGGTGGTCCTCGCCCAGAACGCCCAGCGTTTGGTGGCGGACAGCGTCCTGAGCGCGGAGGCTTCTCCCGTGAGGGCGGCGGTTTCCGTCCAGGTGGATCACGTCCTCCGTTCGGTGGTCGTTCAGAGGGCGGCTCTTTTGATCGTCGAAGCCCACGTCCTGAAGGGACGCGCAGCGAGTCGGATCAAGGCGCCGAAGGTCAGCCAAGACCTCGTTTCTGGCAGCCAGAAGAATAAGTCATCAGAGTAGCTAGAAACTCGGAAGCCTCTGCAGCCTAGAATGGGTTGCAGGGGCTTTTTGTTTTATGGAGCGTTGCTTTTTCTGGTGGGCTAGCGCCCCCCAGGCCCCCTCGGTGTGTAATTGTTAGGAGGAAGCGTTTTCTCTTCTCGCGGAAGATATGCTCAGGTAGGCATAATCATGAATAGCTGTGCACTTCGGGTACGCATGAGAGAACTCATCTGGATTGGATCCAGTCGCCGAGATCTAAAGCTGTTCCCGGCGGAAGTCGAGGACGAAATGGGCTACGCGTTGTATTTCGCTCAGCAGGGGATTAGGCCTCATCATGCAAAGACGCTTAGCGGGATGGGAAGTGCTAAGGTTCTTGAGATTAGGGAGTCTGATAGGTCGGGGACTTATCGGGCAGTGTATATGGTCGAGTGGGAGGGGGTCGTTTTTGTACTCCATGCATTCCAGAAGAAATCGAAAAGTGGCATTGCTACGACGAAGCAGGATATCGACTTGATTAAGCAGCGTCTGAAGGAGGCTGAGGTCCTTTATAAGAAGTTGAAAGAGGAGGGTGGGTTGTGAAGAAAGAGATTAAGTTTGAAAGGAGCTCCGGGAATGTCTTTGCCGATTTGGGCGTTGAAAACCCGGAAGAGGCCTTGGCAAAGGCGGAGCTTGCTCGTCAGATCGTAACAATTATAAAAAAAAGAAAAATCACGCAGAAACAAGCGGCCGAAATTCTGGGTGTTGACCAACCAAAAATTTCTGCTTTGTTCTGTGGTAAGTTGCGTAGTTTTTCGGTAGAGCGATTGATTCGCTTCCTCAATGAACTTGGACAGGACGTGACGATCATGGTCAGCCCAGCCAAAGGGGAAGAGGCGCGTGGTAATACCTGGATTGGAGAGTCTTTTTCAACCACCCGAATTGCAAGCTGATCCAGTCGGCCAAGACCTCGTTTCTGGCAGCAAGAAGAATAGGTCATCAGAGTAGCCAGAAACTCGGAAGCCCCTGCAACCCGGACTAGGGTTGCAGGGGCTTTTTGTTTATGAGTGGCGCTGCCCAGACCCCCTCGAAGGTGTCGTTGGATTGGGGCCGTTCTTTTCTATATCCTCCGCTGTAAGGTGGAATTTCATGGAGATATTGCCGTAAAATTGTAGATAATCCACCTTATCGAGGTAGATTATGAACATTCCGCGTCAGGCCACCAAACGTCTTCTTCAATTGGCTGAGACTTTTCCGGCCATCGTGGTGACCGGTCCGCGGCAAGCTGGCAAGAGTACGCTTCTCCGTTCAGCACTGCCGGGAGCCTCCGTTATTTCCCTGGATGACATCACGGTCTTGGCGGAGGTCCAAGCAGATCCCGTCTTGGCCATTTCGCTCTATCCTGCACCCTTGATCATCGATGAGGTGCAATACCTCCCCCTTCTGTTTAGGGTGATCAAGGTGGCGGTCGACCGTGAGCGAACGCACAAGGGGCGGTTTTTTCTAGCGGGGTCTCAGATCTTCGAGCTGATGGCTGGGTCAGTGGAGAGCCTTGCAGGTCGCGCTGGGTTTCTGCATCTTTGGCCTCTTAGCTGGGTGGAACTCGCCCCCTACGAGGATCCCCGGAAGCTGAGTGTGTGCATTAGCAGGATGCTGGATGGCTTCTATCCAGAGGTCGTAACGGGGGCCGATCGGGCGCAGGCCAGGCGGTGGATGGAGAACTATGTGCTTTCGGTGGTGGAGCGAGACTTGCGTCAGATCAAGGCGATTGAGGATCTGGGAGTTTTCGGTAAGTTCCTCAGATTGTTGGCTCTGCGCGCTGGTCAACTTTTGAATGTGACCAACCTGGCTGGGGATGTAGGGGTGGGAGCAACGACCATCACCTCCTGGTTAAGTCTGTTAGAGACAGTGGGAATCGGCTTCCGCCTGCAGCCCTATTTCAATAACCTAGGGAAGAGACTGGTTAAGACCCCCAAGTGGTACTTTATGGACACAGGAGTGCTCTGCTACCTCCTGGGATTGCGTACTGATGACGAGCTTATCCGTTCTGGCGATGTAGCAGGGCATGTATTCGAAAACATGGTGGTGGTAGAGATCTACAAGCGCTGCTCTGCTGACTGCTACCAACCACCGCTGACATTCTATCGAACTCAGGAAGGAGAGGAGGTCGATCTCATCCTGGAGACCCCTACTGGCCTCTACGCCTATGAGATCAAGTTTTCGGCCTCCGCGGGGCGCAAAGAAGCAGGCTCCCTCCAGAGATTCGTGACTGAATTTG
This sequence comes from Chlamydiia bacterium, assembly GCA_049314435.1. Classification (GTDB taxonomy): domain Bacteria; phylum Chlamydiota; class Chlamydiia; order Chlamydiales; family JBMOFD01; genus JBMOFD01. The sequence continues at coordinate 5,451 of JBMOFD010000048.1, read as the reverse complement.
GTCAGCTGGACCGCCCCGTTCAGGCACAGCTCCTTTGCTTGACCGAAGAGGGCCGCCCTGTTTTCAAGGGAGTGGAGATCTGTCATTGGTCTGCCATGCGACTCCCGAGCCTTGACCAAGAGCCTTCAAAGTAGGCAATGGCCGCTCTACCTAGACTTCAGCAAGCTGCCATTCCATCCCCTCCGCCAGAGGCCACTTTGCACGGAATCTCGCTTGTAGGTAACGGTAAGCATCAAGGGAGTGTAGAAGGATCGTAAAACCCGCCTAGTCCGCATATCCCGGTGTCTGCAGTCTCTCCTCTAGGATATTCCAATACAAGGGTGTCCCTGTTTCGCAGCGAGCTCCACAGTCGCGCTTCCACGCAGCGACGGCATAGCTGAAGCGACCCCTGGAGGATCGAGGCAGGAAGAGGTCGATCGGAATGGATAGGCCTACTCCTTGATCGTGGTAGGGCTTGCCATTGATGTGATCGCCGCTGTTGCTCCAGGTGTACCAGAGGAAGACCCGCAATCCAGAGGCCCAGTAGCGATTCAGCTCAAAGCGAGCTCCAATGTCTCGGGCAAGGAACTGACCTACTGTCACGCGTCCAATCGTGCAAATGGGCTTGCAGTGGTAGTAGAGATCTAGGAAGGCTTGGTAGGGGTAGAACTTCTTCCATTCGAAACAGCATCCATCCCACTGTCGCACCTGCTGCGAGAACCCAAACCCATTGTAAGAGCGCTTGAGAAGAGGGGCTAGTTCAAGGCCAACCGCAACATCAGATCCAACAGGGTACCAGAGAGCCTCCAACGCCACCCCAGCATAGGCTGGCTCGAAGTAGCCGCCAGAAGCTCGCAGGTACCATCCTTGTTGTAAGGACCAAGTACGCTGCAAGAACGCTTGATTGAGACGTAAGCGGCTCCACTTCTGATAGTTCACGCTATCGGTGCGCACGTGGGGAACCTGGGAAGGATTCAGAACGTCATAGTCGCCGCAATCTTGAAAGCCGTTCCAGGCGGTTGCCTGAAACGTGATCCGATAGAAGTAGTTGTTCCAAAGATACCCCTGAGGTCCGATGGCCACACCGAGAAGGCCCTTGAACTTGGCATCTGTACTTCCCACAATCGATTGCATTGCTGGATGGACGTCCCAGATGTACGCATGGAGCGGCTTCTTGAAGATCTGCGTGGCGGGTTCCCGTACAGGAGTCACCTCCTTCATGGGGGAGAGGATGCCCAGCTCATAGGGATGGAGAGTCCCCATGACAAACCGTCGCAGGTCGCAGACGCGGAACTGGTATTGGTGGCTGTCCACGCCATAGGCGGTGACCACAGCGGTCACGACATCGATGGTGTCAGGGACCAGAGCACCTAAAATCTGCTGCAATCGTGAGCGGACTTCGGTCTCCCAGCGATAGACCTGGTTGATCACGCGGATGCGTAGCTCGCGCTTGCCATTGTCTGTGGTGGTGAGCCACGCTCCTTGCAGGACGAGACCCTGCTCGCGGAAGGCAAAGGCCAGGTCAGCGCTTAGGTCATGAGCGGTGCGTAGGTTGTCGATCGGATGAAGATTGACAGGGCCCTGATAGGCAGGTTGGTCGAAGTATTTAGGAACCAACCCGTCGGCATGACCTAGGTTGGTGTGCAGGACGAGCGAGGCGGAGATCTCCTCTCCACGTAGGCGATTCACGCTCAGCTGCAGAAAGTCCCCTACTCGGTAGATCAAGCCGTAGTTGATGCGACTGCTAACACTCCGCCCGCAGGGATGGGGATCGTTTCTATAGTCCTGAGGATCCCACTCCACGCCTAGGCTGATCCCGCGCACCCATCCCCACCTACAGGATCGCAAGGGTGACCAGACAAAGGAACCAAAGAACCCGTGTAGACGGTCTGTTCCCCAACCCAGAGTCGCTTCCAGGTCTAGCCGGCGCATGGCCTGGGTCGCGACGATGTAGAAGGAGCGGAAACGATCGGTTCCCAGGGCATCGTTCACGCCGATCGACACCGCAGGGAGCCAGAAATCACTGTCTTCCTCATGGAGGATCTGGAACTTGATGTTCGCGATGCGATCGGAGAGATCCCCAAAACCACAATGGCCAAACACTGGATCGGGCAGGTCTCGGAAGACCCGGTAGTTGAAGGTGAGCTCGAGGCGAGAGAAGTACTGGAGGGCCAGGTTATAGACGCTGTAAGGAGGAAGAGAGGTGGCCCCAATGGCCACCTCTCCATCCTCTGCGACGCGAGCCGATGGCGTTTGAAATACCCCGCCCTGCAGGAAGGCGTTGTAGGTCATGGGCAGTCGGTCGTCTAACATGCGGTTGATCCGAGCCACCACCTCCAAGTCGGCCATGACTCCACAGCCAGACAGATCCATGAGCACGTCTGGATGGGATGGCGCCTCGTCAGCGCGCCCTGAGGTCATGCCGGCGAATAGTCCAAAGAGCATGGAGAAGCTCTTTATCATCGCTCCCCGCAGGGGCGATGAGCCCAATTCCCTCATGATGACAGCTCAATGCGGCGAGTGAAAAGGAGGCATCGTAGCTCAGGAGATGCTTTCCGTGGAGATCATCGGAGTTGAAAAGAAATTATAAAAATTATGCGATCAAAAATGATGTAAAGGAATTGCTGGGAAAGCATGGTAGATCTATACTCCCCTTGATGATTTCTCTCGAAGGGCGTTGCATGAGCTATCTGAATGACTTCAAACTTCACCTTGACCGTCGGAACCTGACTGGAGTCCTCCAGCTATGGGAAGAATACTGTGCAGGGGATGAGGTTGATGCGGTTGAACTGATCGAGATCCTCCAGGAGATTCGCCAGAGCGACTTGGCCGACTCGTTTGGAGAGCAGATTGAGACAGCACTGCCTCTTTGGGAGAAGATCAGTGATCAGACGCAAGCAGATGCTGTTCTGCGACTCATCTTTGACCTCGAGAGCAATGAATCCTCGCAGTTAGCGACCCTAGGGTTTGACTGGCTACAGAAGCGCTATGGGGAGCTGCCCCACTTTGCGGACAAGATTCGGCTGGTAGGTCTGAGGGGAAAGGACTCCTTCCGAGGAGCCATTCGCAATTTCGAGCTGCTGACCCACCTCGCCAAGGGGGCCTTCGTCTTCCATACAGGCGGATGGGGAACGGGAGAGATCCGCGACGTCAGTCTGGTACGCGAACAGGTGCTTCTAGAGTTTGACCTTGTGTCGGGTCGTAAGGAGATGAGTTTTGAGAGCGCCTTCCGGCATCTCGCGCCTCTGGCACCGACTCATTTCCTTGCACGTCGTTTTGGCGATCCAGATGCAATGGAGAAAGAAGCCCGCAGCGACCCTGTGGGTGTGATCAAGATGCTCCTTCGTGATCTGGGGCCCAAGACGGCGTCCGACATCAAAGAGGAGCTCTGTGAGCTCGTCATTCCCGCTAAGGATTGGACCCGCTGGTGGCAATCAGCGCGAGGCAAGCTGAAAAAAGACACGCTCGTTGAATGCCCCGACGATCTCAAGACGCCATTCCGACTCAGGAATCAGGAAGTCTCTCATGAGAGCCGTATGTTCGAAGCGCTGCAGACGAAGATGGAGATAGGGTCTGCTATCCAGTTGATCTACGCCTTCCTCCGCGACTTTCCTGAGATGACGCGCCAGGAGGAATTCCGCCAGCTAGTTCGCTCTAAGGTGGATGCCTTCCTGCAATCTCCTGAAGCCACTGAAGCGGAGCGGTTCCAGCTGCATTTCCTCATGGAGGATCTGGAGTGTGGGCAGCCCGAAGAGCTCGTCCGACTGCTCGGTCAGGTGGGAGACTTCATGGGGTTGGTCCAGCAGATCGACGTCTTGGCCTACAAGAAGCGCTATCTTCTTCTCTTGAGGAAGCATGTCCTGGAATGGCCCGAGCTCTTCGCCAAGTTTTTCCTGACCATTGGCCAGGCTCAGCTGCGTGACTACATCGTGGACGAGCTCCTCCGTAGTGGGCATATCGACGTCGTTCGCAAGAGCGTGGAATCGTTGATTCAGGACCCGATGCGAGCGCCCGATGCCTTTGTCTGGTACTTCACCCGTCTGATGACCAGTGGAGGGGATCTTCCCTTCAATGATTCAAAGGGCCGTATTCGTGTCTTCGAAGCCTTTTTCGTTCTGCTGGGACAGCTGGAGATGGTGGGCAAGGATCGCGAGCTGATCAAGCGGATGCATGGTCTACTCGCGCAGGATCGATTCGTGATTGTGCGACAGATCATGCAAGAGGCCTCTCTGTCTGAAGTCCGTGAGTTTTTGCTGCTCGCGACGAAGAGCCCAATCCTGAATGACACCAACATTAAGATCCTCCAGAGCCTTGCTGAGGTGGCCCATCCAGAACTGATCGGACGATCTGGTGCTGAGGAAGTCGACCACAGCGTGTGGACGACTCTAGAAGGGTTGCAGAAGGTGCAGAAGAGGATCGAGCAGTTGGCGACGGTGGATACTGTGGACAACGCGAAGGAGATCGAAGCAGCTCGCGCTCTTGGAGATCTTCGGGAGAACTCCGAGTACAAGTACGCTCTTGAACGACGCAGCCGTCTACAGCAGGAAATCCGCCGTCTGAGCGATGAAGTGGTTCATGCGCGGGTTCTGACCGAGCAAGATATCCACGCTGATGTCGTGGGAGTTGGGTCGGTCGTTACGGTAGAAGACCCGACTGGACAGCGGTTGACCTACACCCTTTTGGGCCCATGGGATGCTGATCCTGAACGGCGTATACTCAGTTTTCAGTCGAAGTTGGCTCAGGCCATGTTAGGGAAGACGGTGGGTGAGCGAGTTCAGCTGGGCACAGATACCTTGCAGATAGTAGGATTAGGCTCTTATCTCGACCTTTGACCTGGTGATGAGCTGTGTTCCCACTTCTGCTGGCTACGACCAACCTTCATAAAGCACGGGAATTACGTGCTCTGCTGCGAGAGCCGAGGATCAAAGCTCTTTTAGGGGAGGTCGAACTGGACCTCCTTACACCCAAAGACATCCCCGGATATGTGGTTCCTGATGAAACAGGGGCGACCTTCCTAGAGAATGCCATCCTTAAGGCAGTCAATGCCGCCAAAGCTGCGCAGATGCCAGCTCTGGCAGACGATAGCGGCCTATGCATCCCCGCTCTCAACGGTGCTCCTGGAGTTCATTCAGCTCGCTATGCCGGCCCTGATGCCACCGACCGTGAATCGCGACGAGCTCTTTTAGCAACCATGACAGGACTGCACGGTGAGCAGCGCTACGGATACTACGAGTGCGCGCTCTGCTTAGCCTTACCAGATGGCACCTATAGGACAGGTACTGGCACCTGCCAAGGGGAGATCCTTAGCAGCGACCGAGGCCAGGGTGGGTTTGGGTATGACGCCCTCTTCCTTCGTCATGAATACGCCAAGACCTTTGCTGAGATGGATGAGGCACTTAAGAATCGGATTAGCCATAGACGCAAAGCGCTAGAGCGGATGGTTCCTCATCTCCGACGGCTCGTCGAAGAGTC
>JBMOFD010000047.1:0-15024 GCA_049314435.1 Chlamydiia bacterium | reverse complement strand
TCTTTAAAGAAGACTCCGGATGCTTGATTCGAACAAGCGACCAACGGATTAACAGTCCGCTGCTCTACCGCTGAGCTAATCCGGAATACGGCCGACATTCTATCCACCCGCGGCCTATTTTGCCAAGTGCGAGCTGCAGCCAGTTCCGCCGTTCGACCTCACGGCTCTTGTACTCAAGCGACCTCGGTCCTATCGTAGGTCATATGCTATTCAAAGACATGCATCCCTTTCATGCTCACGGCGACACGGTGGTCCTACACGTGCGCGTGCAACCTAAGAGTCGTCATGAGGGCTTTCATGGTGTGATTGACGATGGACAGGGGCTGTCGCGCCTGAAGGTCTCTGTCCACGCTGCTCCATGCGATGGACAAGCCAACCTGGCGGTAGCACGACTCATCGCCAAGGCTCTGGGGGTTGCCCCTAGTTCGGTCCAACTGATCCGAGGTCCTGCTCAACGCGATAAAAGTTTTGTGATTCAAACTCCCCTCACCCCACTTCTCCCCACTCTAGAACAGCTCTGCCTCGACGGAAGCTAAGCCAGCCCGCTGACAATCTGCCTAAACGAACTGTCAATGCTCACGATCATACGTAGGGCCTCCCATCTAGAATCCGCTTGCCATCTGCACGGCTCGGATTTATATGGACCGCAAAGAACATCTTGGTACAAAATGGCCTAGGGTTGTCGCTTGACGATGGCTTGCAGACCACCTCCTTGTTGGATCTTTTGTCGGACCTAGAGGAGCTCTGCAGCCATCTCACTATGGCATCTTCCCAGGGTTTCGCCATTGTGTGTCTTCCCTTGGATGATGCTGAGCGGGCTCCGCATAAACAGTTGAGTTAGGGATCACGATCCCACTGCATTGTGTGCCGTTTCATCCGTCTAGGAGGGGGCATGGTTACGCAGTAGGGCGACCATGACCCCTCTACCAAGGCTTATTGGATGGCAGTTCTCGATGAAAGGTCTGCCCTATAAAAAGCCTTCTTGTGTAAGAGGAGTTCTACGTGGTCCTCGACACTAGTGTTTAATCGTATTGTCTGGGATAAGTAGGAAAACTTTAGGAGGAAGCAATGTCTCTCGAGAATGCCAAGGAGAATTTGAAAGAATTCGCCAAAGAACTGGGGTTAGAGCTTCGTTTCGATGACAACAATACTTGCATCCTTGGGATCGATGATGAGTTTTCTCTTCATCTCACCTACGAGCCCAATTCCGATCGTCTGTTTCTCTACTCCCCCATCCTGGATGGACTTCCTAAGGATGACGCGACAAAGCTGAAGCTGTACGAAGGTCTATTGGAAGGCGCGATGCTGGGTCACCAAATGGCCGGTGGCGGTGTAGGTGTAGCTCCCAAAGAAGAGCTGATCCTTATGCACAGCTGGCTGGACATGCAGCATGCTCTGCCCTTTGCCCTGCGTGGCTTTGCTCCTCTCTTCGTGGAAACCGTAGAGAAGTGGCGCAAGTGGGTCCGCGAGCTCATGGAAGGTCGCATGCCAAGCGCCCCCAGTGATACAGATGAGAAGAAGGGTGGCGCCGATCGTCCTGCGCAGAAAGGCGGGACTCAAGGCCGTACTGATCGTTACATGAAGATCTAGCCACCGAGAAGCGCCCACTTGTCTGGGACTGCCTTGAGTCGGAAGAACAAACTCCGACCATGCGGTCCTCAGTCTCGAGGGAGCTTCTCCTTCTGCAAAGAGGCTTTGCCATGCGCTTTCAGGCGGGAATTCCCACCTATTTCGGACCCCGATGGCACGGCAAGCAGCTGCACCTCGCCCTCCATGCTCCTTTTGCCCACACAGTTGAACTCCTCCTATTCAAGTGGGGAGAAGCTTCTCCCTTCATTACCATCCTTCTCGATCCCAGTGTCCATCGGACGGGCACGATCTGGCACGTGGCCTTTGAACCAGCTGAACTACCCCTTGAATACGCCTATCGCCTAGATGGTGCGGATGCTCTTGTAGGGGATCCCTATGCACCCCTACTGGGCAGTCGGCGTCGCTGGAGAACACCTGGCAACGAGGCTGCTGAGAGCTTTGCAAGGGGGGTATTGCTCCCGCCAGAAACGTTCGACTGGCAAGGGGTCACGGCACCTGTCATCCCGCGTGATCAACTCGTGATCTATGAGGCCCACGTGCGGGCCTTCACCATGAGTGACACAAAGAATCATGCCCCTGGAACCTATGCGGGCTTCTGTGAACGGCTGGACCACCTGAAGAATCTAGGCATCAATGCGATTGAACTGATGCCTCTATTGGAGTTCGATGAACTGGAGTACCACCGCCACAATCCCAATACGGGAGAGCCGCTATGCCAGTTCTGGGGGTATTCTCATCAGAATTTCTTCGCACCCATGCGCCGTTTTGCAGCCTCTGGTGAGGATCCCGCTGGACCCATGGTGGAGCTGCAGACGCTGGTTCGAGAGTGCCACCGACGTGGGCTCCTCGTCATTTTAGACCTGGTGTACAACCACACAGCATGGCCGAACTGTTCCTGGGGACAGCTCGATCCTGTAGCCTACTACCTGCGAGATCCAGACGGCGGTCCAACCAACTATTCTGGCTGTGGAAATACGGTGGGAGCCAATCACCCCATCACACGGCGCCTGATCCTCGACAGCCTGCGCCATCTGGTGGCCACCTATCACGTGGATGGCTTCCGTTTTGACCTCACAGCCTGTTTGTGGAGGGGCCCTCATGGTGGATTACTGCCCCATCCACCGATCATCGAGGAAATGGAAACAGATCCCCTACTGCGTAACACTCTTCTGATTGCCGAACCTTGGGATGCTGCAGGGGCCTATCAAGTCGGAGGAACCTATTCCACTCGTTGGATGCAGTGGAACGGCTCGTTCCGGGATGTAGTGCGTCGCTTTGCGAAGGGCGATCGTAATCAATCTGGGCTGTTGGCGACTCGCCTGTGTGGGTCCCAGGACCTCTTTGACCGACGAGGCCCCCACCCACTAGGAGGCCCTCAGCAGTCGATCAACTTCATCACTTGCCATGATGGCTTCACGCTAGCTGACCTTGTGAGCTACAACCACAAGCACAATCTGGCTAACGGGGAAGACGACCGCGATGGTTGCTCCCATAATGACTCCTGGAACTGCGGGACTGAGGGGCCAACCCAGGATGTAAACGTAAAGGTGCTGAGAGATCGCCAGCGCCGTAAACTCCTCATCATGCTGCTCACGGCACAGGGGATCCCCATGCTCCTTATGGGAGATGAGGTGGGGTTCTCTCGAGGGGGGAACAACAATACCTGGTGCCAGGACAATGAGCTCAACGCCATGCCCTGGGGAGAACATCTGATCCCTCCTCCCGAGATGTCGCTGATCCAGGAGCTGCTTGCCTTGCGGCGATCCTGCGAACAGTTCCGTTCTCAGCGGTTCCTGGGATCGCAGGATGTGACTTTCCAAAGCCCTTCTGGGCATGGGCCTGACTGGTCCCCTGACGCTCCCCTCGTGGCCTTCATTCTGCATCACGAAGCTCGCCAGTTCTTTCTGGCTTTTTCTCGAAGCCATGACATGCTGACCTTGCAGCTCCCGCCTCTTCCCGAGGGAGAGCGCTGGATTGCGCTCTTGGGATCGGAGCTTCCCCTGGCTCCGCTGGATTGCGGGCTATGGGAAGCTAGCCGCTCTGGGGCCCCCGCCTTCCTGAGCCGTCCAGACACGAGCACTCCAGAATAGTCCTCCTACCAGCGATCGGCTATAATTGCTGGTATGTCGCACGATACTCTTCGTTCACGCCTTTTGACCGTCCGCCAATGGACAAGTGCAGGTCTATCGGAAGGCCTTGCCATCACGCGCTATGCTCGTGAGTCGCTCCAACCTTGGAAAGACCTCTCCGGCGAGGGCTCCCCCATCCTGTTTGTCCACGGACATCACTCCCTTGCTGCCGGCTTCCGGCCCATGGCTCGCTTTCTGCATGCGCAGACCGGCCGCCCAGCTATCGCGACCTCCTGGACCGACCACAAGAACTCGCTTGAGCTACATGCCCAAAGAATGGTGGAGCAACTCCAGAAGAAGGGTGCCTGTCAGAGGCCCGGAACCGTAGAGCCTTGTCCCCTCACGATCGTCGCCCACTCCAGGGGAGGTCTGGTCTCAGCCCTCTTTTGTGCACGTTGGGCCCAAGCCCATGGGTTCCAAGTGGATCGCTTGATCACGATGGGCACACCCTGGTGGGGAACACGCTGGGCTGTCTTGGGAAAGAAGGTCGGATACCCGGGATCGGCCCCTCTGGAATTAGCGCTCGATAGTCCGGTCCTTGCTGAGATCCGCGACTGGGCCTCGTCGGACGCCGCCCCCCAAATCTGCTGCATCGGCACGCCGCATGACCAGATCATTCTGCCCGCATCAGGGGCTTATCTCCCACACACTACAAACTGTACGATTTCGGGCATTGGTCACGTAGGACTACTGTTTGACCGCAAGGTGATGAGGCAAGTCTTGGAGTGGTTGTAGATCACTAGGGAACGACAGAGACTAGTCCTATCGCCAAGTATTGAAATGACCTGAGGGAGGCTGTTGCCTCCCTCAGACTGAAATCTTTAGACGGCTTTGAACCACAACTGCACAAGATGCTGCATCATCTGACAGGCGATCACGTCAGCTGCGATATCCTGCTGTTCTGCCAGCCTATTTAGCTCCTGATCTTCAGGATCCACACCCCGCAGAGCCTGGATCAGATCAGCGAGAGTGGCCTCTTTGGAGAGATTCTGAAGGGCCTTGCATGTGCCGTTCATCGCCATGTAATTCATGATCTTACCGCGCTCCGCCGTGGCTTCCATCATGATGCTGATGAGTTCAAGGCAGGTCTGATCTTGCTTTGCTGAGACTAGTGCCTGATGCTGGTCCGCCAACTCAAACAATCGATGGGTCATCCCGCGGAGGCGATCCTGGAATAGGGGGCTTTGATCCGAGCCCCAATGCACGAAGCGTTCCGCCACCGTGTCCGCTTTTGGACGCTTTCTGAAATTGAGCTGACCGCCGGCACAGTGATCCCAGTGTAGAGCGCGGGCGCGCTGCACTCGCTCAAACTTCTGGGCAGCCCTTTGATTCGATGCAGCGACCTGGGCTGCATCCATGCCTGAAGCCTGATCGGCCGATTGCGCTGGGGCCTCAGCAGCGTGGACTACCGAATCGTGACTGGATGATGGCGTAGTTGAATTGTCCTTCACCAACTGAACGCCCACCACCACACCAGCCGCGGACAAACCAATCAGGGTGGGAACGATGGCCACCATGTCGAATGGCACACTCACTAACAAGCCGATACAAATGGTTAGAGCAGCAAATGCCAGACCTGCCACCATCGCCATGAGAAGCAGCTCGACCGCAGTGGCTGGGGGCATTGGCTCAGATGGTTCATTGGGGCCACCCAGGTTAGAACACTGACTGCGACCACCACCAATAGATATATTACCCACGTTGGACCCATAGTTAAGTTAAAATCATTCCGTATTTGATTATGTAACAAACTATTTATTAAGTCAACGTTAATTATTTAATAATCTAGTATTAGTAATTGATTTGCTTTTCAACAATACGATATCTATACAAAAGGTGACCCTCATTTCGTGAGAGGGCCGAAAAGACTGGAATACGGTCTATGTTGAAAGAAGGCACTAGCCGCCCTGCTTGTTTGGCGGCTAGTGCTGATAGAGTTCTAAGCAATGCGTGTGAAGCAATGCTGCACGGCTATGGCCACCACATGCTGCGCGAGGATTTGGGCCGCAGTACCCGCGTTTCTTTGCAGACGGATTAGGTCGGATAGTTGCACGTCATCGGGACAAAGACTTTGCAGAGAGTCAATTAGGTCGTCCGTTGTGGCACTCTGCGGTAATGTCCTCAGTCGCTCACAGGTAAGATGCAGATTCCTTTCACTCAGCCCAAGGCTCTTTTCTTGCGCCCCTGCTTGAATCGAACGCATTAGCAACAGGCCTACGATCACCCACTCCTCAGGTCTGTCTGCCGAAAACATGGTGCCTAGACAGGCTGTTACAATTGACCTCGTTGTATCACTCTGTCGACCCAACCAGCTGCTGAATCGCTCGATCTCCAATGACTTGGGTTCGTCATTCTCGCTCTGCAACTCCTGGTACAATACTGTCGCCTCGCTCGCCCACATGATCTTCTCGACCGGCTCGATTTTCCAATCCGCGGAAAACGGTCGTACAGGAAACCACACGTTAGATCCGGCGGAGGAAAGTTCCTTCCGTGTGCCATTAGGGAGCACAAACTGAGCTTTAACGGCCGTTGCCGGGCCGTCATCGAGTCCAACGACATCGGGTGGACTCACCCGGCCCTCAGCACAGAGAGCACTCATAGAGCTAGCATCCGAAGTCTCACTCATCTCCGAACTGCCCGATGCGGACGTCATATCAGGCGCCGGTTGAGACTCTCCTTCTGAGCTGACTTCCATCCAGTGACGAGCCACACTGAGGACGACCTTTTGTAAGATCTGAGGAGTGGCGCTGAATTTGTGCGCAAGGAAGCCCATCATATCACCTTCGGGCTCAGATCCCTGGACCAAACTCTCGCCAGTTGAACAACCAGGCTGCTGAGACTGTGAGGCCGTATAGTCGTGACTACGTTCTGGCGTCTCTACATCCCGCAATGAAATCTCAACGACACCGACCTCATCTTGAGAGGACCCTCCGTCAGAGTCACCGAGGTATCGCCGAGGTATCCCTTGCACATACCCAGATATGACACGAACAGACGCATGATAGGAGCTCTGCAGTTGGGGCCTGTCTTGGAGCCGCGTATGTGGCAATCCCCTCTCAGTAGCCAGCATGCAGTGCAACACGTCCTCAACCCAGCCTTGCAAGGCTTGCTCCTCGAGCATCCCAGCATCGGGGCTTGATGATCGTTCCGTCGCCTGCTGGCCTGGCTCCAAGGCTGAGCCATCCGCAGATCGTGGCGAAGTGGATGGCGTCACAACACCCCACCTAATCAGACTCTCAAGGCCTCGGACGATATCAGCACAGGACTCCCGAACCATAACCTCGTCTACAACGGCTTCCGAACTTGCGGAATCGGCCATTGCCCTGATCAAGGATCCAGCGGCATCGGATGAACATTGTCGCTCTAGTAGATGCTTCAATAGCCCTGTGACGCTCAATTTCACCATTGGACTCCGTGCGTGCATCCACCTTGCAAACCCATCCCGAAGACGGCTTTCTTCCTCAGAAGATGATTTGGGCGATGAGGAGCTCACCCGCTCTGCATCTGTAGTCTCAGGAGTGGTGCCCACCTGGCTATTCCACCAATAGTCAAATAGAAGCTCTTCCGGAGAGAGCTTCTGCAATCCCCTTTCGCTAGAACTTACGTTCGATTGCACCGAACTCCCCACCTTCTTGCATGAAGAAGCTCTGCCATCGTCCTCCCCCGCCACTCCGCCTTCCTTGTCGACAGAGCTTCCATCCGATTGGGTTGGCTGCAGGAGCTCGGCGTTAGACCCAAATGATCCCTTGCTTTCTGCATGCGGCACCGACTGAACGTCTAAACTCTCTTGCCCCACCTGCTCAACGGCTGAATCCTGTTGAGCCGCAGGTAGGGAAGACCCCTGACCGCGCGAACCACCCTGCATCACTGACCAGAGACTCAGAGCGCCACAGACTAGCGCACCTCCTCCAGCTCCCCACTGGAGAACCGCTAACGTAGCGACGGCTAAGGGGAGCACCTGCATGAAGGCCAGAACAGATACAGTCCCCAGCAATAGAGAAGCGCCAAATAGCGCCAGGCCCGCTGTGCAACAGGCCGCAGTCGGACAGCTCTTCTCTGCTGCTCCCACAGACGCAGCGCTGTAAATAGCCCCAGAACTAGATCCTGGTGAGGTAAAGATTGCGCTGGGCGACATGCTCCTGCTCCTTTCACTTCTCTTTATTTTTTAATCCACGTCATTGAGCCAAAATGATACTTCAAAGCACCAGCTGGAGCAATTTCAACGAACAAGATCTTCAATATCCGATCTACACCACACTACAGAGCCATCACTTGCCTGCTCCTCAGATTACATGTCGGAGCGTCCTGGCATCGGAAACACTTTGGGACCATTCTCGAGGGAGTGTTGAGACGAGCCTGGGCGGAAAGCAGGTAGAAGTGATATTTTGATTCAAAGTCAGATGAGGAGCGATATGGGCGCATTTCGAGGATGGTTTTCGGTGGCTTGCTGCGCGCTGGTGAGCGTAGCACCCATGGGATGCCAACAACGGTATAGTGAATTCACGACCCACCACGATGATGGGCGTGTTAAACCGGTAGTAGCCCTGCTACAGGTGCGGGATCGCAGTGGCGATCAGGTGGGCTGGGATCTATCTAGGGAGTTGTCTCATGAGATTCGGCGCCGCCTGCTAGAGACAGGGGATCTATACATCGTCAAAGAGGACGGCATGCCCTCGATGGAGAACATCTCTCTCTTTGGGCCTGACATGACCTGGTCAAAGGCCTATCGGCCCAGTGAATTTGTCGTAGCTCTAGAGCTTGTCGAGCACAAGCGAGAACTCTACGACGGCAGTCAAACAGCTAGAACAGCCCTCGACACTCGAGAGACCGTAGGTGGTGCTGGGTACTTAGTGAACTGCAAGGTTCGTGTACGTGTGATTGACGTCCGCGGAGCAGACCCACGGTTAGCCTATCAGGAGATCGTTCAACTGCAGCATCGGGCCCCTTCCAATGAAGCTCGAGTCGACTACATGAACGTCGCCTATGGCAGCTGGAGCTTCAACCACTCCGCATTGGCCACAGCACACAATAAGCTGGTCGAAGCAGTTGTGCAGAGGCTAGACCATTATGTGCTCCTAGAAAAAGCCAACGCACCTCGCTAGGAGTCCTTCATGCGCCTCAGGTTGTTTCTCTCGTTGCTGACTTGCAGCCTGGTGGCATCTCCCCCCGACTGTCGTCAGCTGCCACCCATGGCCCGTGCTGCGGCAGTGAGCGCGGGATTGAACCTGGGGATTGAGCTCCTTCAGCTCGCTCCTGCAGCACAATCCTCGGTCCTTTCGAACTTCATGATCGAAGAGATGGTCCATCTACTCGCTGAGGGAGCTCGAGGCCGTACGCGCCAAGAGCTCACTCGACTGGTCCCAGAGAACGTGAGTGCGCGAGCCCTTCGTTGTCTAACCCAGGAGTGGCAGCACCCACCCGCCCAAGATCAGGACGCCTCCCCAGGGGAAAAGAGTCTGACCGTGGAATTTGCAGGTCATGCCTGGATCGCCCCTCAGTTCCCTGTGAAGCCGAGCTTCGGAGAGCTTCTGGAGAACGATTTTCAATGGGGAATCTCCTCTCTACTCACTCAACCTAATGCCGCTGTGCAGGAGGTCAACAAGTGGGTCTCTTCGCAGACCCATGGCGTCATTGAGAATCTCTTCCCTCCTACGACCATCAACGAGCAAACACAGTTAGTGTTGGCTTGTACCACCTACCTAAAAGGCAGCTGGGCAATTCCCTTTTCTAGGGATCTGACACAGCCCGACACCTTCACACTGAGCGATGGCAAGACCCGCCAAGCCCCCTTCATGCAGAAATCCGCCTTCATGGATGTCGCTGAGCGGCAGAATGAAACGGTCGTTCTGGTGCCCATTGCTGGAGCCAACCAGCGCTGGGCTCTGATGCTGGTTCTGCCCAAGCGACGTTCAGCTCAAGATGTCTTGATGCGCCTACGCGCAGCGGAGATCTCTCAGTGGCTAGCCAGCCCTCGTCAGACCTATACGGAGCTGCATCTGCCCAGATTCCGCCTCTCCTCTGAGTGGGATCTAGCGCAAACTCTAGAGGCGGTCAACATCAAGCTGGCCTTCACACCACAAGCCGACTTCACTGGGATCTCCGATGTACCCGGCCTCCACGTAGGGGCGCTATTGCATCAGGCGGTTCTCGAGGTCAATGAAGATGGGCTGCTCGCCACCGCCGCTGTGGGCGGGGCCATGCAGGTTCTCTCCGCGCGTGAGCCTCCAACTCCTTTGGTAGTCCGCTTCGATCGTCCTTTCCTCTGTGGGGTGGTCGACCGCACCTCCGGGGCTCTGCTCTTCTTAGGCATCTGTCAGCAGCCGGAGACGCTTTGATCCAGCTGGCCGCCATCTCGGACGTCGGACTCTTCCGGACCAACAATGAGGACGCCTGGGATGCTCGTCCTTTGCTGGGGCTCTTTGCCTTAGCCGACGGGATGGGTGGTCATCAGGCTGGGGAGGTGGCTGCTCGTGAGGCGGTGTCGATGGTGTGCCGCTTGCTGGAGAAGGAGATGGCTCTGCCGCCCTCTTCTCCAGAAGAACGCACGGAATGCCTTGCTCAGGCTATCCAAGAAGTCAACAGCGCTGTCTTTGCGAAGAGCTGGGAGGACGCCTCTCTCCAAGGCATGGGCACCACGCTCTGTCTCCTCCACTGGACCGACTCTCTTGCCTGCTATGCCCATGTAGGCGATAGCCGGATCTACTACTGGGACGGCTCCCGCCTACATCGGTTGACCCATGACCACACGGTGGCTGCTGAGCTCATCGAAGCGGGCATTGGAGAAGCCTCGGTCGAAGGACTGCGTCATCGGCTCACCCGAGCCGTAGGCACCGGGATGACCATCGAGGTCGCCACCGGGATCCTACCCGCCACATCGGGCGTCTTCCTCCTCTGCAGCGACGGTCTGACCGAGGCGCTCAGCGACGACCTTCTCTTCTCCTTCTTCCAGGAGCACTCCTCTCTCCAGGAGCTCGCTACCCTCCTCGTCGAGCAGGCCAAGGAGCGCCACTCCCATGATAACATCACAGTCCTCCTCGCGGCTCGTCCCGGCGGGACCACACGAACCGCAACTCCATCTGGTTAATTAATATTTCACGCCCGTCATGCTAGGCTGTAAGCCCCTCTGCCGCCTATACTCGACTGCATGGAAGCCGCCCCGATCTATTTAGATTACAATGCAACGACCGCTCTTCATCCAGAAGTGTGGGCGCAGATGACTCGTGTCGCTGAGATGGGGCTACCGCTTAATCCTTCCAGCCTGCATGCATCGGGCCGCCGAGCCAAGGCTTTGCTGGCTCAGATCCGAGCTCAGGTAGCGACGGCTTGCGGCATGCTGCCCCAGGAAGTGATCTTTACGTCCGGCGGCACCGAGGCCTTGAACCTTCTGATCCGTGGGTTACTTCCTCCCACAAAGGGCACGATCCTCTATGGGGCAGCCGATCACAAGGCGGTCACGGCGACAGTGCGTTCCCTAGAAACTCTGGGGTATCGGACTCGCGCCATGGCTCCCGATCGATCAGGCCTGCTCTCGGTGGAGCGGATCGCCGAGGCGCTCTCACCCGACGTCGTACTGATGGTCTTTGGGGGAGCGAACAGTGAGACGGGCGTCATCCAAGATCTCCGTGCCCTCGGCGAACTGGCCGCCTGGCACAGGATCCCTCTGGTCATCGATGCGGTAGGACTTCTGGGGAAAGAGCCGATCAGCTGGCTTCCCGGAGTCACGGGTATGGCCCTCTCGGCTCATAAAGCCCATGGCCCAACGGGAGCCGGCGTCGCTCTCCTTCGTAAGGCGGCTCACCTCCAACCACTGCATACCGGCGGCGGGCAAGAGCATGGCCGCAGGTCGGGCACTGAGGCTCTCCTTGCGTGGGCAGGGGCGGCGTGTGCGATCGAGCTGGTCCAGCTGGACCTGCCGGAAGCGGCGATACGGATGCGCGCGCTGCGAGATCGGTTAGAACAGAAATTGCTGGCTCTAGACGTCCCTGTGGAGATCATCGGAGCAGAGAGCCCGCGCCTATGCAACACAACATGTGTGGCGTTCCCGGGCCACGAGGGAGAGGTCCTAGTGATCGAGCTCGATCGGGCAGGGGTCTGCGCGAGCCATGGGACGGCCTGCTCTGCAGGCGCCCATGAGCTCTCCCCCGCCCTGCTCTCGATGGGGCTCCCTCCTGCTGTAGTGCGCAGTGCCATCCGCTTCTCGGTGGGACGAGGCACTACCGAAACTGACATCGATGAGGCGGTCTGTCGTCTGGAGCGCGTTCTTGTTGGAGCTCCGGCTCACCTCAGCACGAGCTCCATCTAAAGTCGTTTTCGCTTAGAGCTCAGTCATCGTCATCATCGTCTTGACCCGACTGGTATCGGAGCACCTCGGAGGCAAAGTCCAGGCGGGCCTGCTCTCCAAAGCCATTCACTCCAATCATCTCATTCGGAATCGTTCCAAATAATAGCCATTTGACTGATGGCAGCGGGCTAGTCAGACTGAGTTCTACAATGCGCCGGATCAGATTGCCCTTGGCTTCAGCATACTCCTGGGGTCGCTGTGCAGCAACGTCGTCTATCTCCTGCTCGTCCAGACCGTAGCGCTTACACAAGTGTCCTAGGGATTCACCGGCCGATCCCTCGAATATCCAAACAACGACGTCGTTGCTATTCCGTTCGAAAGGCTGAATGTCCTGGACCGCCCTGAAGGATCCCGCCTTGATGTAGGGACCGGTGTAACGATAGAGCCCATCGATCGTGGGATAGAGCTCCAAATACGTAAACGCGAGTTCGAAGAAGATGGGAACGTGCAGCGTCGACTCACGCTCTAGGAGCCAGCTCAGTCGCACCTGTGCATCGGGCTCCGCCGCCATGCTCCATGCCGCCGCTAGATAATTTCCATCCTCCAGAAAGCCGTCGGCTAGCTCCAGCCCATATCCGCGGGCACGCAGCTCGTCCGCTACAGCTGGGTCCCATCGGTACGAGAGAAATTCATTGAACTTTCCGCTCACATCAAAGTCATAGGGGCACTCTATTGGCCCTCGTGCTTCAATAGCCTCGACCTCTGCTTCCTTCGCCGCCCATTCCTCATCCGACATTGTGATGGACGGTGCGTACCCTGTTGGCTGGCTGTTCGGTGAGGGCGTTAACGGAGCGTACTCCATCTCAGACTCCTCCATCCAAGGATCGAAGGCCATCCCAGAGCTCGCTATACAGCAGCTGAGTGCCAGGACAAGTCCAGTCTTGCGCGCTCGCAGCCATTTCGACCCAGGCATCGCCTGTCGACCCTTGGTTACCACCCCCATTGTGGTTAAAGCGCTAATAGCAGGCCGATACATAGCTTTCTCCATGGAACGGTGATTTCGAAATACTGCGCATCAATAGTAACACAGCCATTGTCGAGGAAGAATGAATCTTCTCGGATCCAGCGACGAGCATTGCATCAGGCGCCGTCAAGGCATGGTTTAGTCATCCCCGTCGTACGTGGAAGCAAACATCTAGCGGTCCATCGTCTTGAGAGCGTTCTCGTCGGAGCGCCAGATCATCACAGTCTCGCTTCAGTCTGGAGCCTTTTTGCTTAGAACACTCATGCTGAGGCAGCATCGTGACATGTTTCACAGAGGAGGCTTTCTTGCCAGCACTCGATATCACCTGGTCACGCTGCCTTCTGACCGAGCTTCTTCAGACCTGCTCTTCCACCGTCTGCTTTGCGCCAGGGAATCGCTCTCAACCTCTGATCCGAGCCTTGCTGGAGATGCGTCAAGAGAAGCCACTGCGGCTTCTCTCCCATTGGGATGAACGGGGCTTGGCTTTCGCAGCGATGGGAGTGGCACATGCTGAAAGGAAGCCTGTGATCCTCGTAACGACAAGCGGCACTGCCGTTGCCAATCTACTGCCGGGGCTGGTCGAGGCTCGCATCCAGCGCCTTCCCATCATCGTCTTAACCGCCGACCGTCCCCCCGAAGCCCACTTCCGTGGCTCGCATCAAACCTGGCCACAACCACCACTCCTGGCGGGGGCTGTGGTCCGCTGTGAAGAGCTTCCCTGCCCCACGTCCTCGATGTCCCCTGAGACATTGCGAGAGAAGGTGCAGAGTCTGCTTTGTGATGCGGCAGAGGGTCCGGTACAGATCAATTGTCCCTTCAAGGAGCCTTTCCATGGTGAGCCCCTGGAGGAGGCACAAGCCTGGCTCTCCCCACCGTCGCCGCTTGGCCTAAATCAGAACAAGTCCCCTATTCTCCGGCAAACGGAAGAAGCTCTTCTTGAGCGTTTGCGAAAGGCTGAGAGACCCCTAGTCACACTGGGAGCACAGTGGAATGCGGTGGACAGCTCGTTGATCGATGAATGCCATCGCCATGGAGCGGTGGTGATCCCCGACCTGCTTTCCCAGTGGCGACTGCGATCCCATCCAGCTCTGATGCGAGATACAGACCCGATGTACCGTCGACTTCCCGCCGAGATGGCTCCAGATCTCTGGATCCACCTCGGCGGGCCTCTTCTGTCAAAGCAGCTGCTCCTTTGGCTGCAGCGTCATGCCCCTCCAACCATAGTGGTCCAGGCTGGGGTGCAACACTGGGATCCAGCCTTCGTCAATCCCCAGCGGTTTCATTGCGACCCAGCAGTGCTACGGGTCACCTCTGGCGAGGGTTCTGTAGAGGAGATGGCACCCACCCGATGGCAGCGGGCCTGGCAAGAGTTAGCTCGGCAGGCTCCTTCCCTGGAGGGGCCGCCTTCAGATGAAGCTCTAGCTGCCTGCGCTATGCTGGACCAGCTGCCTTCTGACGGGCTCCTTTTCATAGGCAATAGCATGCCGGTGCGACACCTGGCTCGCTGGGCCGCACCTAGGGAAGACGCCCCCAGGATCTGGGCGAACCGAGGTGCCAGCGGCATCGACGGCAACATCGCCACGGCCCTTGGATGGGCGTGGAGCTCCTCATCGCCCCTTGGGATCTGCGTAGGGGACCTTACCGCCATCCACGACCTCAACTCTCTCTCCATGATCCGCTACGCGCAAGGCCCTGTGTTGCTACAGATCCTCAATAATCATGGTGGAGACATCTTTAGAAGAGTGGCTGCGCCTGATCTTCCCGCTGCCTGGCTAGAAGAAGGGTGGATCACGCCACATGCCTATGACTTTGAGCATGCCGCAGCGCTCTTTGGATGGGGCTATGGCCAGGAGCCTCCCCAAACGCTCCAGGCAGGACAGGGCTATCTATGGGAGCCAACGCTGAGCGCCTCTCATATAGCGCGCATCTAGATGGGCGCCTTGAACGGCTACCAAAGGGATCTGCCCTGCAGAAGAAACTAAAATCAACCTATGAGGAAT
>JBMOFD010000046.1:0-15026 GCA_049314435.1 Chlamydiia bacterium | reverse complement strand
TTCAACAGAAAACTCGACGGTTCAGTCCCGTCTGCAACTACGCGGGCCAAAAATCTCTCGAAGGCCACGCTTCGTTGCAGTGTCTGCAGCTGACGAGGCCGCGCTGCACAGCGGTTCTTTAGCCTCGTCTCTAGGCTCTTTCTGAAGTCAGTGGCGTTCGCGAATTGTTGGGTCATTTAGTAGTCCAATGAGTTTTATTGCCGGCGGAGAATCAATAGCATCCAATTCCCATCGAGGAATAAGGCCTCTGGAGAGAGCCTGTTGAGCAGCTTGCTTGATGAGATCAGCAGACAACCTACCCTCCGCGGCTACATCAAGTAGAGTACGGAGAGGTGTCGTCACGAAATAGCCCATTTGTTCACGAATGTCCTTCGGGTCAAGATCGCAAGAATGAAGCACGAGGCCATCTGGAGCCGCCTTACGAAACTTCAACGGCACGGTCATATGCAGGTTAGCCGGATTGACGTCCGAAAGATCATAGATGGCTAATGCTGTCTCGTGCGACCACACTCCATGAATGACATCGCCACGCCCACGACTCCAAAGGGCCCAAATCACAAGGTCTGGTGATTCTGTCATGGGGTACCTGACTAGGCGATAGACTCCGCGACCTTCCTTCAACCACTCTCCAGTACTTAAGTAGTGATGAAAGTTAGCGTCCTCAAAACCACATTGCACGGCCTGTCGACTAGTGAAATACCCCTGTTGGCGCTCCGCCACTTCGAATAGTCTATCGCGCTTGTCCATACATAAATCCTATAATGTCTATAGGATTTATGCAAGCAACGAGTGGAATCTGGGTGCAATTGGAGCTGCACTCGATGAGATGAGGGACTTTCGCAGAGCGAGCACTCAGCACCTCCTCATAGAAGACCTTCGACTGGCGGCATTCTGATTGTGCTCGCTCAGAGGCTCTGTCTCGCATAATTTGGCGGCGGTGCCCTATCGTGACCCGCCACGGGGGGAGGCTAGACCGCACCCCGTAGGCTCGGTGCTGTTCACCTAGCGTATCGAATTGTCCCAGCAGCGCTGGGACAATTGTGCTCCTACTCCGTGATATCCAAATCCAGTGGAGTTGGGTATGCTTCGCAAGGGAGCGGAGGTACTAGTGAGGAGTTGGTGGGTCAGCAGTCTACTCTGCATGTCTCTTTTGGGGTCTCCTCGCATTGAGTTGCAGGGCGTTCCCAGCTCCCTTTCCGACGAGGTCTCCGACCTTCTAGCTCCCCTCAATGACACGGATGAAAACGAGCTGGCGCTGGTTCGAGCTCAAGCGGACGTTGCCTCCGAATCTGTGAAGAAATTTGTCGTCTCCAAGGGATATCTAGAGGCCAAGGTCTGGACCCAGATGGTGGGTAAGACCATCCAGCTGCATATGGAGCTGGGACCCCAATATCGAGTCTCCTTCATTCACTGGGATGTCATCGGTGGAGTGGCTGGAGACGTGACAGCTAAGAGGTTACTGGACACCGCCTCGCTAGGCAAAGAGGATCAACCCCTAGATCTCACGGTTTTGCGACAGAAGCAAACTGAGGCGGTGAAGCTACTTCGCATGCACGGCTTTGCGTTTGCAGAAGGGGAGAGGCCCCATGTGCATGCTGATGCTCAACATCACCAAGTGAGCGTCACGCTGCCCATTCGAGTGGGACCCCAGGTCACCTGGGGCCCCACGGAAATCATGGGACTAGAGCGAGTCAAGCCAGAGCTCGTGCAGCAACAGCTCTGCTGGTGCCTCGGCACTCCCTATAACCTAGAGCAGGTGGAGTCGAGCCGGGATCGGTTACTCCGATTGGGTCTCTTCAACTCTGTGCAGATACGAGCGGAGCCCAGGGAAGATAACGGGCCCGTGGCCATGACCGTGGATGTTTCGGAGCGCAAACCGCGCACCATCTCTTTGGGAGTGAGCTATGCCACCACAGAGGGCTTTGGTGCCATTGGGGAGTGGGAACATCGCAACCTTTGGGGCATGGGCGAGAAGCTCTCGATCGATGCGATCCTCGCTCAGAGGATACAAGAATTCACTCTGACGGGACGCACGCCGCTCTGTCGTCGCACCGATCTCCACGGTGTGGGTTATGCCGTCGTGCGACGCAAGCACGTGATCAGCTTCCTCGAGCAGTCCGCGGACCTGGTGGCTCTGGTAGAGTGGGAGTACGCCAGGAACAGCCTGCTCTCCGCAGGCGGGAAGATAGAGGGGCTGACGACCCGAGATTCCCCAGAGAATGGGCAAGACATCCTCGCATCGATCCCGATCTACTTTTTGTGGAGCGGCGCTGGTGACGTGTTTGATCCCCAGCAGGGCGTGCGATTCGAAGCGAGAGTCGCTCCGACGGCTGCCAAAGGCCAGCCCTCCGCTCTCTTTTTGCCCATGCGCTTCGCGGCTAGTGGGTATCTAGGCTTAGGCAAGGCCACCCTCGCTGCTCGAGTCGTCCTCGGTTCCATTGTGGGAGCTGCCTTAGAGGATATCCCGCTTCCCAAGAGATTCTTTGAAGGATCGGCGGGCGGGTTACGTGGCTATGCCTATGAGACCGTCTCGCCGCTTAATGAGTGCGGCATCCCGATCGGCGGACGCTCTCTTCTCATGGGGAATTTCGAGTTGCGGACCCCAGTGAGTAAAAACATCGAGCTCGTGCCCTTCGTCGATATCGGCAACGTCTTCGCCGATACCTTCCCTGACTTCAACATCCCTCCCTTGGTGGCCGTGGGTGGTGGGATCCGCTACAAGACGATCGTCGGCCCGCTCCGTCTGGATGTCGCCGTCCCTCTCAATCGGCGACCTGGCCTGGATAAGCCCTTCTCGATCTACTTCAGTGTAGGCCAGAGTTTCTGAACAAATTCAAGGGTTTTATAATAAAAAATTAAATCATCATAAAATTAAGATTGCTTCTCAAGGAAGGCGGGGGTATACTGTCCCGATACAGAGATCGCTGGAGACAGCATCTCGTGATCTTTTCATCCGGAGTCAACACGGATAACGCAGCAGGGGGGTACGGGCGTAGTGAGCATTTGGTCGAAGCACCCCTTAGCATCCGCGTTGCAAGCATCCCTTATTTGGGGGAGCCTGATCACAGGTTGTGAGATGGTCATCGCCTATATGGCTGGCTCCTCTGTCCTGACTCTCGATAGCATCTATGCTGCAGCAGAGACAGGACTCTCTGGTCTCTTTGTCTATTCGACGCGCAAACTCGTTCACATCAGCGATCCCGTTCCCCATCACAGGACTCAAAATATCCTCGTGCGTGTGCAGAGTATCTTCATGTTAGGGATCTGTGCATGGGCTCTCTACGATGGGATCGCGGGGATCCTTCATCCAGAGGGCTCTCTCCGTTTTGATCTCTGTATAGGGTTCACCGTCATGGCAGCGATCGGAGAGATCGTCATGGTGCGATGGCTTCGTCGGCGGGCAGCTGCCCTGAATAGCCCGATGATTGGGATTGAAGCTTACTCTTGGACGATGGACCTCTGGTTGGACCTAGGCTTCCTGCTGAGCTTCCTTCTTGGATGGTGGTGGCAGTCCAGTGGTTCAGAGTGGGGAGCACAAGCTTCGCTCTACATCGGTCCCGTCTTGACGATTGCGCTGGGTATCTTGCTCTTGCGCAAGCCGATCGCGACTCTGCGGCATGGCATGGAGATCTTGGTGCCGAATCTGCCTATTGTCGTGAAGCCTCTATCATGACGGCATCTCCGGCAAAGAGCCTCGTCTCGATCGGAACTTTCTGCATAGCTACGGGCTTTTGTGGCTGTGCTATAGCGGTTTTGTCGCCCTACAGTATTGCCGGCCTGGGGTTCTGTGCCATGGCCGCCTTCAGCCTTATGCAGGAAGCTTTCATCAAGCCGTCGATGTCCCTCGAGACTCGCCAGGAAAATCTCCGAAGCACCTTGAAGTCAGTTGGCTCTGCTGTAGCTTGGTACTCAGCGTTCCGTTTGGCGGTGATGAGTGTGTCTTACATAGTGGGGGTGACTCCCCTGGGCGGGCCGGGAGAAGTCATCGGTAGGCTGGTTGCCCTTGTGGGAGTATGTTTGGCGTGGTCCGCATGGTTTGATTTCTGGAGGCATTCCTATGCGGTGTTGGGTAGGGGAGCGGCAGCCGTGCATGAGCTAATCGCGGACGCCTACTCACTCACTGGCTGGAGCCCCCCATCCCCCTTCCATACACGGGACAGGCCCGCTGCGAACCAGCCAGCCGCTCTGCTGGTGAACGTCCCAGCCGGTGTGCCAGTTCGCGTTCTTCGGGTAACTGGAATTCATGGGGCCTTGCGCGGGGAGGAGGGATTTCCGGTTGAGTATGAGGGACGCGGACGCCGCGTAAAGGCAACTGGCTCCTTGAGAGCCAGGAGAGGAGCAGCCCTCGCAGCGCCAGCGGCTCTTACCGCGCTGGGCGCCTTCTCTAGGACTGCGCTGGTTGGTGCGTCCTAACCGCGGTCATCCACCGGAACGTGCCAGATCTTTCTAGCATACTCAGCTACAGCCCGGTCGGAAGAGAATTTGCCCATGTGGGCTGTATTCTGGATCGACATCGGGATCCACAAATCTGGTTGGCTATAGGCCTTCTCCACAGCCACCTGAGCTTCGATATAGGAGCGGAAGTCCGCACACACGAAGAAGGGATCGTAGCCAAGTAGGGAGTCCACGATCGGCTGGAAGAGGAGGGGATCGTTGGGGGAGAAGAGACCCGACCGGATCATCTCGATGGCAGCATGCAGATCGGGATCACTTTGGTAGAGCTGGTAGGCGTTGTACCCAGAAGAGCGTAGCTGACGCAGCTCCTCGGCAGTGTGGCCAAACAGGAAGAAGTTATCGCGGCCTACCTCTTCGAGGATCTCCACATTCGCTCCATCCATCGTCCCAATCGTCACCGCGCCGTTGAGGCAGAGCTTCATACAACCGGTCCCAGACGCTTCCATCCCAGCCGTTGAGATCTGTTCGGAGAGGTCGGCGGCAGGAACAATCTTCTGCGCGAGACTGACCGAGTAGTTAGGCAGGAAGAGGACATTCAGTAGCTGAGACGCCTTCGGGTCGTGGGCGATCGTCTCTCCAACGGCATGGACTAGCTTGATCATGAGCTTAGCGAGGGCATACCCGGGTGCGGCCTTCCCTGAGAAGAGAATGGTCCTGGGCAGCGTTGGAGCTCCTGGCAGTCCATCTCGGATCTGGCGGTACCGATGCACGATGTGCAGGATGTTGAGCATTTGCCGCTTGTACTCGTGGATCCGCTTGATCTGGACGTCGACTAGAGAATCGGGATCGAACGGCCTGAGGTGCATCTCCCGCACTAGGAACTCGCTCAGCTCGACTTTGTTGGCTCGCTTCACCGTCGACCAGTTCTTGCAGAAGCGTGGGTCTTGGATGAGGGGGACCAGGCGCTTCAGTTCATCGAGTTCTGTGCACCAGCCATGACCAATATGTTCGGTGATCAGCTTCGTGAGACGTGGATTGCTGGCCTTCAACCACAAGCGAGGCGTGATCCCATTGGTGATCGCCATGAAGCGGTCGGGCCACAGCTCGTAAAAGTCCCGGAAGGTCTCTTGCTTGAGGATGTCTCCATGCAGCTGAGAGACGCCATTCACGGCATGGCTGCCCACGATCGAGAGGTGAGCCATGTTGACCCGCTTCTCAGGGATCTCTTCGATGATGCTCATGCGACCTAGCTTGAGCTGGTCCCCTGGCCAACGCTGTCCGACCTGATCCAGGAACCGGCGGTTGATCTCGAAGATGATCTGCAGGTGCCTGGGCAGCACCTGACCGAGGAGTCCCACCGACCAGCGCTCGAGAGCCTCGGGCAGGATCGTGTGGTTGGTGTAGCTCAACGTCTGGGTCGCGATCGCCCACGCCTCGTCCCACTCGAAGCTCTCCTCATCGAGGAGGATCCGCATCAATTCCGGGATCGCCAGGGAGGGGTGCGTGTCGTTCAACTGGATCGCGACCTTAGAAGGTAGGAGCCTCAGGTCCTGATGCTGCTTGCGGAAGCGACGCAGGATGTCTTGCAGGGTGGCACAGACCAGGAAGTACTCCTGCTTCAGCCGCAGCTCCTTACCTGAACAGGAGACATCGTTGGGGTAGAGCACACTGGTGATGTTCTCAGTCAGAGCCCTCTCTTCCACCGCACGCATGTAGTCGCCATGATTGAAGTAGTCGAGGTTGAATCCTCGAGCGGACTTGGCTCCCCACAAACGAAGGGTGTTCACGCAGCCGTTACCATAACCCGGTACCGGCATGTCATAGGCCAGGGCCATGACCTCTTCGGTGTCCACCCACTCGAACAGCTCTCTTCCATCTGGTTGACGCTTGACTTGGACGGTTCCATAGAACCGTACGGGGAAGAGGTACTCGTAGCGCTCAAACTGCCAGGGCGTCCCATAACGAAGCCAGTGGTCGGGCTTCTCTACCTGGAAGCCATTCACGATCTGTTGATAGAAGATCCCATAGTCATACCGCAGCCCATACCCGTGCGCGGCGATCTTATGGGTCGCCATCGAATCCAGGTAACAGGCCGCAAGACGTCCCAGCCCTCCGTTGCCAAGACCCGCATCCCACTCGATCTCAAAGAGGTCGGTCAGGTTGAGGTTCACCTCGCGCATCGCCTGCTCAGCGTCTGGGTACAACTCGAGGTTGATCATCGAGTTGAGCAGGGAACGCCCAATCATGAACTCCATCGATAGATAGTAGACCCGCTTGCAGTCTTGCTTGTAGGCATGACGCTGCGTCTCGAGCCAATCCTTCACCAGGTAGTCGCGGATCGTGTAGCAGAGCGCATAGAGGACGGGTCGACCTGAGGCCGTAAAGCGGTCCTTACCTAAGGTGAAGTGCAGGTGATTAAGGAAACCCTCTCGGACGCTCTCAGCCGTTCTCTTAAGCCGCATCCGGTCTGGAAGCAGGACGCATCCCTCTAACCATGCATGTGACGTGGGAGCGTATGAATCGGGAGGAGCCACAATGGGCTCGGGGATGGCATGGGGCTCCCGAGGGGCTGCGCTCTCACTCATCCCGACCTCCTAAGTCCTAAAGGTAAAATATAAGTTTAAACTTTGTTCGTCAAGATCGGGGAGGACTCCTGTCATGGCCATGTGCGGCTCGGTTCCCCGCTCGGCTGGATAGAAGAGCTCTCATAGATAGTTAATTGATTCGACCGAATACATTTCACGCGCAACAATAACTAAACGTATTTTCCTTAAACAATGTAATCATGGCGATGTATGCTATCTGTAAATCATAATTTAGACCGTCGTGGTATGGTCGTTCCAGCTCCGGCGCAGGTGTCGGAAATTGAAAATCAGACAGCAAGTGCGGTCATTGTGGCTGCGGCCTGTGCATGCATCTTGATGTTGAGCATGATCGAATCTTTCGCCTCTTTAGGCGGAGTTGTAGCGGTGTACTACATAGCGAAAAAGGCGATGAAGGCGAGCAGGTCTTCACCTGATCATCAAGACAACCAGGGTGTAGTTCGCTCGGCTTCGGCACAGACGTCGGCAAGGAATACGAAGCTCAAGGCAATAGCGGGCATTTCGATGGGGGCCTTTGCATGCTTAGCGCTATTGAGCGGTGGTGGTTTTACTGCGCTAGCCGGAATTGTAGCGGTGTACCACTTAACCGTAGAGGCCATGACGACAAGAGGCTCGCAAAGGTAGTACCTTTCGGCCTTGCTGATGTCCTAGCGACGTCAGCAAGGCATCAGTCTCCGAATTCAACTAGATGGCGTGTGCTCCTACCGGTGAGCGAGCTCGGGGCCTCTAGCCATGGAGCAGACTTAGTTCATTAAGATGCTGAATCTTGAGAAAGATGCGCTATTCCGAGTACAATTGAGAATTAAATCTTTATAAAACCAGGCTCTGTATGTTGATGTGGTCGGTAAGCCAGACCTTTAGTGGCTCGGTTTGTACACAGAGTTCAAAATCCGCCAAGCTCTCCCCGGCTCTGGCGGCGATCATTTGCGCCGTCGTGATTGCCAAAGCTGGTGTGGGCGCTCTAGCTCTGGCTCTCGTAGCGGCAGCGCTTGCAGCGGTCGTTGGCGGAGCCACGGCCGGAAGGGGCGACGTGGTGTCGATAGCAAGGAGTGCTATCGGTTTGAGTGTTATTGCGATGGCATGTCCTGCTGCTGCCTTGCTGCAGTGGATGATCTTGGGCACCACGGCTCAGCCCGTGCTTTGGGCTGGCCTGATCCTTGGTGCAGCATCTCAGGCTGCTCTCCTCGTCTCTCTCAACGGAGCCTAGAAGTCTCTACAGATCCGCTCAGACAGCAGGTGGCTTGGGCGGCATCTCTAATTTGAATCGTGCCAAATCAGCAATCGGACAGACCTCGTCGGAGGACTCAGCGATGAGCAGCCTCCTGCCCTCCACCTCGATGAGAAAGAGGGTGGTCTTGGGACTGACCTGCGTGCGTTCCAGAACTTCGATGGAGCGAGCACCAGCAGTGGGGTTCCAGCGATGGCGAAGGAAACGTCGGATGAGATAGAGGGCAATGACCGCGCCCCCCAGTAGCAGGATCAGGACGAGAAAGAGGTAGGCGAGTTGTCCAGTCAGATCTTGTTCGACAATGTCCATGACGTTTAGCCGCTCCACGCAACGGGGATCTTGGGTGCATGATGCACATCGGATGCAAATCGAGCCATCCGTTAGACTTCTGTCATTATGATTGGTCTTCTTGCTTTAGATTTAGATGGGACTTGCGTCACCAAGCCCGATGTGATGCCCGAGCGCACCCGACTCTTTTTGGAGGAGGCTGTGCGGCAAGGTTGGGGACTGTTCTTTCTCACAGGAAGGGCCTTTGGTTTTGCGCATCAGGCTGTTAACGCGCTTGAGGTGCCATTTTGGATGGCTCTCCAGCAGGGATCCCTCACCCTCAAGATGCCTGAGCAGACCATCCTTGAGGAGTGCACCTTGCCGGTGAGCCTCCTCGACTCCATTGATGAGATCGCTCGCGCCAACCACCTAGGTATGGTGGTCTATGCAGGCTTTGCACATCAGGACGCTGCCTACGTGGTCACTGAGGGGTATGCGCCTGAGCATCTCTCCCACATCGAGACGTTACGTGCACTGCGAGGGGAGGCTTGGCATGAGATCGCCTCCTGGACGGAGTTTCCCGCCGACCGATTCCCGCTCGTGAAGCTATTTGGGAGCCGAGAGAGCTGTGCTAAAGCGGCAGCTCAACTGACCTCCATCCTGAACTCCTGTAGAGCTGTCCGTATCAAAGACCCTTTCCATGCGGAGTATGACCTGGTCCTGATCACCAGTCGCGAGGCCAATAAGGGGGATGCGATCCTCCGTCTTAAGCAGCGACTGGGTCAGCCCCACCTTCTCGTGATTGGAGCGGGCAACGACAACAATGATCTTACCCTACTCGAGGTAGCCGACATAGCGATCGCCATAGAGGGATCGCCTCCCGCTCTCCTGTCCATTGCGGATCGCATAGCAGGCCCTGCAGAGCAGGAGGGCCTCCTCCCAGCTCTGCAGTGGGCGATGGATCGAGTCGTGCGAGGAGAGCTGTCCTCATGATGACGCTGCACTTGCGTGGAGTGCGCACCCACTCGATCATCGGCGCCTATCCAGAGGAAAAAGTAGCGCCCCAGGAGCTCATTTGGGATCTCGATCTTACGCTGGTTGCTGTTCCCCTTGATGATCGTCTACAGAATACTGTGGACTATGCGGCGCTATGTAGCTGGCTGCAGACGACCGTGGCACAACTGCCCTGTGAGCTGTTGGAAACACTGCTCCTGAACGTGGCTCGTGCCATGCGCCGGGAGATGACCTGGAAGCATCTACGGCTCACAGTGCATAAACCTCAGGCCCTCCCTCATCTTCAGGATGTGTCCATGACACTGGAGTGTCGAGATGGCGAACCCTAAGCAACCACCTCCAGGTGCTGTGCTCATCACGGGAGCAGCCCGTGGCCTAGGACGATCCTTAGCCATAGGTCTAGCCCAGCAGGGATGGCCGCTCTGGCTCCATCATGCGCAGACACCTATCGATTCTCTTTTAGACGAAATCCCAGCAGAGAGAGTACGTGGTGTCTTTCGCGGAGATCTGCGAGATCCAGCGCAGTGTGATGAGCTAGTTCGTGCTGTGACGGAGCAAGGGGAGCCGCTCTACGCCATCGTGCACAACGCGGCTCGCTATGATCGGATCTCCCTGCAAGAGACAACGCCCGAGCTCTTTCGTGATCTGTTAGCGTTGAATCTGGAAGCGCCCCTGCAGATCACACGTGGATGCATCGAACGACTTCAAGCGACAAAGGGAGTGGTGCTGCATCTCACGCACCCAGGGGTAACGACTCCTCGAGCCGACCCAGCCAGTCCGGCCTATTCCGTCACCAAAAGCGCACTGCATCAGCTGACACGCTGTCTAGCCTTAGAGCTGGCTCCCAAGGGTGTCCGAGTGCATTCGATGGCACCAGGCATATGTGAACATGATGAGAAGGGAGAATCTTCACTGCCTTTTCCACCACGAGGCCATCCGATGGAGACCTCCGAGCTGCTGGAGCTGGTAACTTGGTTGCTCCAGCCCGGCTGCCCCTCCCTGACCGGGGGGAGCTTCGAGCTGGGTGGGGGCTTGAGGGTGTAGCGGGGTTAGCGCTTCTTCTTGCCCCGTGGGGAATCGTCGCTCGGAGAGTGTGTCTGACCAGCTGTGGTCTTCCCTTTTGACTTGTGGTTTTTCCCGGATGTTCTGGCAGCTGCAGGTGCGGACGGCGTAGTGGCGCTCTTTCGCGAGGACTCCGTGGATGCGTTGGTGACTACGGGTGATTGAGGCCGTGTCCCTGATGTTCGCTTCTTGGCAGAAGGATGACGGGTCGAAGTGGAGTCTGGAGTCTTCTCGGGAGTTGAAAAGAGACGTCGACCCTGTGGAGGAGACTCTGCTGCTGATGGAGCGGAGCGCCGGCTAGCGCGTAACGATAGGTCGGATGGGGGTGCTTTTGGCGTCCATTTAGCCTTTGTCGACGTGGTTTCCCTTAGATAGTGTGGGGTGCCTCGAGGGGTCGGACCAGGAGGAGGAGGTGCTTGCACCCTGAATTCGGCGGGCGGACGGACCGCGTAGCGACGGCCACCTTTGTTTCGAATGAAATCCTCATCCCAAGAGCGCAACGCCTCCCAAAGATATTCTTGCCGAGCTTCTTTGTTCGCTTTGTCCAAGAGAGCATTTGGTGTCCCGATCTTTGCCAGAGCGGCTTTCACCTCTTTGAGCTTAGGAGTCCTGTCAGTACCAGCCGAGCTGAAGTCATAGTCGGCTTGCTTGCCTTCCCAGTTCCCATGCGCGGCTGGACGAGGTAGAGCACTCCAACGAAGGAAGTTGATGATTCTGGCTAATAGGTCACTGGGTATTTCTCTTCGATTGGCTTTAAGGGTATTCAATCTGCCTTGAAGAACTGACTTTAAATCGACATTGAGTAGTTTGCCGGCAGGTAGACTGCTCGCACCCGATCCAGCTCTGGCATCAGTAATGGCGTTATACAGCGCCTCTATGAATGCCTCCGTCCTTCGAAGCCTATCAATGACTTCGATTGGGGTGATTGCAGGTTGGTCTATCAGGCCTGGTTGAGGGGATTCTGCCACGGCCCTAAATATCGCTTCAACAGCCTCCTGCTGTATCTGTGGGCTTGGTAACATGGGGAGCCGCTCATCGCCCTCCTCGACGAATTCGCCCCGCATAGGAAAGGCAAACGTTGCAGATTCAGGCTCTGGTGGTTTGGTCGCCCCCTGAGGAGAGACCGGCGCTTCAGCAGCTACTTGCTCGTCCACTATGCGGTGAGCTTCGCGGGTGAACGCATCCCAAGCAACGTGGCCGACTTGTTCCCGCCAATTGGCGAAGTCTCGTTCATTCGTAAGTGGATCTGGGCAATCCTCCGCGTTGAGAAGCGAGGTTGGCCTGGGGCCACTCGCGGGTAGAAGTGTTTCATAGAAGACTTTCTGCGCAGCGCCCAGATCTTCGGGTGATGCATTATCTAAATGAGATACCCATTGACTGGCCCGATCCACTGGGTCCATGACCGAGGGGTAGGTGCGGGGTGCTGCCTGCGAAGTATCAAGGGTCTCAAAGGTCGCCCGAATGGCCTGGTCAAGGTTTGGGTCGTCGATTAGGTCGGCCATTTGAATGTCGGTTGGCTTAATAATGTACTCCTGTGGAGTCTGCGCGATCGGGCTCTCTCTAGCCGGGAGGTGAGCAATTGGCTCCGGGAAGGGATGCATGGTGCTTTCTCGCGCTGACCTCTGGCGCGGGGTCTCTGTGGGTGTATGACCAAGAATGTCGGGCTTGTTTGTGTTTGTCGGGGACCTAGCGGTCAGGCTTCCTTCTGCAACGTCTCCTCTGATTCTGGAGAAGACTATTTGCCTGGGAGTCATTTCAGCGGGGACTTTGGGAAGAGCTCCGCTGGGGGGTGGAGGCACTCTTCTGTTGGTCTTGACTGGAGTCTCTGGAGTTCCGGTGGATTGCCCCGTAATGGTAGAACGCGAGGTGCCCAAAGGACTGGACGACGAGCTTGAGTGCAGTTGAAGAACAGGTATGACAGGGCGCACTGTGGACCCCTTGGCCTTCTTGGATTGCGTCGCAGGAAACTCGCTGGAAAGGTCTCCTGAGTAGTCAGCAAAAGGCAGTCCGGAGGCGCTATCCGCGTAGGACTCCGTTTGAATGCCCCTCTCTGCGGTAACCGGACGGGTCAGGGCAGCCAGTCGCTCTGCGAGTTCTTGATTGAGTGCCTGTAAGTCACGAAGTTCCTGTGAGAGCAACATTTCTCGAGCGGCCTCTCCCGGGCCCTTGTCCAGTCCACGCGACTGAGCGGCGGCGGACTCTCGTTTTAGGACTTCGTCGGTGAGATCCTGATACTCCTTAAGAACGTCCTTCATTCTCGCCTTAATGGAGCTGTTCTCAGATGCGAGATGGGCGATCTCTGTTTGGTTTGCGTCTCTAAGGCGCTCTAGGGCCTCTACCTGTTGCTGCACACGAGAGAACTCTTCTGTTGTGACAGATGGCGGTACATTTTGAGGAGGGGGAGTTGGGCTTCGCACGATCCTGGACTGTGGTGGTGAGACACTGCCGGAAGAGGAGCTTGATGTTGCGGTCGAGGGGGCCTGTTGCTGCTCAAGCGCTTCTTCACGCTGTTGAAAGTCATCAATCTGGGCCCGAAGCGTCATGAGCTCCGGCTCGGTTTGTTGCGCTTGTTGCTGAGCATCTTCAAGCAGCTGAGACTTTCGCTGTAGCAAATGTGATGCGTCGTCGACTGTCTTAGCTTGGTCTACAATAGTCTGCTTGAGTTGATTGATTTTTGTTTGGGCCGCTCCGAGTAACCCGGTTAGCCCAACAGGGGCTTGACTGCTAGAGCCTATATCGCCTAGCAGAGCCTGCGCTTGCGGTAGAGTTGACACATCTTCGATAATTTGCTGCTGGTGACGCAGGGTATTTAGCTCTGCCTGATTAACTTCTATCTCATGTGCTAGGTCTTGAACGGTAACTTGAGCGTTTCTAACTTGCTCCTGGGCCCGTAAAAGCGCTTCCTGCTGGGGAGCAAGCAATGCCTTGGTTTGCCGCGCCTCTAGTTCGGCAGCATCTGCACGTTGTCTAAGACGGGCTACTTCATGGTTAGAGGGTTCCCCTACTTGCTTAGCACGCTTGGCGTCATCTTTGGCTATGTTCCGCGCATGTTGTAAGCTGGCCACTTGGTCGCCTAGGATTTTGTTCTCGGCCTCTAATATGCTGACCCGACCGGTCGCAGACTTCGCTGCGAGCTCACTGGTTCGCTGGGTTCGTAGAAGTTGTTGATTGTCGTCATTGAGTCGACGCCCATCGTCACGGGCCTTAGCAAGATTACTATCAAGGTCCGCGATGCGTCGATCGGACTTCGTTAGTTGGTTTCTTAGCTCCGTGATTTCAGGGGAGGTGACCTGGCCTTGGCGACTAAGAGTATCAAGCTCTTGATGAAGCCGGGTGTTCTCGTTTTGGAGAGCTGTGACTTGTTGAACGACCAGACGCAGATCCTCTTCTTGGGAGCGCTGTTCTGCCAGGTCAGCTTCATGATCATCAGATGGGGATCGGATTTGTTTCTTGAGGGCGTCAATCTCTTTGGTAAGAGCCTGATTGACGGAGCGAAGTGCTTCGCCCTCCTGCTTGAGGGCTCTATTTTCAGCCGTTATGCGAGAGATGCCCCCTGATGCCTTCTTAGAAAGGGCTAAGGCATTAATAGCTCTATCGGATACACCGCCGGGTTGTTGCGCAGGCTCCTGTGCCGAAGTGGTGAGTTGCTGCCTTTGTTGTTTGAGCTCTTCGTATTCTCGCTGCAAATTGGAGGTCTTGGCTTTCGCGTTACGGGCTTCAACTTGGTGCTCTTCGCCAGCTGCTATTGCTTGTCGGAGACGATCTCTTAGGTCGTCAATCTGTTGGGATTGATGATCCCTTTCGTTGGTGAGGGCGGTGACCGCCAGGCGATCTCTCTCATGCTGCTGGTTGAGGGACTCGATTTGGGACCCTAGCGCAGCAACGTCGGATTGAAGTCCTGGCAAGGCGCTCCGCGCTGCGATAACCGTCTGGTTCTGAGCGAGAGCTTGTTGCCGAGCGGCATCTAGCTCCCCCTCGAGTTGGGTCGCACGTGCTCTTTCTAGCTGTAGTGCAGTCGCCTCTTGGAGCTGGCCTTCAACCACTTTAAGCTGGGCATTGTCTTGCACAGGCGATGACTGGGGCGGCAATGGTTGCTGGGCCAGTCGACCCCTGAGCCGCTCTAGTTCTAGGGCTTGTTGTTGAATTAACTGTTGGGCTTCGAGTAAAGCGCTCTGCGACGCAGCGGAAGGAGTGCCCCACTCTGAGGAGGACGTTGTCGTGGCAGTTGAACTGTCATACGATGACGTTGAAGGTATCGATATGGACGATGGAGGACCACGACGCCTTGCAGAAGACAAGCTTGATGCAGAGGTAGGGGGAGGGGATGATCCGCCCGTAGAGGCGGATCTGAAGCTGTCAGAACTAGAAGAGGAGGATGAGAGTGATGAAGATCTGCGGCGAGGAAGCTGCAGCTGGTTAGCGGGCTCGTTTACACGCGCCGCAATCTGAGCCAATTG
>JBMOFD010000045.1:0-15140 GCA_049314435.1 Chlamydiia bacterium | reverse complement strand
AGCCCCCCACTATCCCCCACCCTAAGCTTGCGCTTGCTACTGGGGACCGCTCCGCACCCGAGGTGGAAGCGCCGGCAAGATCTCAGGATGCTCCTTGAGGTACTCCCTGATCTGCTGGATCGCACTGCCTTGCCCCGTTGCAGAAGATCCTGTCTCATCCAGGTTCTGGACGTAAAGTGGCGTCAGGCGAGGGAGCACGCGCATCTTGAAGGCATTGAGATCTCTGCGACGTTCATAGGATCCCGCAGGCTCTGACAGGCGCAGATCCTCAAGAACTCGCGATTCCTTGGCCAATCGGGCATAGCCCTTCCATTGAGCATCGCGTCTGAGCTTCTCGGGGAAGAGAGAAAAGGCGTCCGGTGCAGCCCATAGCAATTCACGAGCCACTTCTAGCCAGCTGTCCGCTTCCTCTCCCTCCCCTTGGAAAGCCTGCTCAATGTTGCCCCAAGCCTCAGGACTCATCCACTTCAAGAGACGAGGCTCTCGTTCAGCCACGATCTGCAGAAGGGCAAGGTGGTCTCGGTAGGGAGCTGGAACATCTGCGAACCGAGCAGGGTCCCGCCGCATGGCCATACAGATCGCCTCAAACAGGGCAGGATCCCACTCCCCACCACGACGAACATAGGGCAAAGCCTCTGGGGTCTGCTCCACTGCCTTCAATGGGATATCGGGATAAGCCGCCTGATCTACCTGAACATACGCCAGGGCACGTCCATTCTGAGCGACAGCACGCCTGCACATATCTGGATCTTGGCGACTGTGGGTGCGTCCTAGTAGAAGACCATCTAGGCGAATCGCCTGTAACGAAAACTCTCGATCCCCCCAAAGATCAGATGTTGCCGGCACCCTCTTCACCGCATCAGGGAATCGCCGAATGGCCGGGCGAACGAACTCGGGAACATTCCACAGGCCAGGGTCCACCATATCGAGTAGATGCTCTCCATCTTGGATGGCCTGTGCCAACTGCTCCCGGGCCGCCCCAACCCCCTGCTGAGAGGCTTCGGCTTGCACAAACGCCTCTCTTGCCCGCTGGATGTTGCCATTCGCATATCGAAAGCAAACGAGAAGGATCTTCGGAACCGTCGCCCAAGCGATATCGATCTCCCCATGGCGCTCCTTTAGAACACGAAGGATCCATTCGTCTGGGACAAGCCCCCATACGTTTGGATGCACCTTGATCACTGCCGCACTATCAGTGAGAACGTCCCCACTGTGTAATCCAGGACTTTCTCCCGGCAGCGGAAAACTCTGGGTAAGGACTTCCCGTATGACTCGCTCATTGAACTGCTCCTTTTGACGGAGCCCCTCCACAAGTCGTGCATCCCCTGTGAGGGCTGTATGCAAAACCTCCTCACGATCCCCTGGTGACAAGTCCGCATGCTGCATGAACTTCCAGGCATGTGGATTCTGCTGCACGGCTAGTTTGGCCAGCTCCACACTCCCCTTCGCAGCCTTCGAGGCATACTCGAAGGCGAGCCCATTTTGTCTCAGCGCGGCCGCCACCACACCACGATCGTCGGCAAAACCAGAACCTGCACGGAGAGCAACACCACCATCTATCGACGCGACGCGAAGGATAAAATCGCGGTCTTTCCAAGCAGAGGGGGGCATGTGATCCCAATTCCTCAAGGCCAGTTGAATGTCTCGATTCTGGACCCACTCAGAGTACTGAGGCCGCTCCTTGATCACCTGCAGAGCCCACAAACCAGGCTGCGCGGTAAGGACTCTGATGACATGGTCGATCGAATTCCAGCTCTCCTGTGACATATGATGACAGCAATGGACCTGCAGCAGCTGACCCCAACCAGGAGCATATGAGGTCTGCTTCATGGTTTCGAGGAACTCTAGAAGGGTCTCGTCTGATGGACGAATCTCCATAAAAGGCCTGAGGAACTCCTTTGCACCTCTGAACATAGTCAACACCGGGCTCTCATAAGGAAGCCTCTGTTGATTCAAAATAGCGGTAGACTCGCCTGGCATGTTGATCAGAAGCCAGCACTCTAGAACAGCGCGGACAATCGCTCTACATGCGCTAGGATCTCTCCATACCACATCGGGGACCGATCGGAGAACCTTGAGCCATTCCTGGCAGCGACTCTGCATCTGCTTCATCGAGTCGCTAGAGAAAGACTCTCCTCGGATCTGGTTCAGTGCTGCACAGCACACTCGCCACGTGCGTTGCCCACTGGGCACTCGATTTAGATCACCTTGTTGGACCTGCATCACAGACACCCACAGATCCTCGAGGTCCCATGGCAGATCCAACGACTGGAGTTCACTCTCCTGCCCGCATCTGGACAGAGCGATCTCTCGTGCCCACGTCACGCACACCGTTCGAACCGACTCCATAAAGGACTCCTGCCCGAGAAGATCGGCGGAGGCATACTTAAGGAACCTGAAACCGATTTGGCGTGCATACTCAGCTAAGTGAGCCTGCACTGGCATCCCGGCTGGACTGTTCTCTACGAGGTCTTGCTGGGGCACAGCCTCTAGAGTTTTGCGTACGACCTGGAGAAGAAACTCACCATCACCTCTCTGTTGTGTGAGACCAAGCAGGACTTCAGGGTGCCAGCTCCACACCACAAAGCGGACCAACTCCTCTGTGGACATCTGCATCGGGCTCCTCTGAGGGTTGGACAACGCAGTCAGGAACCAAGCCTGGACCGCAGCCCGAGCACGCGTCGCCCGAACGTCCGTCCTATGCATTTGGCGGTCATGAACCTGTGCCATCCACCGGTCAAGAGGACCACCCTTCTCCACTGTGACGCCCGAAGCATCAGTCTCCACACCACAAGAGACGCCAGAAAAGACCCTCCACACTTCGGCCGTCAAGCCCTGTGTGTCATCCAGCTCATCGCGCAATATGCACTCCAGCAGCCATCCATTATGTGCTCTGATGAGGGCCTGGAGGCTACCTCTAGCTTGGTCGCATGCACCTGTTGGCGCATTCGTGATCCAACGAATGAAGTTCGGGTACTCGGCAAGCAGAGGCAACTCAGCTTGCTCACACTGTTTGAGCAACCGATCGAGACAGCCTGCGTTCTCGTTCTCTGCACACCTCAGGAGTTCTTCTAGTTGCTCCTCAAGTGCCCGGCAGGGATCCAGCCGAGGCGTTTCAGTGTGTTCCTGCAGGTCCTGCTGGTAGGTCTGGATGACCTGTTGGATGAACCTCTCCTTCTGCAACGGAGAAAGAAGACCATATGCGACACGCACCCGATCTAGTAGCTGGCTGGACTCCTCAACCTCCAATTCATGGAACTCGGCCCGGACTTTAGACATCCAAGCTTCCCAGTTGATCGGCGGCCTACCCTCATGCACCGCCGTCATGTTGATCAGTCGTACCATCCCAGCAGTGGCATTGGCCCACAGATGAACCGGATGGTCCAACGCCAGCTCATCGTTCCAAAACCGTTGGATGAACTGCCTGCTGACCTCATCTTTTTGTAGAGATAGTCCACACATGAAGTTCGAGTCGATCTTCTGTTGCCCGGCGTATGCGGCAACTTCACTGCCTTGCATTCTATATACAGCTCTCCTGATGTGATCCCTTCGCTCATCGCGCGCTATGTGTTGAGCCACCAGCATAGGATCTTCATCGGAATCCACGCCCCCCGCAAGAGACTTGTAGCGCAGCTCTTCGATTGCCAAATGACGCCGTTCAACAAAGGTATGTTGATTCCTGTCCGCCTCTGTTGGCCGCATGTTCAGGATAGCCTCGACGAGGGCAGTTAGAGCACCCTGAATCGGCTCAGATGCGGTGCGGTGAGCCACTAAAGCTATACGTAAGCAGGCCATCATTCGTCGATAGAGATAGACGAGTGAATCCAGATGGGGATGTAAGGCCTCCTCCACCTGCTTGTAGGCGTAGTTGAATAGA
Source organism: Chlamydiia bacterium (assembly GCA_049314435.1). Lineage (GTDB taxonomy): Bacteria > Chlamydiota > Chlamydiia > Chlamydiales > JBMOFD01 > JBMOFD01. Next base: position 11,263 of record JBMOFD010000045.1, on the reverse strand, counting down.
TCGACCTGCAGGGGCCGGATCGCCGGGGTGCAGTGAGACCGAGCCTCTTCCAATAGATCACGGAGTGTCTGCCGCACTTCGCTCGCTTTGACGCTCGCTTGAGTCGGAGAAATCCCAAGAAGCTGATACCTCTCATCGATGGAGCATTGGCCCTTCATCCAATCAGCACGGATCACACCGCGCAACAAGGTGGCCCTAGGATGGTGGGGCATCGGCTCCGTAGCACAGCTCTTTTGCGCGCTCACCACTCCTTGGAAGAGTTCGAAGACGCGCTCTAAGACGTCTCGCTGGGGAGACTGCTCGATCCATCGCTGTTGCGCTACCTCCTCTCCGAAATGGTCCAGAGCCCTTAGAGCGACCTCCAAAGGTAATGGCAACAATGCATCGAATGCTTGCTGTAGGGTGTCCACATATGTGGCGGATTGTACGGGCTGCGCTTGCGACACATAGCCTCACGCGTTCAAGACGAAAAATCGGCCACTTATGATATCGAAGGCGGGAGATATGCAAACTTGGCAACGCCGAGTTGCATTCTGTACAGCTCCAAGGGAACGTAACATCGTCTTATACTCATTGAGAGACACTAGATCGTGGCCAAAAACTGCTGCACACGGTGCAGGACCTGAAATCGTCCTAGACTCAGGACTGTGTAGTGATCGAATCCCTCGAGTTCATAAAAGGAGGATCTTGCCAGACACCGAGCCAACATCCGGCCCAATTGAGGTGGCGTTTCGGTATCGAGCTGTCCATAGAGGAGAAGAGCGGGAGCCTGAATGACCATGGCCGTCGAGGAGAGATCTTCCTGAATGACTTTCAAAAAGGTCGTACGCAAAGGCCCTGCGTTGAGGTAATCCCTCGACGCAATCCTAGCGAGGAGAACACCACGCAGCCACTCTCCTAGATCCGCTGGTAGATAGGCACGGCTCCATCGAGCTAGCCGTTGCACAGTCCCCACATAAAGCCGTCGCGACCATGGCTTGGGAAGGCGAATACCTGCTCCTGCCACCAAGACGATCGCCTTCACTCGCTCCGGATAGAGGGCTGCGATCTTCAGAGCCACGCGCCCCCCAAATGAGTGACCCAATAGCATAAGAGGACCTGGACCTTGAGTGAACTCCTGGGCCATGACCCAGTGAGCATACTCCTCAACACCCCACGCATCTTCTGGAGCCGCAGTTCCTCCAAAGCCCGGCAGGTTGGGACCCCACACCTCTCCCCTCCCCTTGAGCTGACTCTGCAGTGGCTCCAACGTGGAGGCATCGACTCCCCATCCATGGAGCAGCACCCAACGATCACTCTCTTGATGCGCCATCCAGGACCTCAGTTAGATCCGCAAGGAGTCTGATGATGGTGTCCCGAGCAACAGGAACGCTTCTGTATCGGAAGGTTTAGGCTAGGACGGCGCTCTTCCAGATGTTCGTTCACCCACTGAGCGTACTCTGGGGACGCCCACTCGACCGGCAGGCATAGGAACTCTGGATTGGAGTAGCTCCCCATCTTTCTGATCGTTTCAAGGACTCTCTCCTGATGGCCCTCTTCAGTCTTGAGGATGCACTGTACTTCCTGAGACTCCTCGATCTTCCCTTGCCAGCAGTAGATCGATCGCGCACCGGGCAAAACGGTCCCGCAGGCGATGAGATGCTGCTCAACCAGAGCACGGATGATCGTAAGAGCCTCTTGCTCTTGGGCCGCTGTCCAAAGGATGACGAACATAGAAAACTCTCCTGATCGATGGACCGATCTTCGCCCATCGGGAGCTCAAGAGCAAGCACCCAAAGTTTTAAACACAAAGGCGGACCGGGGGACGAAGTCCCCAGGAAAGGGGTCAGGGGGACGCAGTCCACCTGAGGGGAAGGGGGCGGAGCCCCTACACTGGAGCAACCTCAACCAGCGTGAGCGTCCATCAGCCTAGCGTGCCCGTTCTGATCGAGCTCCTGGTAGAGAGCCATCTGGTCCATTCTTAGATCTACAAGGACCGAGTGATCACTCTCTCGAATTGCTTCGACTAATCTGGGCAAGTAAGCAAGGGCTGTTTGCCAGTTGCGCGAGGGCAGACGCACCCACCAGACATGGTTCCATCCAGCAGGCTTACCACGCAGAACCCACTCACGCTTGCCATAGTCGGCATCCTGAAGGCGCCCTAGGTCGACCATTTGCAGGGTGAAGTTCTGCCAGGCGGGGTGTTGGAGGAACTCCCCCAGCAGAGTGATCTGCTCTTTAGGGATGGACGAACCCCACAGCTTCGGTGTGTAGGGGGGCTTCAGCTGGCGGTGGAGCCCGAGGTACACCTGCACCAGCTGGCGAGGCCGCTGGAAGGGTTGACCAGGAAAGAGCACACCCTCCTCATCAAGCCACCCCTGTTCGAGATCGATCACAGCGGCAATGGGGGTGCGCGCTTGGTACTGGATCTCCAGAGTCGAGGGTAGGCGACGAGAGACTCGAGCCTCTCGCAGAACAGGGCTGCTAAGCAGCCTTTCCTCCAGATGAGCCGTAGAGACTTGATAGAGGTTAACCGGACGATCTTTGGACAACCCAAGTAGCTCAGCCAGGTATCCAGTGGGCACCGCTTCTACTTCAGGCCCTGTCTGAACAAGGGCTCGGATGGTGTAGTGGGGATCCTCGGCGCGTTCCTGCAATTCATGACGCCAGGCAGCCGCGCAAGCCAGGGTCAAGAGAGCTGTCCCGATCGAGGAGAAAACCCACAGCTTGAGTGCGCCACTCAGAGCCATCCGCACAGCCGCCATGATGTCTCCTTTGTGGGGCTCCTCCCCACACCCCGCTGGAGGATTCTCCTCCAGACCTCCGGGATGAAAGGTCTAGAGGCCTGTAGGAATCCGCAACGCTAGTTGATGCGCGACGGCGTCGATGTCACCAGCCCCCATACACACCAGAACGTCCTCTGGACCCAGCAACGTCTCTAACGCCTGCACCAGGTGAGTTCTGGGTTCCAGGCGGAGATGCTGATCATGAGCCTGCATGTGTAGAGCCAACACCTCAGAGGATACCCCCGGAATCGGAGCCTCGCAAGCGCCGTAGATATCGGTCAGAATCAGCTCATCGGCATCGTGGAACGAGTCGGCAAACTCTTCCATTAACAACTGGGTCCGAGAGTAGCGATGCGGCTGAAAAGCCACCACCAAACGACGAGAGCCAATCGCAGCACGGATCGCTGCCAAAGTGGCCCGCACTTCCGTGGGATGGTGCGCATAGTCGCTCAAGATGAGTGGCTGTCCCGAGGTTGGCTCGCAACGTCGCTTCATCCCTGGAAAAGTGGCCATCCCCTCGGCGATTTCACTCCACTGCAGTCCCAGCGTATGGAGCAGCGCCACCACGGACGCGGCGTTTAAGACATTATGTTCGCCCAACAGAGGCACGGCGAACTCGGCAAAATCCTGTTTGGGGCCTCGCAGTCGGAAATGCATGCCCCAAGAAGTAGGAAAGCTCTCCACCACAGCGTAATCCGCCTGGAGATGACGACCATAGCTCGGTCCTAACAGATGCAGAGAACGAAGGAGTGGATCATCGGCGCACCAGATCAGATGTTGGCGAGGTATCTTGGAGGCAAACCGCTGGAATGCCTGGACCAGGGCTGCCATCGAACCGAAGAAGTCGAGATGATCGCTCTCACAGTTGGTGATGATCGCCCCCCTTGAGGGGTAACGGAGGAAGGTCCCATCTGACTCGTCAGCTTCTGCGACGAAATAGAGTCCTCGACCGGAATGACCATGAGCCGCCATCCGATGCAATGCTTTGGGTGCATGTTTGGGTGCTATCTGCACCAAACCACTCTGCCAGAGACCGCCCACGGCATAGCTTGGATCCCATCCCAAAGAGTTCAACACCCAAGTCAGTAGCGCTGACGTGGTGGTTTTTCCATGAGTTCCAGCGACGAGCAGGGGCTCGTATCCTGCCATGAGCTCCGCGAGCAGCTCACTCCGATGCAGCACGGGAACCCCGCGCTGCATCGCCTCTTGCCACTCGGGATTGGAGGAGGAGACCATGCTGGACACGACCACACACCGCGTGGTGGTCGGGAGATGATCAACGTGATGCCCATAGTGAACAGAAGCTCCCCGATGCTGAAGGGCCTGGGTGACCTCGGAATTCCCTAGATCGCTCCCTGAAACCTCTTCGCCCCGATCGAGAAGAAGGTGCGCTAGAGCACTCATCCCGATCCCGCCAATCCCAATGAAATGGGTCGTCATCCTGCGCTCCGCCACCCGGCCATTTCGGAGACTAACTCAACTAGAGGAAGGGTACAAGCACCCTTCCTGGCCTTGCGCATCGCCTCTCGCTTCGCATTGAGCTCACGCTCATCGTCAGCACGCAGCTGACCGATGCAACGCGCTAAATGGTGGGCTGACAGGTGCGATTGCGGAACGATGATCGCTCCCCCAAACTCCTCTTCGAAGCAGCGAGCATTCTCAGTCTGGTGGTCATCGGTAGCATTAGGAAAGGGAACAAGGATACCGGGCACACCACACGCTGTCTGTTCGGCTAGGCTCGAGGCTCCTGAGCGAGCCAAGCAGAGGCTCGCTGCACTCCAAGCGCGTTCCATGGTCTGTTCAAACGTCTTCACGATCGAAGGAATACCAGCCCGGTCGTAGGCTTGCTGAACACTTTGAGCATCTTCTTTCTTATTAGGGCCCACGAGGTGGAGGATCTGCAATGGACCTGTCGACCGTAATAATGGAGCCGCTACCTGCATCACTGAGTTCAGAGCGTGCGCTCCTTGTGAGCCACCCATCACCAGCAGAGTGAAGAGATCGGGATCGAGGCCTAGTTGTTCGCGGGCAATTCTAGGGTCGATGGGACTCTCCAGAAACTGGCTCCGCAGCGGCATCGCCACCCTATGGGTGCGACCTGCTAAGCGTCGGCCTGCCTCTGTGAAGGTCACGGCTGTACTCAGAGCCCGTCCAGAAAAGAGCCGGTTCACCCGCCCGGGGACGGCGTTCCCCTCGTGGAGCAGGTAGGGCACATCAGAGGATTGGGCGGCGACTAGAAGCGGCACTGTATGGAAGGAACCAAACCCCACCATCAGATCGGGAGAGAAGTCCTGCAGCAGAGCTCGGCTCTCCTGCACTCCTCGGCAAAAGTTCTTGAGAAAACTAAAGGGGTGCCATGCGGAAGGCTTGGGTGCTGAGATCGGTACAATGCCCCATCCGAGGGGGCCTTGAGGAAGGAACGGACTCCCCACCAATCCCCCACCTGCGAAGCAGATCTGCACGCCTGGATGGGTATGTTGGAGGTTCTGAGCCAAAGCGATGGCAGGATAGAGATGTCCCCCTGTCCCTCCAGTCGCGATGACAATCCGCTTCGTTTTCATAGAATTGACGTGGAGACCACTCTCGACGCAATGAGTCGTGGCCGCAACGCTCCTCAAGACTCTAGATCGGGTAGATCCGCCACCCTCGGCCGCGGACTCTCAGCTGACGCTCCGTTGGTCTTGCCGAATCGAACCCTTCTTGGTATGACTGATACCAACAAAGACCCGAGCAACCAATCGCAGGCTATGTGCTGAGACGCTCCCCTGGCTTCAGGCTAGCGTGTTGGGCTTTTCTCGCCAATGAATTCTTGAAAATCCACTCAAAGATCCTCTACGAGCCTTTAGAGAGTGCTCGATAGAGGCCGAAGAGGGCCTCTGGATGGGCACTGCAATGTGCAATAACCACCCCACAAGGGCTAGGTTGCAGAGCAGGCTAGACCCCCCTTGAGAAAAGAGCGGCAGGTTGATCCCCGTCGAGGGAAAGACCCCAGAGACCACACCGAGATTGAGGCAGGCCTGGACGACGAGAACACAGGAGAGGCTGACAGCCAAGGCACGTAACTCGGGACGGAGCTGCCTGAGCCCGATCCACGCCCCACTGAGGAGGATGCAGCAGTAACACGCGATGAGGCTCAACATGCCTAAGAAGCCGGTCTCCTCGGCTACAATCGCTGCGATGTAGTCGTTCTGTGCTTCAGGGAGGTACTCGAGCTTCTGCAGACCTTGCCCTAGACCACGTCCGTAGAGCCCCCCCGATCCCACTGCAATACGCGCTTGATAGGGCTGATGGCCCTTGCCTCGTAGATCGAGCTCCGGGTTCAGGTAGACCTCCAGACGCCGATGGACGTGGGGCATCTGCCAAGCAAGCGCAGCACCCACTAGACAGACGACCGCCATGGGCATAGCCCAATATTTGGCGGGGACACGCAGCAAGAAGAGGAGCAGCGTCACCTCAAAGAGCATGATGAGCGTGGTGCCGTTGTCTGGCTCCAGGAGCACTAAAAAGATCGGGACGATGATCGGGGCCATGCAGAGCAAGAAGGAGCGCCAATTCTGAATGGCGGAGGCACGACACCAGGCCACCATGAGAAAGGGCAGAGCGATCTTGGCGATCTCCGAGGGCTGCAGGGAGATGCTCCCCAAGCGAAGCCAGCGGTGGGCCCCATTGGCTGCCATGCCAATACCCGGCACCCAACAGCAGACGAGCAGGGCCACGGTCACCCCCCATAGCCACCAGGGACGCCGAAGAAGTAGATCGATCCCCCGCCTCCAGCAGGTTAGACAGAGGAGGACACCCACTCCAGCAAATAGAGTCTGTTTGAAGAGAGCGGCATGGGTCGACCGCATTTGTAGGCGGTCGATCACTTCAGCGCTGGATGTATTGAAGACAGTCAGCAGGCCCCAGACGATGAGGACGGCAACGGCTGCACTCAGGAGTAAGGGTGGACGAACATCTCGCCTATTGTACACGCAAACGGTCTCCTGGACGCAGCCGCCGAGCCATTTCTGGAGTCAACTGGTTCAGGCGCAGGAGCTCTTCCGTCTTCATGTGATGGCGTGTAGCAATCGCCCAGACGTTATCCCCTTTGCGGACCGTATAGTACTTGGAAGCCATCTGAGCCGTTGACGACTTGTTGGCCTCTACCTCAGCTGCTGCTGTCGACCTAGCCGCTGAAGCGACTGTGGTCCCAGCCGAACCGGGGATGGTCAACACCTGGCCAATCGAGAGCTTAGAGGTGTTTTTAAGCTGGTTCGCCTTCATGAGAGCTGCCACAGTGACGTGGTGCTGCTTGGCGATGCGTTCGAGAGCATCCCCTTTCTTGACCGTGTAGCTCTTTGCCGGAGTGGCGGGAGTGGAAGCCACAGACGTGGTCGGTCCTGCCGCAAGTACGCCTTGCTCTGGATCACCAAGAGACACTGTGGGCACAAAGGTCATCTCCGCATCGCCCGACGGATCTAGGCAGGGAGATTGAGCCAGAAGAGTCGGCTCCTGGAAGAGCCCTTCATCTGCTGGATTCGGAATGAGCTCCACCAGTTCGCCTTGTGACGGGAGGGGGCGAGTCTGCGAGGACTCGTCATGACCTGTGACAGCTAAGGTGAAGAGAAAAACCATCAGTCCCGCATTGACTAGGACTGCGATCAAGACCGCATCGCGACGTCGCATAAGAAAGCCCCAACGATCAGACGGGCTGATTAGCCCACTCTCTTTACGTTGTCAGATGTCGCCGGCAATTGCAAGACGTACTGTTCAAAGCACTCGCCGCGGTGGCGATAATCGCGGAATTGATCGGTGCTGGCACAGCCTGGTGAAAGCAGAACAGTCTCCCCGGGCTGTGCCAGCTCGGCAGCTCTTACCACAGCTCGATCCAAGACAGTGCAGCGCTCGACGGGGACAAGATCACCCAGTTCGCTCTCAATCTGCTCCGCCGCCTGTCCAATCGTGAGGATGCGCTGCACGCGCTCTCGCACACACTCCCTCCATGCCGCGTAGGAAGCTCCTTTATGCACCCCTCCGGCAATGAGGATCTGACCAGGTGGATAGCTGAGCATCGCCTGCAGTGTAGCGTCTAGATTGGTGCCTTTACTATCATTGATGTAGCGGACACCTTGACGGTCCGCTATCCACTGGCATCGGTGAGGCCCCTTATCAAAGGAGCTCCAATGTTCCATCACCTGCGGCCAAGAGAGCCCTTGTCGAACAGCCAGCCATCCGGCCGCGAGAGCATTGAGCCAATCATGCTGGGGGCGATCCACTACAGAGCCTGGAGCATCGGCCATGACCGTGGCACCCATCATCACGCGTCCACTCTCCCATCGAAGATCGGCCTCGGCACTGCCGAACGTCCGGATCTGCGGATGAGCCTTCCAGGTCGGATAGTAGTTCAAGAGAGAAGAATGGACGAGAAGCTCGCCCCGGTCAGCGGACCGCATTAGATCTAGAATACGCCCCTTAGCCAGGGCATAGGCCTCCATCGACCCATATCGATCCAGATGATCGGGCGTGAGATTGAGGTAGACAGCGTCATCGAGGAAGGGCCTCTGCACCTCTTCTAGCTGGTAGCTACTGAGCTCAATGACCAGACCTCCTGAGCCTGCAGCGGATGGCAAGCCGGAAAGCGGCACCCCATTGTTGCCGCAGGCGCTGGCACGATGTCCTGCTTGCTGCAGCATCCAGGCCGCTAACTCGGTCGTGGTCGTCTTTCCATTTGTGCCCGTGATACCCAACCGTACGCCTGGGTCGAGCCGACGGAGCCCAAACTCCACCTCAGATAGGATGGGAACTCCCTGTGCACGCAGCTGAACGACGATGGGGTGATGGGGAGCAAAGCCAGGAGAGAGAATGACCTCGGTCCAGTCTCGTTGCGAGACGCCTTCCCTATTAGACTCTCCAGACCACCTTAGACAGCCCTCGGGAGTCTCTGCAGCTCGATCATCATAGACCCAGATCTCGCAGCCCTCCTGTTGGAGAGCCGGAATGACAGCTCGACCAGAACGGCCGCATCCGAGGATTAGAACCTGCTTAGGCTCCATAATGCCACCATACATAAGATCACTTGCACCATCCAGAAACGCACCACCAGTCGTGGTTCGGGCACTCCAGCCATCTCAAAGTGATGGTGGATCGGCGTGCAGCGAAACACGCGGCGACCCGTTTTTTGGAAGACTGCCACCTGGATCATGACAGAGAGGGCCTCAACCACGAAGAGTCCGCCCAGGATGAGGAGGACGAGCTCCGCGCGCAGCATGATGCAGCTCGCTCCCAGCAGTGCCCCAAAACCTAAGGATCCGGTGTCACCCATGATGACCATGGCCTTGGAAGCATTGAACCATAAGAAGGTGAAGCACGCTGCTGCTGCAGCCGAGCACCAGACGGCGATATTCACGACGACTTCAGGGTGCACGATGGCGCTCTCCATCGGAAGATGGAGGCAGCCATACACAACGGTACCAAAGCACATCGCGAGTAGACCGGGCGCCAGTCCATCGAGTCCATCGGTGAGGTTCACCGCATTGACCGTGCCCGCAAAAGCTACCGTCGCTAAACCACCTAGTGAAAGGGCCGCCAGCATACCTCCCACAGTCCATACACCCCACCAGGGAATGTAAAGGGATTCGGGGGCTAGGGCTGAACCTCCCGAGATCTTCACCACAAAGAAGGCAAAGACCGCGCCCACAAAGAGTTCAAGGAACAGCTTGTTCCGACCGTGGAGGCCCTGATAGCTTTTTTTCTTCACCTTCAGCAGGTCATCCCATAGTCCAAGAGACCCCATAATGAGCATCAAAATAGGCAGCATCCAGCAGAAAAGGCAGCTCCAGTCCATGCCGAAGAGACCACCTGCCAGGGTGCTGGCTAAGAGAACCACTCCACCCATCGTGGGAGTGGATACCTTTTCGGCATGCAAGCCCCCTAACTCGGCGACCTCAGCCGAACGAATCGGTTGACTCTGTCCCCGCTCCGTTTGCCGTCGAATCCAACGGGGCATCATTCTGTATGTAAAGAAGGCCGTAAAAAAAGCCGCTGAAAGGCATCGCACCGGTAAGGAGATGAACAGATCCAAAGCGGACTCCCATACTAAGTCGTGCGAAAGAGCCCTTTCAAGCGGAGCCCTGCCTCGACACCAGGCTAGGGCTGGGCCCCTTTCTTGAAAAGAGAAGGACCCTGCCTTCAATTTCGGCCGCTCTCCCATCGTTGCCATTTTGGTCTCACTTTGTGTATAGTCGTCGAGAACTCTGAGCGGTGGCATCGCCAAGTGGTAAGGCAGAGGCCTGCAAAGCCTCCATCCCCCAGTTCGAATCTGGGTGCCACCTTTCACTCCTCGAAGAGCCCCCCCCGTGCTATTCCTCGTTGGTACGCCCATTGGTCACATGAGCGACTTAAGTCCGCGTGCTAGAGAGGTCCTCTCTCAGGCTGATGCGATCTTCTGTGAAGACACGCGACATAGTCGTCCTCTACTGGAAGCGGTGGGCACTCGAGGCTCCATTCATTCCCTCCACGAACACAATGAACAGGCGCGTATCCAGAAGGTCCTCTCTCTTTTAGAGGAGGGCGCTCAGGTAGCGCTGATCAGCGATGCCGGACTGCCGGCGGTATGCGACCCTGGCTCCGTCGTCGTCAAGGCGGTGCGAGCAGCGGGTCAAGCGGTTACGGTGATCCCTGGGCCCTGTGCCTTCATGACTCTCTGGCCCGCCTTGGGTTGGGAGCTCCCTTTCCAGTTCATCGGTTTTTTACCCCATGCGACGCAGGAGGCTAAGGCGACTCTGATCGATGCCCTCATCTACCGTGGGTCCACCCTTTTCTATGAGAGTCCTCACCGCGTGGGCCGGACTCTTCAGCTCCTCGCTGAGCTGGCTCCCCACCGACGAGTGGCCATCGGACGAGAGCTCACCAAGAAGTTTGAAGAGATCCTTGAGGATGAGGCGTGTCGTCTGGCTAGCCATCCCCAAGTCCTTGACCCTCGTGGGGAGTGGTGCTTAGCCTTAGCCGCGCCTCCCGCGGAGGAGCAAGACTGGTTACAGGGCTCCTACCGAGAGCAGTGCGAGTACATAGAGACCACGTTCCAACTCGATCGTATGCAGGCGATCAAGCTCGTTGCCAAACTCAATCAGGTGTCAAAGAAGACTGTGTACAAAGAGGTTCTTCCGCAGTCTGATCCAAAAGAGTGAGGGACAGCGGAAGAGAATAGGCTCTTGCGATATCTTGGCTAGAGCAGGTGGTATTGCGTACTGCCCCTCCCTGCGTGAACTAACAAGGAGTTACACATGCGTAAAATGGCCATGGTCTTGATGACCGTAGCAGCCTGCGGCTTTGCTACCAACGATGCACCCACCGCTCAGAATGAACAAGAGCAAGTCACTTTATCCGTGCTGAACAGCGATGGAACAGCCGTCGAGAGCCAATTGGCTGGTTGCGGCGGCTCCCGTCGTCGTCGTGCTGATGAGCCCACAACCGCTAATGCGGACAAGGGCGATGAAGCTCAATTAGCTGCTTGCGGCGGT
>JBMOFD010000044.1:0-15152 GCA_049314435.1 Chlamydiia bacterium | reverse complement strand
CGGGTCATGCCAATCCATGCAGACGCTGACCTTCAGCGGAATTTCATGGCACTTCTACCTGCCAAAGCAACGCTACTTCTAGCGAATTTCCGGGCTCAGCCAGTTTCCCGCAGGCTCTCTGCGACTTCGGTTAAGGCGCTAAAGATTAAAATAATTCATAATACCCAAAAGAGGGACGAGGGAGGAAGTGCGGTGTTTGGTGGAGTCCGAAGGCCCGACGATCCTGGAGCGCGACGAGTTAGTGATGCCGAACCGCTCAGAAAGCTGCAGCATCAGAAGGCTTGGTTCTACGTCGATGGTCTTGCGACAGAAGCCTTAGAGGGGTTGAGAACAGATCTTGAAAGGCGCACCTCCGAGGGATGGCTAGGGAAGCAGATTTCAACGCTCGCGAGAAGGGTCCGGAATATCATACCCCTACATGGAGGGGCGCCTTTGAGCGGCACCGGAGGACCAGAGGCGTTAGAGAGTCTGGCACCTGCGGAAGCCCTCCTCATCGTAAGGATCATTCAAGAGCGAAAGCGCTTTCTTGAGAGGGTGCAAGTCTGGGCGGGTGAAGACGAGGAGAGACAACTTCTATCCAGTGACTGGAGAGAACAGCTTACGGACCCTCGCTCGGGCGGCCTCAAACTCTCAGTAGAGAGGCGCATCGACCGCCTGCCAGACTGCTTTGATCTACTCCCGTCGCTTGCAAGTCTCGATCTCTCCGGCTGCCCCGAGCTCCGATCACTACCCCCCTCATTGGGCACACTTAGCCATTTGCGGCTGCTGGACCTCCGTGGGAATACCGGCCTAGCTGAATGGCCTGATGTCCTCCGCCAGCTGGGCCCGCTATGTACCATCGACATCTCAGGCAGTGAGCTGGCTCAGCTGGATAGCGCCGTGAGTGCAGGAAGTCCAGGAGCCGGCGAGGGGCCCACTATTGTCACGAGTGGCCAGAGCTCGGGGATTGGGTTAGCGGCGGAAGACGTTTCAACCGCGGCCTATCGCGAGATGCAGAGAGCTCTACAGGATTTCCCACGACCTCAAGAGATCTCTGAATCAGCTCTGATGGGGAAATTGAGCGGCTTGCATGAGGAGATCTTTCGGGATTTTCAAAATTTCAGGACCAAATCAGGTGAGGCTGCCGCGGAGGGACTACTCTCCTTTGCAGCGGTGTGGTACTCCGATCGCTTTGGAGGCGAAACTCTACAGGTGCAACGCCCCAAAAATGGCAGCCTGGAGAACCCTGCTGGCCTTTGGCCCATCGCTCTTGCGTGTACGTCATTTTTGGAGAACAAGCAATTCCTAACACCTGCGGAAGCGCAGCAAGTTAGACACGATCTCGAAGAAGCAAGAAGTGCATATCAACGGGGTAGCATCGCCTGGAACAATCTGAAAACGCCTTTGTTCAAGCCTAATGATATCGCATCTTCGCCCTTGAAGTTCTCTGCGCTCAGCGTTGATCAGGATATCGACGCGAGAGGGATCCTGAGCCCCGAGGCTCTCGATAGAATCGATGGGTCCATGATCATACCCCTTACGATACAAACCGATTTTCGCATCAACCATCGGATTCTTGCACAGGTTAGGCAGTCCCCAGATCTAAGCTATGAACTGACCCTCTACAATGCGGGATGGGGAACTGTTCATGACGCAACCCAAAGTGGGCTCGTCTTCCCCGCGATGGTCTACCGGTTCAACAAAGAAGACCTAGGGCGTGCTTTGGTACTCCTGATGTGGGCTGAGAAGGCTGCAGTTCGGTGCGAGAACATCGGGGAATCGTCGTCTCAAGACAGCGCCCTCGATGCCGCGCTCTCAGCCTTGAGCCTTCACGCACACTCGCCCACGACAAGACAATGGTGGGAGCAGCTTAGGAAATACGAGAAACAACAAGGCCGGCCTGTGCCGGTTGCCTCCTTAATGCAAGCCGCTTGTGACTTTCACCTTCGGGAACCCTTGTCGGGGGCACCCGCCTGCGAACCACAGAGAAGTGGATCGTGTAAGGCCAAATCGGTGCGCGTATGGCTACAAAACGTCCTAGGGGGAAGTTCAGCGCCACACTCACGCCTTGTCATGGCACTTCTGGATGCGATTGCTGCGGATCTTCTCATCCAGCCGCCTCACGGGGCTTCCCCAGAAGATCTGAAGATACGCCGGTTTTTGGGGTCTACGCATGCGACCTACCGGCAGGCAAAGGCCCTTTCTCAACAAGGAATTGATGGGCTAGAAAAGGTCCTACGTGTTTGGCCCGTGATGATCGCACAGCGAACTGTTCGTGCCCAACATAGGGACACCGAGCCTCATGTCCAGCCTCTTAGGCTTGTGGGTCTCAATCCAAACGCCTTTCTGAAGGACCCTTCGGAGTCTTCTTCCGCAAAAAATAGGAAGGGACAGGGCGCCCCGGGCCAGACAGTCACCCTACAGGAAAAAATCGCAGAGCTCAAAGCGGCCCTCATAGGATTTCCCGCTCTGAGTGACCATGTCAGAGCAAAGTTGCCTTCGGTGGCTAGCGCTAAATATGGGGATTACTGGGATTTTGAACACTTCGCCAGAACCACCGGATTTCGCAGCGCACCTGAGAATTGGGAGCAGATGATTCTCATAAGAGGGTTGGACCTCTTGTCGATAAGAGAAGCCGTTCTAACATCAGAGGAAACATGGTACAGCCAAGACGCCATGCTGGAAGAAAGCACTCTTGAAATCGTCCAGCAGTGGCTATCTGCCCTCAAGATGTTCTATCAGCTTGCACCACGACCAGGATTCAACGACGCTCGATGGGAACAGACCGATGCGGCCTTCACGCTGCTGCCCGAGGTAGGTGAAGCACTCTCACAGTGGGATCAAAACCCGACACCACTAGAAGTTCGTAGACGCCTCCGAAGCATTGCGATCGATTTTCATAACGGGCTGCTCCACTGGATCAAGTTCGTCGGCCTACATCAGCATCTCCCGGCCGATGTGAGTGAACCTTTGCAATTTGAAGAACCGGAAAACCTGTCTCATAAAGAGGAGCTTAGAAGAAGGGACCCTGTACTACAGCTGGCTCATGACCAAACCCGCACAATGTTAGAGGCCTTGCGACGTGGTCTCGACCTGGGATTGAGAGGCTGGACACCCTTCACTGGCATCACAGCCAAGCGGCAGCTGAAGACGATCGCTCGGCTAGCCAAGCTGACTTACAGCCTCTTTGATGCCGTCGAGTTCCTGCATCAAGCATCCTATAAGCTCGGAAGCTCACCCTTCACGTATCGTACGCAAAGCTGGGATCTCGACACGAGGTCCCAGCAGCTTAAGGCGACGGTGAATGGGCATCTTCGTGCAGAGCAACGGGACGAACCGCCTTCCCCATACGACTTAAGAGCTCTGTCGACTTCCTCCTTGGCCATGGAAACGCCGGGGCTCTCCGAGCTCTTGACCGCTGCTGTCGAACAGGGTCTTCCATTTGAGGTTTGTGGCTTGGTCAGTCGATGGAGACCCCCTTTGGGAGCCGGAGCCCCGCCTCATGTGCAGGGAGATTTGATCGCCCTGGGTGGCGCTCCGACGTGGGCACGATGGATCAAGGCGGCCCAGGCGAATCCCAACGCTGTGCCATCTGCCGAGGACCTGAATGCTCTCTGCACCGCCATGTTAGCCGGCCTGCCCTTTCCGGTGCCCGAGTCGCATCTCCCCATCCTGGAACAAATGGGTTCGCTCTTGGAGACTCTTCTTGAACGGCCCTTGAAAGCTGAAGATCCGACCTGGAGTCGTTCTAGAGTGGCTTTGCTAGATCCACTTTTAGAGATCAGACTCAAGCTCCTTGAGGCCGAATACGGCAAGAAACCGATCCCTGCCGATCGACTTCGCTGGCAAACCCTGATGGGGAATGTCATCTACAAAATCGAGGGAGCCTCCGAGCCCCGCTCTAGTGAAGGGGCTCGACCATGGCAGCGATGGGCTGAGTTAAGAAGAGGTGCGGGCATCGAAGACCCAGATCGTCTGAAGGTCTCGGAGAATCTGACTCTGCATCTAGGAAGCGGTTTGCCCGCAGGTAGGGTATCGAGCTCGCGCGCCGCGAGCGCGCTTGCAGGATGCACTGTGCCCAGAGACTGGATCCGGGAGTTCGACCCGACGTCTGGAAACTACTTTCTAGCAACACAGCCTCAGATCCGACCTCGAGGTCGGATGACCGCCGCAGGCGAGAGCATCCAGATCGAGTGGGACTCATCGATCCACGGCCGTCCAAGGAAGGCCATCATATTTATGAATCATGGCGGTCCCTCCTCTTTAACAGGGACGCTGTCCTTTCCGCAGTGGTCAGGGCAACCGGATGAGCCGAATGCCGAGCTCTTCCCTACCGGAGGAGCCTTCCTCGGCGAAGGAGAGGTGGGATCATTACTGGAAGATGAGCGAGCGCAGCACGCGACCAAGAAAGAACTGTCGAAGCTGCCTGGCATCTTTGGGAGATATCCCAGCATCCTCGGGTGGGATAGCGATCAGCAAGCAATGAGAGTCGGCTACTTCGCTTTTGGATCCCTTGAAGAGACAGCGGAGCTGACCCAAACGCCTGAAGAGACGACTGTCTCCTTCCCAGACGGCGAGTGCATTCCTCTCAATACCACATGGAAATGGGAGGGGCTGGCCGCCATTGGGAATAGGTTTGCGGAGGCCGCAGAAGCAAATCAGATGCCCCGGCGAGCGGTCCTACGCGACCTTTTTTTGGATGGAGCCCCGATTCGTGGCACCGTTCGCGGACCCTCTCACGAGGAGTGGCTGGAGCTTGACAGCGGCTGGCGCGTAGCACCCGATCGCAGGGATCGACTCCCCACATGGCTTGCGGATCTTCCAAGCGGGACCGAGGATCCTCCCAAATGCCTAGCTTTGCCACTTGCAGGTAAACAGGGCGACATGGGGTTGCTCGTTGCCTTTCCTGGGATGAAAAAGGAACAGAGTGGCCATCCTGGCCAAACTTTGCAGGCGCTGATGTTGAGAGTGCTTCCATCCGGGGATATTCTGCCTGAGCCAGAGACCTCACCTCGCGCCATCGCCGAGGCTCTCGAGGGTCTGGTGGCCTATATGCCTCTGTTGGCCCAGCGGCTGATGGCCTATCTTGGCGCCACAAATCCCGCCCTTCCCCCTCAGACCGAAACGGAACTGATGGCCACTTTACGGTGTCTAGCGGATGGCGGAAAATTCCTGAAGGAACCTGCAGAAATGCTCTTGAAGCAACTGAATGCCGACTGGAAGAAGGCAACAGGCCGCCAACCTGTGATCCAGCAGATTCCAGGGGATCGCACAGCGTTCCGAAAATCTCGTGCAAGTCCTGAGATCAGCCCCCTCATGCCGTCGACTCGCACATCCGCTCCAGCTCCTAAAACCTTGGAGATACGCGCCTCTCTCCACGAAGTCGAGGAAAAGGTCCTAGAGATGACCAAGGAGGTGGCACGGCTTCATGAGCGAGAGGAGAAGAAGCTCCGAGATACCCTGCAACGTCTTCCCGCTGCTGAGGCTTCCTTTCTACGTGCGGGAGTGTCCGAACTACTGACCGCCACACTTCTCCAAACGTGGTTCCGTGCGGATCAAGCGGCCTCTTTGGCCCCCTGGCGGGAGCTTATACCGACTGTTTCATCGAAAGAGCTGCTTGACGTGCATGAAGCCATCACCGAGTTGATCGATGTGACCTTGATGGAACGGTCCGTGCGAAAGGCATGGCAAGCCGTTGTTGCCTGGAAGACTCACATGCAAGAGCCAGACTCTCTAGCCTCGGATGAAGGCCACCGCATGGCTAAGCAGGCAATCGATGCCACGAACATCGCTAGCGCTAGGATGGCGCGCAGCGTATCCCCGTCGCTCATCAGGCAAGAGTGGTTCCGCGGCCTATTGGCTCGAGAAGCTCAGCTAGAGGCATTTCACCTATTCGGCACGGACGAAAGGGCACACGTCATGGCTGAAGTGCCCATGGGAGGCGGAAAGACCTCGCTGCTCAACCCCGCTCGCGCTTTCGAGATGGCGGAGGAGAATCTACGCCGCTCGCCTACGCAGCCGGCGCCTGTCTTTCTCGTCGTTCCCGATAACCTGGAAGAAGATCTCCGTCGTCTTTGCCTACGACAGGGTTGGGAGCTCATGGGAAGACCGCTTCCCTTCTTGGGGTCCGCTGCGTCGAAGACCGATGTCCTTGCTGAGGCGCGTCGCTGTGCTAGCCAGGGCCTACCCCTGACTCTCACACAGAGCGCTTGGAACTTCGCCTGGCTGGAGGCATTGAGCTCAAACCTGCGCCAAGACAAAGATAGCCATGACGACCTTGCCTGTTTAGCGCACGCTTCGATTTTACTCGATGAAGCCGACGAGGCCCTCTCCATCCAAGAGAGCTTCAACCTGCAGAGGGATACGGGTAAAGCCCTCCCTCTCGAGCTCATCATTGCGGCTAACCAGCTCATTGAGCTCCAATTGGACCGGGGGAGGGCGTTTAACTCGCCTCTCGACGAGGTCCAACGCCATCAACTGTTGATGGCGTCCGCGCCCGACGCTTGGACGCCATCATTCAAGGAAAAAATCGTTACTAGGCTTCTGGATTCATCGGGAGAGCCTTTAGGACTTACGCCGGAGGAAAGGCGCTCGATCGACAGCAACGATACAAAACCCCTGGTCGCGATGGCCTTGCTCGTGACCAAGACCCTACCGGAAGCGGCTCAGTTGAGTTGGCTCGAGGATTTTGGCCCGCAAGACGAAACGAGTCTCGGGGCAGTTCCCTATCAATATGCGCACTGGCCGTCCAACCAGTCCTTTTCTGACCCATTTCTCCTTGCAGCTCTCACCGTAGTCCAGACTCAAAATCCAGCCTTCTGGACGATAGAACGCACAATTCGTGCCGCAGACAAGGTCGTAAAGGCGCTCCTTGACGACCCCTTCCTGCGACGGCGCCTTGAGAATATTGGGTGTAGCCCTGCGGACCTGCAGAATGCCAGCAAGCTTCATCAGATGCTGGCCGATCCTGAAGAGGGACGCCAGATCCGTTCCTTCTTTAGCCAATTTATCTTGCAGTCAGAGACGACGACGTCGGGCGAGATGATCAGCCTCAATGCGACCGGGGCCCCGCTTCGTGCTCGAACTTCTGTGGCCTCCTCCGGGACAGCTCCCACGGTCGCCAAGACACCGACTGTGATGCTATCCGACACGGAGATCCACGAGCGATTGGAGGATGCCCAAGCCGACCTTGGCATTCTCCATGATGTTCAGCTCGCGACGGCTCCTCAGGGAGCCGGAGACAAAGAAGGGCTCGATCAGACGGTACGACAGTATTGCCCCCATATCGTGATCGATCCTAACGGCCTACTTGATCATGAAGGGGCCGTGCAGATGGCCTATGATTTAGCCAAGCTGCACCCCCTTTCGGATGGTCGACGCCCCTTAGCGCTGACCTGGTCTGCCGGAACAGCGAAGTCGGCCCCTCAACTGAGGCTCGTCTTGCCCTCTCGGACAACGTCAGACCCTCCCTCCAGTGAATCTCTGGCTCAGCAGGAGAAGGTGGTCGTCTACCAACAGGCTCAGTGTCGCGGCACAGACCTGAAGCCCCGCAACGGAGAGACCGGCATTCTCTACTTGGTCGCACCCATCCCTCTGCGCAAACTCAAACAGGCTGCCGCTCGGATGCGGGGTTTAGTCCCCGATGAACGCGGAGAGAAAACCCAATCGTTGACGATCGTAGTGAGCCCAACCCTAGCCGCTCAGATAGCAACGTATAGAGCCCGCGATCCTTCGCTCTTTTCCGACATGGAGGCCTTGGCGCAGGTATGCTTCGAGCAGGAGCAACAGGAGATTCACTCTCAGCTCCCTCAGCTTCTAGAGCAGGAGCTCACCAACCTGGCGCAGGCTGGCGCGATCTGGGCCATGACCTCTGCGACTGCAGCATCGCAAGAAGAGAGCTCCTCTCTCAACGAGCTGCAGCAGTCTCTGACACGCGGCTTTCGCGTTCCCACCTTGGATCAGCTTCTTCACCCAGACAAGGAAGTTTCTCTCCAAAAGTCCTTCGAGAGAAAAGCTGCAAAACTTGAGGAGCTGCTCGTTCGACTAGGGGCCGCTCAAGATCAAAAGGGAGAGCATCTCTTAAAGGAAGTCCATCGTCTTCAGGATCGGATCAAGGCGCAGTGGGTTCAGCCCTCTGAAATGGCAAAACCTCTGCCCTCCCTTGCTGTGGTGAAGCAGATCGAAGCCGGCACGGAACGACAGATCGAAGTCGACCTCGAAAAGCAGACCGCTAAGACTGGGGATGCCTTCCAACAGAAATTTCAAGCTGCCCAGCTAAAGATCGGTGTGAGCCTCAAACAAGGACTCATCGAAGGTACCTCGCTTGAGGCGATCCCTGCCACCGCAGAGGGGACCGGCATTGAAGACTTTGAAGTGGACTTCACCAGCGCGAATGGCCCACCGGATACGAAGCTACTTCCTAGTGGCTTCCTTCATAGCCCGTTCGCCCTCCAGCCATGGGGCATCACCCTCCCAGCAGACTTTCCTGAACGCATGGAACCGCTGCTTCTCCACCTCCAAAAGGCCCCTGGACAATGGGAAGCCATTCTTCTCAACCCCCAAGAGGTGGCGGAGCTAAAAGCCACGGAGCCTGAAGAATGGGCAAGGAAGGCTGAACAGCACATTCTGAGCGTCACATCCCTGTCTGGGACCCCGCTCACAGGCCCCTGGGGACCAGAACCCAACCTTAAAGATCCCCAATGGCAGGCTCATTTACAGAAGACCCTCCGCGAGCTGCGCCCGGTACGGGTACTCTTTGGAGCCTCTATGCCCTCCATGGAGGCTCCTGATGTCTCAGATACTCAATGGTTGATGGAACATCCGTATTGGGCCAAACTATGGATTCAGTACTCTCCCCCGGATCGTCGCCCGGCACGTTTGCACGTCATTACAGAGCGGCCACAGTGAATCCAGTCACGAATGGTTGTGCTCCATCACTCAGGTAGTCTGAAGGACGGAGTCCTTCAGTGGGGCCGTGGGGCAGCGCCCCACACCCCCGCTACGCCTGATTCTCTTCCGCAGGCTCATACTTGCGCACCTGGTGGCGCATCGTCTTAGGTAGATCGCAGGTCACAATGACGTCGTTCTCATCATATTCTTCAGACACCACATGCCCATGCTGACGGATGAAAGATACGACGGCGTAGTCTGCCTGGGGAATGCGTAGAACAAGTCGGTCTCTCAGCCCCGACAGCATCTGCTGCATCGATTCCATGAGCTCATCAAAGCCCTCATGGGTGAGGGCGCTGATGCGCAGGACACGCGCAAATGTCATGCGCAAACGCTCAATACCAATGCGGTCGCAGCAGGCGTCGATCTTGTTCAGAAGTGTTAGGATAGGACGATCCTCAGCACCCAACTCTTTAAGTACCTCTATGGTCGTCTTTGCCTGTTCAAGGGCATTAGGATGGCTAGCATCGACCAGATGCAGAAGAATATCCGCCTTGGTGGCCTCCTCAATAGTCGACTTAAAGGCTTTCACCAGCTGGTGAGGCAGCTTGCGAATGAATCCTACCGTATCGATCAGAAGAATCTCCTGATGATTAGGCAGCGCAAACTTGCGCGTGGTGGTGTCTAGAGTGGCAAAAAGCTTGTCCTCGGCCAGCACACCCGCGTGGGTAAGGGCATTCAGGAGGGTGGATTTACCGGCGTTTGTGTAGCCAATGATCGCAAAGGTCGGGATCCCAGACCGCTCGCGAGCATGCCGCTGCGTTTCGCGCTGCTTGCGCACTTCTTTGAGCTGCTGCTCCAGCCGCTCGATGCGACGTCGAAGAAGCCGACGGTCGATCTCCAGCTGGGTTTCCCCCTCCCCTTTCAAATAGGCTCCTCCTGACCCAGATCCAGACTGTCGTCCAAGGTGGGTCCAGAGTCGTCGTAGTCGGGGAAACTGGTACTTGGCTTGGGCCAGTTCCGTTTGGAGACGGGCCTCTCTAGAGTGGGCTCTAAGGGCAAACACACCAAGGATGACCTCAGTACGGTCTAATACCGGCCTGCGGAGCAATTCTTCTAGGTTACGCTGCTGTGCTGGCGAGATCTCCTCATCGAAGACCACCGCCTGGAAATTCTGCTCCTGGCAGATCTGGTGGATCTCCTCGATCTTACCGCTACCTAAAAAGGTCGCTGGATCGATTTTCCGTAGAGGGCAAAGCAGAGAGGCTGTTCCGTCGATCCCAAAGGTGTCGCACAACCGCTCCAGCTCCTTGATGTTCTCTTCGGCGGGGGCCTTTCCCGCCTGACCTTCGTAGACCCCAATAAGAAGACAGCGCAGACCACCTTCAGAGGCCGTCTTTAGCCACTGAGCGGGATCTAGCCTCGAGCTCAGATCTCCGGCTGCTTTCCACTCTTCATCGTCGAGGGGAACGACTGGTGTTGTATCTTTCATGATTTTCTCGGAGTAAGCCGCGACCACTCAATGGCTAACCCATCATATCCTAATTCAACGCTGGGGGGTAGTGTCGCTGACACTGAAACGGCATCTACGTCATGGGACAAATGGGTAAGGATTGTACGTGGCACCTTCCATTGCTGGGCCAGTGCGACGGCTTCTGCAACACTTAAGAAGTAGGCGTGGCTCTTCCTCTGGAGTGCGCTGAGCACTAGAGTCTGCACGCCCTGTAAGAATTCACCCAGCCTTTCCGGTGGCTCACACATATCGGTGATGTAGGCAAGATCCCCTAGCCGATACCCCACTACCAGAGTTCCCATCTGATCAAACGTGATCCACTGAATGGTCTCGCCCGCGAAGGAAAACTCTCCCAGATCTCCATGCAGAACTTCTAGGGTTAACTGAGGGTGCTTCTTCCCTTCACGCGTCTGCAACATGTAGTGATGGCGCATGCGGAGGTCCTCAACAGCCGACTCGTGGCAGATCAGGGGCAGAGGCCCCTGCCCATCGACAGTGAAGGCCCTTAGATCATCGATGCCACCGATATGATCCATGTGAGCGTGCGTGATCAGCACAGCGTCGAGACGGTCTAAGTGGGTACGGAGAGCTTGTGCGCGAAAATCGGGACCGCAATCAACGAGGAGGGTGATAGGCAGAGCCATCGGATCTTCTGCAGGTCGCTCCGCCCGCACCAGCATGGAGCTTCTCAAGCGCTGGTTCCTAGGATCGCGGCTGGTGCAGACCGCGCATCGACATCCGATGACGGGCACTCCCATGGAGGCGCCGCAGCCAAGCAGTTGAGCATCGTTCACGTGGCCACCTCTTTAGGTCGATACTGAATCGGATCGGGAAGAGGTCTGCCCTCCAATATGGCTTGGGCCAGCAAATCCCCCACATACGTGTGGTAGATGAGCCCTTTACTACCGAGTCCTGAATAGATCCATACATCACCGTGCCACCGCCCTACAACAGGCAAGTGGCTCGGGGCACTCACTCGAAAGCCAGTTCGGATCTCAAGAAGAGGCTGATCCAGAAGAGGCGTAGGTCCATGCCATATCTCACTCAATCGAGGCCTCAGGAGCTCCTTAGCCGCCTCAGGTGAAGGGACCAAATCCGTCGCTCCATGCTCAAAGGTTGCACCGACCCACCATCCATGATGACCTGGAGCGATATAGGCACGCCCCGCCACACCGCAGCTGAGAGGAACCGCATCGGGAACTTGCAGGCAGAGGGACTGTCCACGAACCAGCTCCAGGCCCAGGCTACGCCCCAGCTCCGCACCGGTGGCCAGGACGGTGATGCCTGTGATATCCGATGGGGACCAAGATCTCTGCTCCCACTTCATGCCCCTCTGGACGAGGTCCTGACACCAGGTGGCGAGGTAGAGAGGCACATCCACGACGAGTCCATTGGGAATCCAAAGCCCCTCTTGGGCGGCAATACCCGCTGGAAGAGCCACCGGAGGTCCCGCTTCACACCACTGCACATGGAAATCGGTGCCGTGTGCAGTGGCCACTTTGCGAAAGGCGTCAGACTGCGAAGGATTACAAGGGCGCCATACGCCCCTAGCCAGAATGACGTCCGGCTCGATGTCGGAGCAGATGGTCACCTGCTGGCACGCGGCAGAGAAGGCGGTTTCTCCTTCCCATGGTATCTGAGCACGCAGGCCTGGAAAGGGGTGAAGCAGGCCAGTGGCTGCCCCACTGGCTCCTGCCCCCACGCCTGTCTGTTCGATGAGCGTCACATGGGCGCCCCTCTGTAGAAGAGCCTCTGCAATGGCCAGACCTGCTAAGCCAGCTCCGACGACGCTAATAGATGGAGCTGGCATGCAGCGACTTCCCTTTCACAGAGAAAACACGGATCGGAGCGGACTCAGTCTGCGGGACGCAAGAACTGAAGATGTTCAGCAGCGAGTTCCTCACCTGAGCATTCTAGAAGCAGGGCTCGTTCTAAACAATTGCGCAGCTCCCGGATATTGCCTGGCCAGGGATGCTGCTGTAGCCGAGCTAGAGCTTCTGGAGAAACGCTTTTGACTGACCGGTTGAGTTCTCGATTGAGACGCTCAAGCCAGTGGAGCACCAGCGCTTCCAAGTCATCCAAGCGGTCTCTGAGAGCTGGCACATGGAGAGAGACGACATTTAAGCGGTAGAAAAGGTCCTCTCTAAATCGTCCAGCCTTCACTTCTTGAGCTAGGTCCTTATTGGTAGCGGCTACAAATCGAACATCGACCTCGATATGTTCTAGCCCGCCCACGCGACGGATCCTTCTTTCTTGTAGAGCTCTCAAGAGCTTGGCTTGGATGCCCAGCTCCATATCTCCCACTTCATCTAGAAAGAGTGTCCCGCCGTGAGCCGCTTCAAAGAGGCCCCTCTTTTGTCTTGTGGCGCCAGTGAACGCCCCTGCTTCGTGACCGAAGAGTTCACTTTCCAGCAGCTCTTTGGTGAGTGCCGCCGCATTGATCTCGATCAGTGGACGAGAGGCGCGCTCGCCCAGGCTATGTAGGCGTCGAGCAACCAGCTCCTTACCCGTTCCTGTTTCCCCGTAGATCAGTACCGTCGTTGCGGGACTAGCCGCGGTCCGTTCAAGACGATCCAGGAGAAGAGCCATCTGTGGGTTGGGGCCCATGGCCCAGACATCGGGCTCCATGGCACCTTGAGAACGCGGTCCTTTGCTGCCTGCATTACGTTTAGCTTCTAGTGCACGTTGCAAACGACCATGGATCTCATCCACATGGAACGGCTTAAGGATATAGTCTGAGGCGCCAAGTTGGAGTGCGGCAACCGCCTCTGGTACATTGCCATGACCTGTGATCATCAAAACGGGCATCGTAGGTCGTAGTTTGCGCACCTCGCGCAGGACATCTAAACCGAGCGCGTCTGGCAGCTGCACATCGAGGAGCATCGCCTCCGGTTCGATACGCTGTCCTTTCTTGGCACGCAGCCAACCCAAAGCTGTCATCGCATCGGGCGCGGCTAGGACCTCATATCCTTTCAATTCAAAGAGCTTCTTTAGGCCGAAGAGGATGTTCTCCTCATCATCGACGATCAAGAGCTGGCGTAGGGTCATGCAAGCTCCAGGGGCATGATCGGAAGCTCGGCGATCAGGATACGATCGTCGGTGGCTGTCTTTTGAGCACGCAGCTGGAGACCATAACTAAGGAGGATCGTCTGGACCATGGAGAGGGCCATACTGGAACCAGGGATCCGCTCCTCATCACCAAACCACCCCGTTCTGCCCGTACAGAGGACAACACCCGACTCATCTGATTGAGCCAGCCGCAGCGCTAGATGCGGGTGGGGTTGTCCTGCATGACGAGTCACTCGTACGTGAATCGGAAGGTGATCTGGAGTCACACTGTGGAGGTAGTGAAGGAGAGTGTGTAGGACTTGGGCGAGCTCTAGAGGTCGACATACGACGTAGGGATTACCCTCTAGACCATCCCAGATGAAATCGCGCTCGCAGGGCAATAGAGGAAGTAGATGCGTTTCTAATGGGATCTCCTGTGGAGGTTCCATCGGCTGGTCGGCGAAATGGAGCATCTCCTTGACCACCGCGTCGATCCGCTGGATCTCCTGTTCGATCAAATGGTGCAGCTGCCCTCCCTGCTCCTGCATCTGCAAGAGTTGGATGGCTGTGCTAATCCCAGTTAATGGATTGCGCAAGCGATGGGCCAAAGTAGCCGCAAAATGTGTCAGCAGGGGCGCGTCCGCAAAGGGACTCGCCGCCAACGCCATAGTTGGTTTCATGCTCCTCCCCCTCCCAAGAGATGCCGCACTGTGTCTCTCTCTTCCGTGAGCTCTTGAAGAGAGGGACGCAGTGCTGCGAGCAGGTCCGGCTCCAGGGCATCAGCTACCCATGTCAGCCTTCCATTCATTGAGGTACAGGCGACACCACAATAGAGTCCAGCAGGAAGTTGTGTCCCCTCCTCAGTCCAGAGTCCACAACTCGCCCATTCTCCAGGAGAAAGCGCTCTTGGATCCCGCCAAGCCAAAAGCGCCGCCCAGGCTGCACTCCCCGCCGCGCTATGACCTCGCCGGCGAAGAAGGTCTCCTCCCCTGCCTCGAACGCGGGCCGGCCACTCGTCCGCTAGCCAGCTCTCTGGGACAACCGAGACGGCTGGCTTGCCTCCCACACGCGCATGCCATCGATCGGGCACGCAGGTCTCAGAGTGGTTGCCCCAGACACAGGCTCGCGATACCTCCGCAACCGGAACACCTATATGTTGGGCCAAAGCAGCCGCAGCCCTCTGGTGATCCAGGCGTGTCATCGCTCGAAATGAGTGAGGCGACCGACCACTATGGGACCACGCCACGAGAGCGTTCGTATTGCAAGGATTGGCCACCACCAAGACGTCACAGCACGGGTCGGCTGTCCTCCCAATGGCCTTGCCATGGTCCGCCATGATCGAAGCGTTGGTCAGCAGAAGATCCGATCTCGACATCCCAGGCTGCCTCGCCAATCCACCAAACAGCACAATCGAGGAAGCCCCCTCAAAGGCCTCTTCAGGGCTTTGATGACAGCTCACCGCTCGCAATGCAGGACTAGCACAGTCGATGAGCTCATCCGCGATGCAACGCAGATTTCCCTGCTGAGCCTCCACATCACAAAGCCGCAGATCAACGCTCATCCCCTGCCTTTCAAGCTGGTGCAGCTGCAGAAAGAGCCAAGCATAAGCAACCTGCCCTGCAGCACCGGTGACAGCGAGTGTGAACGTCTGTGGAGACATGGATCTAAATTGTTATTTTATACGCATTGTAAAGTTGAATTTGTTTTTGGCAATGATTGTGCT
>JBMOFD010000043.1:0-15457 GCA_049314435.1 Chlamydiia bacterium | reverse complement strand
ATCCTGAAGGGAACTCACCTGAAGGGAGAGTTCACCTTGGTTCGGATGAAAGCGGTAGAGGACAATTCCTGGCTGGTCATCAAAAAGAATGATGCCTCAGCCGCGGCCCATTGATGAGCACGCACGAGCTGCTTCAAGCCTGGCAGCCTAAAAGTCCACTGCAGCTCGTTTGGCCTGATCCATGGCCTTTTGCAGAGCCTTCTCCTTGATTTCCTTGGGAGCGATGGTCGGCTCTACCATGATCGACTGGATGTCCTTGAACCCAATGAATCCAAGAACCAGGTCCATATACTTGCTCTGCATATCCAGCGCATCTGCCCCCGATCCAGGACTGTAATCACCTCCACGGGCGTACACCAGTAGTGCCTTCTTACCGACGACGAGCCCCTCATAGGAGCCGTCGGCCTTCGCATTGAACGTGTAGGTCGGCTGCACGATGATGTTCAAGTAGTGGGTGAGCTTGTACGGAATCGAGTAGTTCCACATCGGGACAGAAAAGACATACTTGTCCGCGCTCTTGAATTCTCTGATGAACTCCTCGATAACCCTCCATGCTTTGGCCTGCTCAGGAGTCGGCTTCTTACCATGCAGAATGGCGTACTTGGCTTCGATGATCTCACCATCGAATGGCGGCATGTCTGTCTTCCAAAGATCCAGCGTCACCACTTCATCTCCTGCATGGAGTCTCTTCCATTCGTCCAGAAAGACCTTGGCCACCTGTATGGAGGAAGATCTCTCCTTTCTTGGGGAGGCTTCAATATAGAGCAACTTGGTCACGGCACGTCCTACATAGCACTTAGATATTGGACCCAGCTCGTAACGCAATAGCGCTTTCCCTGCAATGCCAGCGAACCTGAGTTCTATGTCTCGGCTATTCCAAAGTGCTGGTAGTGCACTCCTTCTTCCTTGGGCAGAGGCTGCCCCGTCTTCGCATCTGTTTCGCAACAACTTTCTACCTCGGCCCGTGAACACCCAACCCACCTGTTGCCACCCAAGCCCACTATGTAGATGTTCTTCTCCGGAAGCCACATCTCCTTCAAGCTGGGCGTCGTTCTTTTCACGCGAAGCTCCAGAAACTGACGGATGACGAGTCCGCCGCCACCGCGCATAGCCCGATGCAGCTTGGCAAGAAACAGCTCTTTGACGCCGAATTGGTAGCCAAAGCGACCTGATGCGTCTACGTCGACCACAAAACTATCGTCTAGCGTAGATAGCGTGAGGATCTTCTTGCCTTTGATCTTCAGGATTTCGTCGATGAGCTGCGTTACACTTTCTGAAGCCATTTTACATCCCTACGAATTGGTCTCTGTATACTTTTCGAGCACTCTGAGCGGGCTCAACTCCGGGTAGAGGAGGCCTTCTGGATCGAGGTCAAAGGTTTGTTCCAGAGCATGCTGTCCTGCAAGAGCGGAGTGGGAGCATTGGTCGGTGAAGGTCACCCACGTCGTACCAGGATGGAGCTCAAGACGCGTCTTGCGCACCGACTGCTGGTATTGAGGATCTCCCTTCATCAGGTCATGGATGGCAAGCATGGTGTGGTCATAGGAGGTGCGCAATCCCCTAGTTAGGTGGAACATGGACAGGAGATAAGCAACGGCCGCGGAGTAGGCCGGCACCTTAGAGTGGAAACGCTCCATGACGGCCTGGAACTCCTCTCCAATCACCCAGACGCGGGCGCGACCGGTCGGGTGGATATTGGTGAAGACACGAAGCAGACGATGACCCCCAGTCGGGGTCGAAGGGAAGGCGTCCACGTGAATCAACCGATCGTCTTTACGCCAGGAAAGGGGCACCCGGCCCTCGATCTCCACTGGACGCCAGCTTGCTCTCTTCGTAACAAGGTGAGCGGCATAGGCTGGGCAGATCTTTAGAATGAGCTCTCTAGCACATTCGCTATAGCGAGCTAGCATGGCGCGAGCCGTCTCCCGTTCCGTCCCTTCCAGAATCGTTCCTCGTAATGAGTCATTCGCTGGATCGTAGCTGACATTCTTCACCCTCCCCTCCGTAGGATCGGGATGGTCAAGCAACGGACGCTCTTGATCAGTAAGAGTAAAAGCCAATCCCGGGAAGAGAAGCACACCTCCAGACTCTAAACAGAGCTGAGCGCGTCGGCACTCCTCTTCTGAAAGCTCTGCATGCCACGCAGTGAGCGGCACTTCATAGGTTGCATTAGGGGAATCGATCACGATGAGGACCTCAACACGACTTCTAGGTGGCAGTGGGTTGTCCGAGGACAACCTCGCAGCCTGCTCAAACCGGCTCTAGTCTCAACTTTGGAAGCTGTACGGTCAAGACCTTCTCAATCGATCGGATCTAGCCGCTAACAAAGCTAACCGCTTGGATCCGACCTTCTTCGGCTGGTGCCAACGTAAAGGAGAGCAGCGCTCTCTGCCCGCTCATGAGTGTTCCAGAGAGACCCCGCCCTGCCCGAACTTCTGGATCATGCATGAGAAAAGCCACTCGAGCCAAATTCGCTTGTACATCGTCTCGGTCGCAGTCTTGGAAGAAGTTCGAAGCAAAGAGTCTGTCCGCCACATCATCGTCCCAGGTCCGGATGAGCGAGATGAGGTCCTGCGCTCGACCCTGGACGATCGCGAGCATGAGGGGCACCCCAGCAGTGACATCCCTAGCGAGGATCCCGAGAGCGGTGCGACATGGCTCCCACACCGGACAATAGGTCATATTGCTCAACCCAATGATGCCAGAGCCGTCCCCGAACCAGCGCATATGGCTCCCAAATCCTGGAAGCCCACCGCTGTGTCCGACAGCCCATTGTTTGTAGCCTGAATACCTGCAGAGCCCGCATGCATATCCAGTATACTCCTCCGTTTTAGCCATCGGCGGCACCAGCACAACGGCCTTCTGAAGTTCCTGACGCGACTCCCAGCTCAAAACGACTTCCCCAGGACCCGCCTTCTGACGAGTTCCTGTAAGAAAACCGATCCATCGAGCCAAGTCATTTAGAGTACTTGCCAATCCACCAAATACAGCTCCATCCCCGGTGACTCTCGCTTCCCTCTCAGGGACTAACACATCACCACGTCGCGCATAGCCAACAGCGACGTCGTTCTGGACACCGGAAAAGTCCCACATGGTGTTGGTCATACCTAGCGGAGCAAGGATCTCTTCGGAGATAAAGGCCAGAGCCTGTCGACCGGAAGCTCGAGAGATCACTCTGCCTAGCAGCATGTAGCCGAGGTTTGAATAGTGGTACTCGGCTCCTGGTGGCGCCACACGAAGCAGCTCGGAGCGAAAGATCTCAGAAAAGCCTTCGTCATCCGACCAGAGCTGTCGATCAGCCCACGGGTCATCGGTCGGGAACCCGGCTTGCATGGTGAGTAGATGGAAAAGGGTCGTGGCGTTCCAAAGAGAGTCATCGGGCAAGTCCGGCAGGAACGTCCGGACTGACTGTTCCAGTCGTAAACGACCTCGGTCGCGGAGCATGAGGATAGCCGCCGCCGCAAAGCTCTTCGTCATCGATGCAATGCGAAAAACCGTCCCTACATCGACCGCCTTACCGGACTGTATGGAGGAAACACCAAATGCACCTGTCGAGACCAGCTCTCCCCGCTCAACCACCCCATAGGTCATGCCTGGTGGTGACGTCTGTTCATAGAAGGAACCAAACATCTTGTCGATGAATGGATAGGTCATATGGTCCTCCTCACGGAAGGCCATCCTAACGGCGATGTGCTATTGGTGGAAGCGGCAAGAGCCGCCATGCTTTTCGTGATAGCGCTGGTGCATTTCTTCTGCTCGATAGAAAGGCGGCGCCAGATCGATCTGGGTGGTGATAGGACGGGATGCCTGCTGTTGGAGCATAACCTGCCGGACGGTCCCCTCCTGCCCGGGTTGAGTGAAGAAGATGACCGATCGATACTGATCTCCCACATCGGGTCCCTGTCGATTCAAGGTAGTAGGGTCGTGGATGTCGAAGAAGTGCTGCAGGATCTCTTGAGTCGAGACCTTATTCGGATCATAGGTCACTTTGACTACTTCCGCATGGCCGGTGGTGTGCGCGCAGACATCCTGGTAGGTGGGATTTTTGGTATGGCCGCCCGCATACCCCACCTCTGTCTTCAAGACTCCGGGGATCTTAGAGAAAGCCTCTTCCACACCCCAGAAACAGCCAGCTCCCAGAAACATGGTCTGTTCCCAAGAAGCACTCCCCTCCTCATCGAATCCCAGTACCACTGAGTTAATGCAGTAGCGCTGACCAGTTGGAGGTGGTCCATCGGAGAAGCGGTGACCGAGGTGCATGTCGCAGCGCACGCAATGGATTTCGGTGCGCTGCATGCCGTGTGAGTCGTCCTGCCTTTCTCCCAGATTCTCCATAGCAAAGGGTCGGAGAAAGCTGGGCCAGCCCGTTCCGGAGTCAAACTTGTCGCCCGAACGAAAGAGCGGCAGCCCGCAGCCAGCGCAGAAGTAGGTCCCTATGTGGTGGTGATCGTGGAAGATCCCGCAAAAGGCCGGTTCGGTCGAGGCATTACGACCCACCCTCAGTTGGTCAGGAGTCAGCCTGATTGCCCACTCTTGGTCTGATCGCATTACTTTGCGCACTGTCATGAGGTCGGATGCATCGCCTCCCCCACTCATCAGCCGCACCTGTATGGAGCCTTCTCGTTCTTTCTGCACGGTCTCACCTCACCACAGGTTGCTGGGCTGCTAGCTCAGCCTATCCGCATTTTAGCGAAGCTGGGAATTGCGCTTCTCTCTCATCCCATCAACAGATCGACATCGATTCCCACACCACGCGTCAATTCCTTGCTTGATCGACATCGGAGCCAACTGAGGCCCTACCACTGGCCAGACGTTCATGGCACCTACACGTCCACCTGATCCCGCGTTACCACGGCGATATGGAGGATCCGCGTGGTGGCGTCCGCGGCGTGATCCCTTCCAAGCAAAAATACTAGCCGCTCGTTCCCGACCTCCCCTCTAAAGTTGCATTTTAAAAAAATTTGTTCATCTTGTGGGAGGGGGCGAGTGGTAGCATGGGTCATGTCGTGGGGCGAAATCAGCATCGAACTCGGGGCATGGCGACGGCTCTGCTTGGAAGCCTGCTTCTACTTGCCTCTTGCAGTGATGCGCCGAACAATCGATTTCAGGGCTACATCGAGGGAGAGTTCGTCTACATCTCCTCGGCCTTGGGTGGGACGCTCGACGAGCTCCTTGTGCAACGGGGAGACAGCGTCCAGGCGGATGTAAAGCTCTTCGTCTTAGATCACGTCACTGAATCAGCTGGGGTGGCCCAAGCCTCGGACCAGCTCCAAGCCGCCAAGTTTACCTTACAGGATCTCCAGCTCGGCAAGCGGGAGATCGAACTGAATGTGTATCGGGGCCAGGTTCAGCAGGCTCTGGCATCGGTCAAGCTCTCTGAAATTCAGCTAGCTCGGGATGACGAACAGTTCAAGATCGGGGCGGTCTCTCAGCAGCAGCTGGACAACAGCCGATCGAACTTCGAACGCGATCAGGGGAAACTCTTTGAGATGCGCAACACCCTCCTTTCTGGGGAGTTGCCGGGCCGAGACGATCAGATCCTGGCTCAAGAGGCTCAGGTCAAGGCAGCCGAAGCCAGCTTGGTGCAAGCTCAGTGGAAGCTAGACCAGAAGGTCGCTTGCAGTCCTTATGCTGGGTTTATCTTCGATACGCTCTATCGCGTAGGCGAATGGGTGGAGGCGGGGCACCCTGTTGTTTCGATGCTGCCGCCTCAGAACATCAAGGTGCGCTTCTTCATACCCGAGAAGGCTCTAAGCCAGGTGCAGATCGGAGACCTCGTCTCCATTATCTGCGACGGCTGTCCAGAGAGCATTGAGGCTCGAGTCAACTACATCTCACCTCAGGCTGAGTTCACTCCCCCCGTCATCTATAGCAACGAGACTCGTGCCAAGCTGATCTATATGATCGAAGCGCATCCGGCTCTTAAGGATGCCGCTCGTCTCCACCCAGGTCAGCCGGTGGAGGTGGTGATCCATGAGTGAGATCGCCATCGATGTCCATGGTCTCTACAAGAAATTCGGCGAAAAGACGGTCGTCCGTGACGTGTCCATGTATGTCCGAGAGGGGGAGATCTTTGGATTTCTTGGCCCAAACGGCAGTGGCAAGACCACGACCATCCGGATGATGTGTGGGCTCCTCCATCCAGACAGTGGTTCTGGGACCTGCCTCGGACATGACATCATCACCCAACAGGCGGCGATCAAGCTGCAGATCGGGTATATGCCCCAGCGCTTCTCGATGTGGGAGGACTTGACCATCCGAGAGAACATGGAGTTCATCGGGCGGGTCTATGGCATCCCCGATCGCAAGGCTCGCATCGACAACGCCATCGAGACGCTCGGGCTACACGATCGTGCCAACCAACTCGTACGGGCCCTATCAGGGGGATGGAAACAGAGGATGGCGCTTGCCTCTTGTCTGCTGCACAACCCCAAGCTCCTTCTTTTGGATGAACCGACAGCAGGCATGGACCCCCAAGCCCGTTGTGACTTATGGGAAGAGCTCTATGAACTCGCCGGACGTGGTATCGCGATCCTTGTCACCACTCACTATATGGATGAGGCGGCGCGATGCCATCGCGTAGCGTACATCTTTGATGGGCAAGTGATCGCACAAGGCACCCCCAGCGAGATCGTAGCGCAGCAGCATCTTTTCACGTTTGCGATCTATGGCGAACAACTCGAGCGATTGAACCGCTCCCTTGAGCACTTACCTGGGGTGAGCCAGACCATCATCTTTGGGACCGTGTTGCATGTAGGTGGAGAGGACAAGGAACTTTTAGATCGTTCGATCAGGTCCGTGGTGGGCACGAGTCACCGAGTAGAACTGGTCCCGACCAGTCTAGAGGATGTCTTCATCCATCTCATGCGTCGTACTGGCAGCCATGCAGAGCCAAACTCATGATCGGCTTCTCTTTTTCCTTTTCTCGTTGGATAGCGATGGTGATCAAGGAGCTGATCCAACTTCGTCGCGATCGACTGACCTTTGCCATGATCATCGGGATCCCGATCCTCGAACTCGTGGTCTTTGGGTATGCGGTGAACACCGATCCAAGATACCTCCCCACAGCTGTGGTCTCCGCTGATTCAAGCATCTTCACTCGTAGTCTCATCTCGGGCCTGAAGAACTCCGACTATTTCCAGTTCCTAGACCATGTCAAAGACGAGGCTGGAGGAACAAGATCCCTCAAGAACGGTGAGGCGCTTTTTGTTGTGACCATCCCCGAGGATTTCACGCGAAAGATGCTACGCGGAGAGCAACCCTCCATCCTGGTCGAAGCCGATGCGAGCGATCCCATGGCCACCGGCGGTGCTACGGCTTCCTTAGGGAATCTAGTGCAGGCGATCCTGACCAGGGACTTTCGTGGACCTCTTGCGGACATGATCCCCAAGGCCCCTCCCTACAGCATCGTCACTCATGACCTCTATAATCCTGAGGCGCTCACAAGCTACAACGTGGTCCCCGGGCTGATGGGGGTTGTGCTGACCTTCACGCTGATCATGATGACGGCTCTCGCGATCACAAGAGAGCGTGAACGCGGCACGATGGAGAACCTACTCACCATGCCGGTCACCCCGCTCGAGGTGATCTGCGGGAAGATCGTCCCCTATATCTTCATCGGGATCATCCAAGCCAGCATCATCATGCTGTCGGCCAAGCTCCTCTTCCACGTCCCGTTTGTGGGAAGCCTGCCGATTCTTCTCGCTATGATTCTCCTGTTCATCGTGGGGAACCTGATGATCGGCATCACTCTCTCCTCTTTCGCGAACAACCAGATGCAAGCCATGCAGATGGCGATCTTCACCCTGCTGCCCTCAATTCTGCTCTCTGGATTCCTCTTCCCCTTCTTAGGCATGCCGATGTGGGCCCAGCGAATCGGCTCGGTGATCCCCCTCACCTACTTCATGCGGATTGCCCGGGGTATCATGCTCAAAGGCTCCACCTATGTCGACCTGTGGCCGAACATGTGGCCTCTCCTAGTCTTTGCGCTGGTCATGCTGATCTTAGGCATCCGCTTCTACCGACGAACCTTGGATTGACGAGACGAATCATGAAAGCGAACTATCTCTCGATCCTCTTAGGCCTGCTCTGTGCTGGGTGCGTCAACAATCCCAAATTCGTCCGTCCAGATGACCTGCCCATCGAGAGTTACACCCAAGAATCACTCTGCGATGAAAGTACTATCGGACCCGCCATTCAGTATGGAGCTGAGATCCCCAGCCAGTGGTGGGAGCTATTCAGGTCAGACAAGCTGAACCAGGCCATACAGACTGCCCTCCTAGGAAGCCCCACTCTGAAAGCGGCCGAAAGCACCCTGCGTCAAGCGCAGGAGCAGACCCGTGCTAAGATCGGCACCTTATTTATTCCTCAGTTCGATCTGAATGCGTCGGCTGATCAGTACAATCTACGAAACGTTTCTACAAGGCGCCCCTGCCTTGGCTCTACCCTCTTTGAGCCCTGCCCGAATAGCCCCCTGGCAGCTAAGGAAGCTGCTGCTGCCTTTCCCGGGTTCTCCATTCACCGCCTGCCCAGCGTCTATAACCTCCTCAATACATCGGTTCAGGTCTCGTACAACTTCGACCTCTTTGGTGGAAGCCGCCTCCAAGCTGAATCGGCTCGTCAAGACGTCGAATACCAGGACTATGAGCTGAAGGCCGCTCGCCTTACGCTCATTGCGAATGTGAGCACGACCGCCTTCACCGAGGCGGCCTTGCGAGCTCAGCTAGAAGCCACCCGAAAGATCGTCGCGCTCCAGGAAGCTCGCCTCGTCATCATGGAGAGCCAACGCCCCCTGGGAGGTGTTGCAGAGATGGATCTCCTGGGACAAAGAAGTCAGCTCGAGCAGACGCGTGCTCGGCTCCCCTCCCTTGAATATGATCTAGAAACCACCCACAGCCAGCTCGCGGTCTACCTAGGGAAATTCCCGACTGACCAAGAAGTCCCCTCCTTCCACCTCGCCGACTTCTCCCTTCCCAACGAGATCCCCGTGAGCATTCCCTCACTCCTCGTGCGTCAACGGCCTGACATCCTCGCCGCTGAGGCTCAGCTGCGAAAGGCGTGTGCTGAGGTGGGTGTTGCCACAGCGAATATGTTCCCACAGATTAGCCTGACGGCCGGGTTCGGGCCTTTTAGCCTGAATGCCGCTCCTCTCATCTCCCTGCACACCACGCTACTCACCCTGGGAGCTGCGCTCGCTCAGCCTATCTTCCATGGTGGTGAGCTCGTAGCCAAACGCAAAGCAGCCCTTGCCGCCTATGAAGGATCATCCTCTAACTACTTCAATACGATCCTACAGGGCTTTAAGAACGTAGGTGACAGTCTACAGGCACTCCGTGATGGCTCCGAAACACTTCGCTGCTACGAGTCCGCTGAGAAAGAGGCCTGTTCCAGCTGGACGATCACGCAGCAGCAGTTTGAGTTAGGCGGCGTCAATGCGATCGCTGTCTTGGACTCAGAGCGACAGTACCGAGAACTCCTAAGCACGGCAGCTCAAGCTCGAGGGACGCAACTCTCTGATGTAGCCGCTCTCTTCCAGTCCTTAGGCGGCGGCTGGTGGTCACCTACTAGTGAGGGCCTTCCAGCTGAGATGCAGCTTGTCAAAGCAGCTGACCCCTCCCCGAACACTACGCTCCAGACACCGTAGTCGCCGCTCGGCACTTGAAACAACAAGTCACCCTGGCGCATGGTATTGGGATCTCTATGATCCCAAGCTGTAAGGCTATGTCAACTCCTGTGTCGCTTCTTCGGCTTGCGTGGACAAGCGCAAAGCCCTACCAAGGCAAACTGCTGATCCAGTGCGTCGTCGCTCTATATACGGGGATCAGCTTTTCCCTCTCTGCCTATATTGTGAAGATGATCCTGGACCGTGCAACAGTGTCAGGTGAAGTGCCTTGGATCGATTCCCTATGGATCGCCATCGTCTACTATCTCCTTGCCTCGCTGGTCACCGAGATCGTGTGGCGGACCTGGGACTGGCTTCATCTCCAGATCTCACCTCGGATCGCCTCTGATATCGGTCTGAAAGGTTTTGTCTCGTTGGCAGAAGCTCCTTACAGCTATTTCCAGGATCATCTAACCGGGGAGCTCTCCAATCAGCTGAACAACCTGATGCGTACCTTGCCCGTTATGATCGAGTTCCCTCTGCAACAAGTGCTTCCGATTGTTGTGGGGTTGGTCATAGCTGTGACAACTCTTGCATGGGTCTATCCACCGCTTGGCTGGATCATGCTCATATGGAGCCTTGTTTACGCTGCCGGATCCACGTTCATCGCCAAAAGAGCTAAACAGTACTCGGCTCAAGCCTCTTCTAAGCTGAGCCGCGCTTTGGGACACGTGGTGGATAGCCTATCCAACATCCTCGTCGTAAAGCTGTTTGTTCGAGGTCGTTTTGAATCTCGTTATTTCGGTGATCAACTTGCTCAGTGGGTGACCAGCGACCAAAAGTCGCAATGGTTCCTACTGAATGGCAAGATCTTCTTCGGGGCGTGCTACCTGGTGTTGATGGGCGGTCTCTTTTTTTCTCTGGCCTTCGCTCAACAAGGCGGCCATGTCACGGTCGGCGATTTCGGATTAGTTCTCACTCTAGCCACCACCATCAGCGAGCGCATATGGACGCTCGATAGCGCGCTCGTTGTATTCTGGCAGGATCTCGGCGTTTGTCGACATGCCACCGATCTTCTCATCAAAAGAGAACCTCAACCCGATAGGACGCTCACTCTTCAGGTACAACGCGGCACCATCGACTTCCGCGAGGTCCACTTTGAGCACCATAAAGGACAGAACCTCTTCCTCAATACTTCGGTATCTATTGGGGCGGGCGAGAAGGTTGGGCTGGTGGGCTACTCCGGTAGCGGGAAGAGCACGTTCGTCAATCTCATCCTTGGCTTCTACTCTCCCCAAAGCGGTCATATTCTGATCGACGGACAAGACTTGGAGAAGGTCTCTTTGGATTCACTGCGCAGCCAGATCGCTGTGATCCCCCAAGATCCCCACCTCTTCCACAGGTCGATCAAGGAGAACATCCGCTATGGACAGCTTGACGCATCAGATGCACAGATAGTTGAGTGTGCCACGAGAACTCACTGTAATGAGTTCGTTCGCCAGCTGCCTCATGGGTATGACACTGTTGTGGGCGAACGGGGCGTGAAGCTCTCTGGCGGGCAGCGACAGCGCATCGCCATTGCTCGCGCGTTCATCAAGAAAGCTCCCATCCTCATCCTGGATGAGGCCACCTCCGCTATGGACTCTCTCACAGAAGCCGAGCTCCAGGAGAGTCTCTATGAGCTGATAGAGGGCCGGACGACTCTCATCATTGCTCATCGACTCTCCACTCTGGAGCACGTTGACCGCATCCTCGTCTTCGATGGAGGTGTCATCGTAGCCGACGGAACTAGAGCGCAGCTCTTAGAGACTTGCCCCCTCTTCGCCAAGATGTGGTCCGCCCAGACTGGCGGGTTCCTTAAAGATGACCTGGGCGGCACTGAGGCCTAGCGCATCTTCGATCCCACATGGATCACGAGTTGTTCGCAAATTCCACTTGTGGATGATTGCACTGCACAGCAAACTGTACGCCCGCTTTTTTCCCTGAGAGAACTATGAGTCTCATCTCCGTATGCGACCTGCACAAAGAGTTCCAGATCCGCAAGAGAGCCAAAGGCTTCTGGAACAACCTATCCTCTCTGTTTTCCAGGGAATACACCTCAAAGGTAGCTCTGGATCGCATCTCCTTTGATGTGCACGAAGGCGAGATCGTCGGCTACATCGGACCCAATGGCGCTGGAAAGAGCACCACGGTCAAGATCCTGTCGGGCATTCTGGTGCCCGATGGGGGACAGGTGAAGGTCTTTGGCAAGACACCCTGGGAGCACCGCATCGAGACAGTCTCACAGATAGGCGTGGTCTTTGGTCAGAGGACCCAGCTCTGGTGGGACCTGCCGGTCATCGACTCTTTTGAACTGCTAAAGGAGATCTACCGGATCCCCACAGCAACCTACCAGACGATGCTGGATTCGCTCTGCGAAGCGCTTTCTCTCCATAAGCTACTCGATATTCCTGTTCGGCAGCTGAGCCTTGGACAGCGGATGCGCTGCGACCTAGCTGCAGCCCTTCTCCATGCGCCGAAGATCCTCTTCCTTGACGAGCCCACGATCGGCCTGGATGCCGTCAGCAAGTTGGCGGTGCGAGACTTCATCCGCAGGCTCAATCGGGAACATCGTACGACCGTGATGCTCACCACCCATGACATGGATGACATCGAGGCTCTCTGCGACCGCATCATCGTTCTCAATGAGGGTCGCATCTTTTATGAGGGCACGTTAGACGGCCTCCGCAAGCAGATCGCTCCGGAGATGCGCCTTATGGTCGATCTGGTCAACGCGGGCGAGCTGATCGAGGACCTCGCAGTGCTCTCGACTCGACAAGAGGGCCATCGCGTCTGGCTGACCTTCAACCCTGAGCAAATCTCGGCTCCCGAGCTGATCGCACGCATTGTCGCCAAGCATGCGGTACGAGATCTTGTTGTGCAGCCTCCGCCGATCGAAGAGATCATTGCAGCTCTTTATCGTGAGGCCAACCTGTGAGCTGGGCCTCCGCAGTTTTTAAGACTCGGGCGGTCGCACTTCTGCAGTACCGCGCAGCAGCTATCTCGGCTATGGCCACCCAGGTGTTCTGGGGGATCATCAAGACGGCCATTTTGACCGCCTTCTTTGCACAGGGAACCGCCTCGACACCCATTGCCCTCTCACAAGCGATCGGCTTTGTCTGGCTCGGGCAAGCCTTCCTGCGGCTGGTGCCATGGGATCTAGACAAAGAGCTTGAGACGCAGGTGCGCGATGGACAGGTCGCTTATGAGCTCGTACGCCCGATCGACCTCTACTGGCTGTGGTTCACTCGCTGCCTAGCCATGCGCTGCATCCCTGTTGCGCTTCGTGCAGCCCCCGTCATTGTGGTGGGGTTCTACTTCGGACTCGAGGCTCCGGTCTCCTGGGAAGCAGCCTGTTGGTTCGGGCTGTCCCTCGTCGGAGCGGTCGCAGTCTCTGCAGCGATCACTACCCTGGTGGTGATCAGCCTCTTCTGGACAACTCTTGGGGAAGGCATCGATCGGATCATGCCCAGCCTATCGATGCTACTCTCCGGCTTGATCGTCCCTCTACCGCTTTTCCCTGATGCGCTCCAACCCCTCTTGAATCTACAGCCATTTCGCGCCGTTCTAGACATCCCCATACGCCTCTACACCGGAGTCATCCCGGTCACTGAAGCATCCGGGGCGCTAGTCTTCCAGATTGTGTGGGCCATCCTGTTGATCGGTCTGGGTCGATTCTGTATGAGCCGATCTCTGCATCGCCTTGAGATGCAGGGAGGCTGACCTATGCTGCGTACTCTAAAGCTCGTTGGCAGACTTACGGCCGTCTCCTTTCGGTCCAAGCTGCAATACAAAGCCTCCTTCTGGACCCTCACCATTGCCTACTTCTTCTCTACGGTGATCGAAGTAGTGGGCATCGGGGTGCTCTTTGCTCGCTTCCACTCCATCAAGGGATGGAACTTTGAAGAGGTGCTCCTCCTTTATGCCGTGATCAGCATGGGCTTTGCGACAGCGGAGTGCTTGAGCCGTGGCTTTGATAAGTTCTCGATCCTGGTGCGGCATGGAGGGTTTGATCGGATGCTCCTACGGCCAGTAGGGACTCTACTGCAGGTAGCCGTCAGCGAAGTCCAACCCATGCGCGTGGGACGTTGGATCCAGGCGCTCCTCTTGCTCCTATGGAGTATGGATGCCCTACACCTCTCCTGGCTCTCGACGGCTGGAGTTGTCGTCCTGCTCTGCTATTGTGGAGTGAGCTGCCTCTTCTATGGCCTCATGATCCTCCAGGCGACCTGCTCTTTCTGGAGCACTGAGTCGTTGGAGATCTTCAACATCGCCACCTATGGCGGGCTGGAGGCGGCTCGCTTCCCATTGAGTATCTACGATCGACCCATGCGCCTTCTCTTCACGTTTGTGATCCCCCTGGGCTGCGTGGGCTACCTTCCCCTCGCCTCGATTCTCGAACAGGAAGCGGTCCCTCAATGGGTCGGTCTGGTCGGGCCTTTTGCTGGGGGGATCTTCCTTCTAGCCTGCTGCGCTCTGTGGCGGGTCGGCGTGCGACACTACAATTCGGTGGGGAGCTGAAGCGAGGCCGATGAATTGGTGCGGCGCTGGCGTAAGCTCAGGATCGTCCATTTTTGGCCACATCGCTAATGCCTGGGTGTTCCGGTACTTGCTTTATGACCGCGGCCCATATTGTAGGATTCAGATGGCCGG
The DNA here is from genome assembly GCA_049314435.1 of Chlamydiia bacterium. GTDB lineage: Bacteria > Chlamydiota > Chlamydiia > Chlamydiales > JBMOFD01 > JBMOFD01. The sequence continues at coordinate 1,164 of JBMOFD010000043.1, read as the reverse complement.
CTGGCTCCGCGAGCGCTAATAGCTCAGCCCTCTTAGGGTGTGGAACAAAAGGGATTTGATCCCTTCCTTCATAGAGAAAGGATAGGGCCTTCTCCGATGGCCAGTTCCCATTAACCTCTTTCCATGGGGCAAGGAAGGCGTTGGCCGCCTTTGCGAGGCATTCCCTGGCCGCCTGCTCGTCCCACCGATTCGCGGCTGCGAGCTCGTCTAGTTTTCCTTTCCATGCGGCTTCAAGAGCTCTGTCGAGATCCCGCCCGAGCCCGGCGAATGAAATTGCTCCCCAGTGACCTAAGGCAGATGCGAGTGTCTGTAGATCCCCCATTGTGGGATTCTCTATTGCGAGCTCAAACTCCGTGCCATCATCGTTACTTCGGATCTCATCAAAGTGCCAATTTGGAATTTGTTGGGCGATGCGATGAATGTCTTGCCAACGGCCCAATTCGTTTTTGCCCTCAAATTTAATTTGGGCTGTGAGCATCTTCCCCGATCGAGGCCCCTTCAAAGTGACGGTCGCCGAATGATGTCGCAGGGGAATTTCTAATACGGCATTGATCTGGCCGGCATGACTTGAAATGATGGGATCCTTGATTGGATAGGTTACTTCGCATGCCGGCAGTCGAAATACCGCTTGAATGAACTTGGTCAGCATCGGAAAAGGGGCGGGTAGGCTTTCGACTGGGAGAGCCTGCGTCGACGTCATTCCCGGTGCCAGCAAGCCCCAATTTTTGTGAACTAACGCGAGCTTCGGATCAGAAGAACTCTTCGATCTAAGCGACAGCTTCCAGGCGGGACTCCTCGTAAGGCTCGAGTCTGAGGGAAGGCTTGTTACCATGAAGGGAGTAGGCGGCAAGCGATCCGAAAAGGTTGACCAGGAAGTTTGGGACCGACCGATGGCGGTGGTGTTCTAAGTGAGCTTTGTTTTTGAGACAGTTGAAGACGCTTTCGATGAGCCGTCGGGTTCGCAGAAGGAGGCGGTCGCACACCTCCATGAGCTTGTTTTTCATATTGGATCGCAGCCTGGTGATCAGGTGGAGCCCTCTTGCTAGAAGCCCCTCAGTGAGGTCCTTTGAGATATACCCTCGATCACCAAACAGCTTGCCGATTAGATCACCCAAGTTGCTAGTTGACCACTCGCATGGGAATCGCAACGTCAGGATGTGATTG
>JBMOFD010000042.1:0-15726 GCA_049314435.1 Chlamydiia bacterium | reverse complement strand
ATCCTTGCGGCCAGCCGTAACCCGAGCTATGGCCATCTCATTGACGAGGCGATCCAAGATGCACGCCGCATCAAAGGGACCCCAGAAGAGCAGCTCATCGCGGCCGTTGACTTCGTGTTTGTGAACTTTGGGGTGGCGATCCTCCAGATCGTCCCCGGTCGAGTCTCCACCGAAGTGGATGCTCGCATCTCGTTTGATCGGGACCTGAGCGTAGCTCGGGCCCGCCACCTCATCAGCCTGTATGAAGCTAGGGGCATCCCTCGCGAACGAGTCCTGATCAAGCTAGCTTCCACCTGGGAGGGCGCGGCTGCAGCCCAGATCCTCGAGAAGGAGGGCATCCACTGCAACATGACGCTGCTCTTCTCTCTACCTCAAGCAGTGATCTGTGCCGAGGCGAAGGCCACGCTCATCAGTCCCTTCGTAGGACGCATTTTGGATTGGTACAAGAAGAATGAGCGCCCTGAAGGCTACGCTGCTGCCGAGGATCCCGGCGTCAAGAGCGTCACGGAGATCTACCACTACTACAAGAAGTTTGGGTACACCACACAAGTCATGGGTGCAAGCTTCCGCAATACTGGAGAGATCCTCGAGCTCGCGGGCTGCGACCTGCTGACGATTGCTCCTGCCCTGCTTCAGGAGCTCTCCACCGCATCTGGTCCCGTCCCGAGAAAACTATCCCCAGAGAACAGCAAGTCCCTCGATCTGAAGAGGGTCTCCTACTCTCAAGGTCAATATCAATTCGCCATGTGCCAAAACCCCATGGCTAACGACAAGCTGGCTGAAGGTATCCGAAACTTTGCGGCTGACCTCGTCAAGCTTGAGGAGCTCCTTAAAGAACGATTGTCCTCCTAATAGACACTCTAGGATCTCATTGTGGACGTCAATTCGGCTCACCCTGTGCTCTATCAAAATATCTCAGGCGCCTACCAGCGACTGGTATCAGCTATCGAGGCTCGTCCCGCGTCCGTGAGAACTGTTGCGACTCTTCATGGCACTGGCGGCGCCGTAAGCATTTCTGACCTAGTGGCCTACCAGATCGGTTGGGGAAAGGCGCTCATCCGCTAGTACGAGTCCGGCCTTCAAGGCAAAATGCCCGACATGCCCGATGATGGGTTCTTGAAATGGGACTACGCCGCTATAGCCAAACACTTCTACTCGAAATATCGATATGACGCAGGTCAGCAGCAGCTAGAAGCCTTCAAGGAGACGGTATCCCGCATTCTTGAGATTGTCCAAGCGGAGTCTCGAACTGGAAATTTGGAACGCTTAGGTGTCTGGGCGTGGTGCACACTAGGATCCGGAAAACCCTGGCCACTTGCGAAATGGATTCAGGTCAATACTGTGGCTCCGTATGTACGCGCAGAAAAGCTCATCAGACAAGGGCCGTACTAGCGACGGAGAGAACAAAGCCAAAGGGCCCACGCAGTTTCCTGCATGAGCCCTCTGTACTAAACTGAACTTTCTATTGGTTCCCTCGGCAGACCCGAAGGAACCATCGCCCTCCGCAGGAGCCATAGCTCTCCGCAGGAGGTTAGTCGGCGAACGAGAAGAGGAGATCGTCTGGTTCGTTTTCCAGGACCTTCTTGACTCGAGCATGTTCTTCGAAGCCGGTACCACCTGGGATGATGTGTCCCATGATCACGTTCTCTTTGAACCCGAGCAGATGGTCGGTGCGTCCACAAGCTGCCGCTTCCGTGAGCACGTGAATCGTGTTCTGGAAGGAAGCCGCGGCCACCCAGCTTCCGGTAACCAGAGCTGCCTTAGTGATCCCAAGTAGAACTGGTTGAGCCTGAGCTGGCTTACCGCCCTCTTCGACCACTTTACGGTTTTCGGAGTGGAACAGCCGCTGGTCCACGTCTTCCCCATAGAGGAACACGGTATCACTTGGGTCGACGATGCGTACCTTCTTCAACATCTGACGCACGATGATCTCGATGTGCTTGTCGTTGATGTCCACACCCTGTAGGCGATAGACCTCTTGAACCTGCCCAACGAGGTAGCGCTGGAGCTCACGAACACCGCAAATCTCCAGGATCTCGTGAGGAACAACCAACCCGTCGGTGAGCTGCTGTCCCTTGACCACCACATCGCCTCGTTGAACAATCAAATGCTTGTTCAGAGGAATGAGGTGCTCCTCTTCCATCCCGGTCTGCTCATCGCGAACGACCACCACGCGCTTATTCTTCTGCACGCCACGGAACTCCACGACCCCGTCGATCCTAGCGATTTCCGCCGCATCGCGAGGACGTCGAGCTTCGAAGAGCTCAGCCACACGGGGCAAGCCCCCGGTGATGTCCTTCGTCTTGATTGCAGCACGTGGCAGACGCGCCAACATCGCACCAGCAGCAACGAATTGCCCTTCCTGAACCGCGATGATGGCCCCAGCTGGCAGTGCATAGGTCCCGAGCAACTCGGATTCACCCTGACCGGCATAGATGACGATCTGAGGATGGAGTTCACCTCGGTACTGCTTCACCACCATTTCCGTCTGACCCGTCTGACGGTTGAGGTCCTTCTGAACAGAAAGACCTTCCACCAAGTCTTCGTATCGGACATAACCTGGGCGATCGCAAATCACAGGGATGTTGTGCTGCTCAACCAGAGCAATCTTCTCCCCGATCTTGATAGCGGCACCATCCGCTAGCAGGATGCGCGTACCCAGCTCAGCTGGGAAGCTCTGCAGCGGCTCGATCGACTTCGCAGCGATCAAGCGGCGGTAATCATCGAGCGAACGACCTTCGTCACGGACGATGTGCAGGGCGCCGTTCTTATTCAGAGCGAGCCACTGCCCCTCTTCGTTGCGGACTGTACGCACATTGGTATAGACCAACACACCGTCATGCTCCGCCAGCAGTTCCGGTTGCACCGACACGCTCGCCACACCACCCAGGCGGAACGTACGCATTGTAAGCTGGGTACCAGGTTCACCGATCGACTGCGCGGCGATGATACCAACCGCTTCCCCGAGTGCCGCCGGTTTCCCGTTGGCAAGGTTGAGGCCGTAGCACTTGCTGCAGATACCACGTCGGCTCTCACAGGTAAGCGCTGAGCGCATGCGCACTGATTCGATACCCGCATCGTCGATCGCTTGTGCCTGCTGTCTCGTCAGCATGTCGCCCGCTTTTGCGAGCAACCGTGTGCTGTCCCCTGGTAGGTAGATGTCATCCAACACCACTCTACCAAAGATACGATCCCCAATACCGAGCAGATCCTCTTGGCCCTGTTTAATAGGCGCCACGTGGATTCCATTCAGCGTACCGCAATCGTCCTCAGCAATGAGCACATCCTGCGCCACGTCCACCAAACGACGGGTCAAGTAGCCGGAGTCCGCAGTCTTCAACGCAGTATCCGCAGCACCCTTACGCGCACCGTGGCTAGAGATGAAGAACTGCAGAACGGTCAGCCCTTCTCGGAAGTTGCTGGTGATGGGCCACTCGATGATCTCACCGCTAGGCTTGGCCATCAAACCGCGCATCGCTCCCAACTGACGGAAGTTCTGCTTGTTCCCTCGAGCACCTGAGTCCAACATCAGGTAGAGAGGGTTCAGCTGGCTATCATGGGGCTCAGCGAGGAGCTTGAAGAGCTCCCCAGCAATCGTATCCCCAATCTCTGTCCAGAGAGTGATCAACTTGGAGATGCGCTCACCTTCGGTGATCACACCATCCTCGTACTGCCTCTTGACGATGGCCACGCGAGCATGCCCTGCTTCCAATAGCTTCGCCTTGTCCTTCGGAATCAAGATGTCCGTCACACCCATGGAGACGGCAGCTTTCGTCGCTTGGGCGAACCCGATGTCTTTGAGGTCATCCAGCAACTTCACGGTCGCTTCCAGGCCACAGGCATGGTAGCACTCCATGATCAGCTCGCTCATCTTCTTCTTACGCAGGGCATAGTTCTGGAAGCCCATTTGCGGAGGCACGATCGTGTTGAAGAGGACACGACCTGGAGTCGTCTCGATCAACTCACCATCGGGAAGACGCAGCTTGATGAGCTCATGGATATGCAATCCACGACCCATATCATCGATGCGCTCGACATTCCCTTGCTGAACCGTGACAAAACGAGGTCCAGCCGATAGGGCCGTCAAGACCTCCGCGGTGTCGCGGAAGATCTTCGTCCTAAGACCATGCTGCTCTGGGAAATAGAGCGGATCCAACATCATATAGTAGAGACCCAGCGTCATATCCTGGGAGGGCAACGCAACAGGCTCACCACTCGATGGTCTGAAGATGTTGTCCGGTGCCATCATAAGCACTTGGGCTTCGATCTGCGCCTCAATCGACAACGGTACGTGCACCGCCATCTGGTCACCATCAAAGTCCGCGTTGAACGCAGCGCACACCATAGGGTGGATCCGCAGGGCTTTACCCTCAATCAACACAGGTTGGAACGCCTGAATCCCCAGTCGGTGCAGCGTCGGAGCTCGGTTCAATAGAACCGGGTGCCCTTCGATCATCTCCTCCAAAACGTCCCAAACCTCAGGAGCGCCACGCTGGATCATCTTCTTCGCAGACCGAATCGTGTAGACGAATCCGAGGTCCTTCAAGCGCTTCACAATGAAGGGTTCAAAGAGCTCCAGAGCCATCTCCTTAGGAAGACCGCACTGGCTAAACTTCAACTCAGGACCGACTACGATCACAGAACGTCCAGAATAGTCCACACGCTTCCCGAGCAGGTTCTGACGGAACCGTCCCTGTTTACCCTTCAGCATCTCGGCCAGGGACTTCAGAGGACGATTGCCTGCACCCATCACAGGATGACCATGGCGACCGTTGTCCAACAGCGCATCCACCGCCTCCTGGAGCATCCGCTTCTCGTTGCGGATGATCACCTCAGGAGTCTTCAGCTTCAGAATTGCCTTCAATCGGTTGTTACGATTGATCACACGACGATAGAGATCGTTCAAGTCAGATGTCGCAAAGCGCCCGCCATCCAAAGGCACGAGGGGCCGCAGATCCGGAGGGATCACTGGAACGGCCGTCATCACCATGCGCTCTGGGCGGTTCGTGCTCTGCAGGAAGCCTTCGATGATCTTCAGACGCTTGGCGAGCTTCATACGCGCCTGCATCGACTTCGTCTTACGCAGTTTGTCCTTTAGCTCGACCAGTAGGTTGGGAAGATCTTCTTTCGCCAGCAGATCACGGATCGCCTCTCCCCCCATCCTTACGACAAAGGCATCGGCTCCCCACTTCTCCTGGGCTTCGCGCAGTTCCTGATCGTTCAGCAACTGTTTGCGCAGCAGATCGGTCTTGCCTGCATCGGTGACCACATGCTCTTCGTAGTAGATCACGCGCTCTAGCTCTGCGGTCGACATCCCCAAGATATGCCCAATACGAGAGGGCATCGTCTTGAAGAACCAGATGTGAACAACAGGCACGGCTAGGTCGATGTGCGCCATGCGCTCACGACGCACCTTGCTCACCGTGACTTCGACACCGCAACGATCGCACACAATACCCTTGTGCTTGATCTTCTTATACTTACCGCAAGCGCATTCCCAGTCCCGTGTAGGACCAAAGATCTTCTCGCAGAAGAGACCGCCCTTTTCAGGCTTGAAGGTTCGATAGTTGATGGTCTCCGGCTTCTTGATCTCGCCGAAGGACCATTCATTGCGCACCACCTCATCTGACGCGATCTGAATATGCAGATGGTCAAAGAGGGCCTCTGAAGCAGCGCGTGGGCACTCCGCTCCACAATGGCTGTGGTCGTGTTGCACTCTGAGAGCTGTCTTGCTGTCGCGAGGAGCTTCATTGCGTTCCATGACTTGACTCTTACTGGTCGTGGTCTCCGAAGAACTAGCCATTTTGATCCACCTTTTGCGTGCGAACGTCGAGGCACAGCCCCTGCATCTCTTTGATCAATACCCTAAAGGACTCGGGAGTCCCGGCTTCCAGGATGTTCTCACCCTTGACAATCGACTCATAGATCTTGGTTCGGCCCAACACATCGTCTGACTTCACCGTGAGCATTTCGAGCAGCAAGTTGGCGGCGCCGTAGGCTTCAAGAGCCCACACCTCCATCTCCCCGAATCGCTGACCGCCCATCTGCGCCTTACCACCCAGCGGCTGCTGAGTGACCAAGCTATAAGGACCGATCGCACGTGCGTGGATCTTGTCTGCCACCAAGTGGCTCAGTTTGTTCAGGTAGATGTATCCAACCACCACCTGGCCATCGAACCGCTCACCCGTGCGCCCATCATAGAGCACGAACTTACCGTTGCTGGGCAGACCCTGCTTGCGGAACATCTCCCAGATCTCATCCTCTGGGAATCCTTCGAAGACTGGGCTCTTCACCCAAATCCCCATCATCTTAGCTGCGTAGCCAAGGTGAGTCTCAAGCACCTGCCCAAGGTTCATCCTAGACGGCACACCCAACGGGTTGAGGATGATTTCGATCGTCTCGCCATTCGACATGTAGGGCATGTCAGCTTCAGGTACGATCCTGGAGACCACACCCTTGTTACCGTGGCGTCCGGCCATCTTGTCACCCACCTGCAGCTTACGCTTGCTGGCGATGTAGACCTTCACCTGACGGATCACACCAGGATCGAGGTCGGTATCCCCTTTGCGAGTGAACTCAACCTGTGTCTTGTACTGAGTCTCCAGGGTCTCCTGGTTGATCTCATACTGACGAAGAACTGCACGAATCCTCGCGCAGACGTCGTTGTCTGGCATGATCAGATCTTCTGGCGCTTCCGACTCCAGAACTTCGAGGAGATCTTGTGTGAACACCTCGCCGCTCTTCACCAGAACTTCCGCCGTCTTCCGATGGAGGATCGCACCTTGCGCTGGCTCTCCTAAGAGAAGCGCGCCCAGCTGTTCATGCAGCTCCATCTTCAGATCGAGCTCGCGCTGACGGAATTCCGCGGCTAGGTCTTTCACCCGGCTCGCCTCCTCCACCATCTCTTCATCTGTCTTGCTCAGACGATCCCGTCGTGAAAAAACTTTGACGTCCATGACCACGCCCTCAGTCCCAGGAGGAACTGTGAGGCTGGCATCCTTCACATCAGCGGCCTTCTCACCGAAGATCGCCCTCAAAAGGCGCTCTTCTGGGGAGAGCTCTGTCTCCGACTTCGGTGTGATCTTACCGACGAGGATATCGCCAGGTCGCACCTCAGCACCCACCCGTATGATCCCATCTTCACCGAGATTGGCCAGGGCCTCTTCGGAGATGTTCGGGATGTCTCGGGTGATCTCTTCTTTACCGAGTTTGGTATCACGAGCTGTGACCTCAAACTCTTCAAGGTGGATGCTCGTATAGGTGTCCTCACGCAGCAGCTTCTCGCTGATGATGATCGCATCCTCAAAGTTGTATCCACACCAGGGCATGAAGGCCACGAGGACGTTCTTACCGAGAGCAAGCTCACCTGCATCTGTAGCAGGTCCATCTGCAATGATGTCACCAGCACGGATAATATCACCGACATGCACCACTGGAGTCTGGTTCATGCAGGTGCCGTTATTGCTACGCAGGAATTTGCGCAGCTCATAAGCGTGCTTCTGAGTAGGGTTGTCGCGGGCCGCAATGACAATGCGGAAGCCATCGACATACTCCACGGTTCCATCCTCTGTAGCCACGATCACCGCACCGCTATCGCGTGCAGCGCGGAGCTCAAGACCTGTCCCCACAATCGGCGATTCGGTCCTCAACAAGGGAACAGCTTGACGTTGCATGTTCGAACCCATCAGGGCTCGGTTAGCGTCATCGTGCTCAAGGAACGGAATCAACCCAGTCACAATGCTGACCAGCTGCTTCGACGACACGTCCATGTGCGTGACTCTCGTCACGTCCACCTGCATCGACTCCCCATGGAAGCGCACCCAGCAGGTCGGCTCCACAAACAGCTTAGCGTCATCCAGCGGCGCTGAGGCCTGCGCAATCACGCAGCGCTCCTCTTGGTCCGCTGTCATGTATTCGATCTCATCGGTGACCACGCCTTCGCGCACAATGCGGTAGGGAGTCTCCACAAAACCAAACTCATTGATCTTGGCGTAGCAGCTTAGGCTCGTGATCAAACCGATGTTCGGTCCTTCAGGAGTCTCAATGGGGCAAATACGTCCATAGTGGCTGGAGTGGACGTCACGTACTTCGAAACCGGCACGGTCACGATTCAGACCACCAGGCCCGAGGCAGCTCAGACGACGCTTGTGCGTTAGCTCAGCGACAGGGTTGCACTGATCCATGAACTGGCTCAGCTGGCTACGCCCGAAGAAGTCCTTCAGAACGCCGGTCAACCCCTTGGCGGAGACGATCTTGCCTGGTGTCATTGTATCGGCACTGAAGTCGAATAGGTTCATTCGCTCACGAATGATCTTCTCCATCCTCGCCAGACCAAGACGGCACTGGTTCTGGATCAGCTCACCCACGCTACGCACACGACGGTTCCCCAGATGATCGATATCATCCACGGAAACATCCTCTGCACCCATGCGTAAGGAGATCAGATACTTCAAGGCTGCAACCACATCCTCTCGGCGGAGCGTCACATGCTCCAGCTCTTCTTCCGTGATCGGCATGTTGAGCTTGGAGTTCATCTTGTAACGACCCACACGCCCTAGGTTGTAGCGCTTGGGATCGAAGAAGAGGCGCATCATCGCACTGCGTGCGTTCGCCAATGTTGGAGGTTCACCGGGACGAAGCCGACGGTAAAAATCTTTCAGAGCCGACTCATAGGAGTCCGTTTGGTCCTTAGCGAGCATCCGGATGATCGGATGGTTCTCATCAGCATCCTCCGCGATACGGACGGCTGTAATACCAGCGTCCACCATGCGCTTGAGCATGGCTGTGGTGAGCTTCTCAGCTGCCTTACCAAAGACAACTGCACTCTCCTCATCGACCACGGTCTCAGCAAGAATACGACCCACCAGACGCTGGAAATCCTTCTCAGACTTGATCTTAACCTTCTGCGTGGCAAAGAACTCATCTAAGATGTCCGCATCGGTGCTATACCCAAGCGTACGTATGAAGGTCGTCGCCAAAATCTTGCGACGCTTCTTCTTACGATCGATGTACATGTAGATGAGATCATTCGTATCGAAGGAGGCTTCAAGCCAGCTTCCACGATAGGGAATCATCCTGAAGCTGTAGATCATCACGCCCTTCGGATGACGCTCTTCTTCGAAGCTGATCCCTGGGCTGCGGTGCAGCTGGCTCACGACCACGCGCTCTGCGCCATTGATGACAAAGGTTGCCTGGCGCGTCATCACTGGAAGAGTGCCCATATAGACCTCTTCTTCCTTGATGCCCGTCTCATCTGTTAGACGGAACTTCACTTTCAATGTGACGCTAAAGGTGATGCCTCTACGAATACACTCTTCAGGAGTGTGCTTGGGCACGCCCAAGCTGTAGCTCATGAATTCAAGGGTTGTCTTCTCATCGTAGGATCGGATGGGGAAGAGCTCCGTGAAGACCTCTTGCAAACCCATATTGATCCGCTCGTGAGGCAACACGTCAGCTTGAAGGAACTGATCATAAGACTTGATCTGCACTTCAATCAGATTAGGCAGATCGATGATCTCATCCCGGTCTTGCAGGCTGACCCGATGGGGGGGCTTCTTCCGCATGTTGTCTGGCTCCCGACTAGTATGATTTGGCTTTGATGCACTTAATGCCATCAGGAGAAGATCTCCTGTCTGTGGACGCAGTCCAAACGGCACAAACCCAGGAGCTAGGACTGAACGTTACCACTCCTAGCTCCTCGGATTGTCCCTCACGACCAGGGCAAAAAGCCCGCAAGGAGGGCACAGAGTGCCCTCCTCGCCGGCTGATTTCCCATCATTGAAGGCTATTAAAGCGCCTTCAATGTCGCCTTGCAGCCCGCGTCTTCCAACTTCTTCTTAAGGGCTTCAGCTTCTACCTTAGGTGCAGATGCCTTCACTTGCTTAGGTGCAGCTTCTACGAGGTCCTTGGCTTCTTTCAGACCAAGACCTGTAATTTCCCGTACGGCCTTAATGGCGCCAATCTTCTTGTCAGCAGGCACTTCTGCCAAAATGACTTCGAAGTCTGTTGCTTCAGCGACCGGTGCTGCAGCTGCTGCTGCAGGCGCGGCTGCTGCAGCCACAGCTGCTTGGGCCTTTACGCCCCATTTCTGTTCAAGGGCCTCTTTCAGCTTGGCCATTTCCAGAACGGTCAGCTGGCTAAGGGACTCGACGAGCTGATCAATCGTTTGCTGGCTCACGATGGTTCTCCAACTAGCTTGTTGCGCGGCATTTCGCCGCAAATGTTAAACTCTTTACTACAGCGCATCACGCGCACGGGCTGAGCCCGGATCAGGAAGCGTCGGCAGCTTCGCCACCGAGCTGATCTACCTTGTTGTTCAATAGATTCGGCATGCTGGTTAGCAATGCATCGACCACTCCCAGGAACTCCGCTAATGGAGCCTGTAGCGTACCGAGCAACTGCGCACGCATCTCATCACGGCTTGGCAACGTGGAGATCATCTTCACGTCACTCGGCCCGTAGAGGCGCCCTTCAAACCAGGCTCCAAGAACCTGAACCCGCTCCTCTGTCTCCTTAGAGACCGCGAAGACGACCTTCGTCGCTTCTACGAAATCCCCTCTGGAAAACACAACACCGATGTGCCCTTCCAGCTGTTCTGGAAGAGTACGTCCGGCTTGAGCAGCGGCCTTAAGGAAGACCCGCTTCCGCACGACCTCTAACTGTCCACCCACTTTGGCAAGACGTTGCCGATAAAGGTAGGTGGAGTTCGCCGATTGGCCCTGATACCGTGTGATGATGAATGCTGGGGCATTCTCTACCGCAGCTAACAGGTCATCTAACAAGAGTTGTTTTTCTGCTTGCATGACGCTCTCTCCTACACCACAGCCAATTCACGAAGGTTCAGTTTCAATCCTGGCCCCATGGTGCTAGTCAGCACCACCTGCCGAACGAACTGGCCTTTAGAGGAACTGGGCTTCGAACGACCAATGGCCCCGATGAGGGATTGAACGTTCGCCTCGATGGCATCCACAGAGAAAGAGAGCTTGCCTGTCCCGACGTTCACTTGGCCATGTTTATCAGCCTTGAACTCGATCTTACCCGCCTTCACTTCTCTGACGGCTTTGGCCACCTCGGTGGTCACCGTGCCGGCACGCGGAGTCGGCATGAGGTTTCTTGGCCCCAATATCTTACCCAGCTTACCCACTTCTCTCATCATGTCGGGAGTGGCAATGACAGCGTCGAAGGAGGTCCAACCATCGCGGATCTTATCAAAGAGCTCTTCGAACCCGGCAAAATCAGCGCCAGCTTCCAAAGCCTCTTTGACCTTCTCCCCTTTGGCAAGAACGACAACAACGTTCTTCCTGCCCGTACCACTCGGTAGTGATACGGTCCCCCGCACCTGCTGGTCCGACTTCTTAGCATCGATTCCCAACACGATCGATAGCCCCACTGTTTGGTCAAATTTGACCGAGGGGCATCGTTGCAGTAGTTCGATTGCTTCACGAAGGCCATAGATCTTCAAAGGATCTACAGACTTGGCAATCTCCCGAGTGCGTTTACTTTTGTGCGTCATCTTCTGTTTTTGTTATTCCGTAATGTCTACGCCCATGCTGCGTGCAGTGCCCGCAATAATACGGTCTGCAGCCTCATCGGAGTCGGCTCTTAGATCTGCTCGCTTGAGCGAAGAAATCTTTCGAACCTGGGCCGCGGTTAACTTCCCAACTTTTTCACGATTGGGCACTTTGGAACCGGACTGAATGCCCAGTTCCGCCTTAATCATCACGGCAGCCGGTGGCTCTTTCGTAATGAAGGTAAAACTTTTATCCACATACACGGTGATCACAACGGGCAGAACTGTCCCAGCCCTCTGCTGTGTCTCTGCGTTGAACGCCTTACAGAAGGCCGCGATTTGGACGCCTGCGGACCCTAGTGCTGGTCCAATTGGTGGACCCGGGTTGGCCTTTCCTGCGGGGATCTGGAGCTTGATGATCTTTACTACTTTCTTCGCCATGGACTCTCCGTCATGCTCTCTGGTGTTCCACTGTAGCGGACTCACCCGCACCTAATGTCCGCGGCTGGATCGATCCAGAGAGGCCATGCAGACAGCTTGGGGGGCTCATTGGACTGCGACTCGCCACTTCCACATGGCGTACCGCCCCCCCTCACAGGAGGCCTTTTCTGTATCCTCAAGTTTGAGATCGACCCGCGGCAGCAGTGCCAGCTGCAGGTCTCTACTCACCTCTCCACAGACGTCAATTTCCCAGCGTCCCCGGGTATGCTCGTCCCTATGCAATTCGGCGACAAGCGGGCACAATGCTACACCGCCAAGTCTTCTGAAGTCAATGCGTATCTAGGAACAAACGTAGCTCATGGGCCTCCCCCTAAAGAGGGGGCCCAAAAGCGTACTAGGCATCGGCCTCTTCGTCGGGCACATGCTCTACTTGAGTAAATTCGAGATCGTCCACTTTGGTGTCGCGGCCGAAAATATTGACGCGCACGCTCAAGCGACCCTTCTCCAAATTGACATCGGTGACAACGCCAGCGAAATTCACAAAGAAGCCGTCAATGATCTTGACCCGATCGCCCACTTCGAACTGATGCTTGTGCGTGACCTCGGTCGCCTTCTGTGCCAGGTCTGCCAGGAGCTGCTGTACCTCGAGGTCATCGAGCGGCTGCGGCTTCTCGCCACCTAAGAACCCAAGAACTCCATTCGAGTTCTTGATGTACATCCAGGTCTCATCGTTGAGAATCATTTTGACTAGGATGTACCCAGGCCAAATCCTTCGCTCCGTGATCTTCTGCAGCCCAGCTTTCACTTCGGCTACGTTTTCAACCGGAATCAGAGCCTCTTGTACGAAGTCGCTCATCCCTTTGATGACGCGGAACTCCTCAATATTTTTCTTAGCCTTCTTCTCTTGGCCAGCTAAGACCTGTACGACGTACCACTTGTGCATGAAAACCCCAAAGACTTAGCTAGCAATCCAGAGCGAGAGAGCATTCAACGAATGCATGGCTCCCTGCAGGATGAGGTCCACCCCATAGATGACGAAACCGGCGAGCAGCATAGCACTCAGCACGACTTTCGTGCTTGTTCGAAGCTCAGGCGGATTAGGCCAATCCACCCGTTGAGCTTCTTGCTTGACTTCACCAAAAAAACGTACCGCGTCCAATGCCCTGAAGCGTCGTGCTGATTCACTTACGTCTTGCACCATCACCTCCAGAACATCGCCCTTCCGCGTTTGAGATTCAGAACTCATAAAATTTCCTTCTATGCTTCCGATCCTCTGCGGACCTCACAGGATGCCTGGACATCCTATTCACATCATCGAGTGCGGAGGGACTCGAACCCCCGACCCGCGGCTTTGGAGACCGCCGCTCTACCAGCTGAGCTACACACCCTTTTTTGGAGGAGGCAAGCCCCCTCCAGAAAATTACTTCAGGATCTTCGTTACGGTACCCGCACCGATGGTACGACCACCTTCACGAATCGCGAATCTGATCCCTTCTTCCATAGCGATGGGAGCAATCAGCTCGCAGTTCAGCTCGACGTTATCGCCAGGCATCACCATCTCTACGCCTTCCGGCAGAGTCACGTTACCGGTTACGTCCGTTGTTCGGAAATAGAACTGCGGACGGTACCCACTGAAGAAGGGCTTATGACGACCACCCTCTTCCTTGTTCAGGATGTAGACTTGTGACATGAACTTCGTATGAGGAGTGCATGTCCCTGGAGCTGCGAGCACCATGCCGCGTTCCACACCAGTCTTGTCGATCCCGCGGAGCAGAACCCCTACGTTCTCGCCAGCTTGAGCGTTATCCAATGTCTTGTTGAACATCTCAAGTTCAGTCGCCACTGTATCACGAGTCTCACGAAGACCCACGAGCTGCAGCTTGTCGTTCTTACGAACAATGCCACGCTCCACACGTCCGGTGACCACCGTACCGCGTCCGCTGATGCTGAACACGTCTTCGATAGGCATAAGGAAGGGCTTGTCCACTTCACGCTTAGGTGTTGGGATATGGGTGTCCACAGCATCCATCAGCGCATCGATGCTCTTTACGTACTCAGGATCGCCTTCGAGGGCACGTAGAGCAGATCCACGAATGATCGGTACGTTCTTGTAGCCTTTCGATTCGAGTAGTTCGCCCAGCTCCATCTCAACGAGATCCACGAGCTCTTCGTCACCTTTGCCAATCATGTCCATCTTGTTCAGGTACACGACGACAGAAGGAACGCCCACCTGACGAGCGAGCAAAATGTGCTCTTTCGTCTGTGGCATCGGACCATCTGTAGCAGCCACGACGAGGATTGCTCCGTCCATCTGAGCCGCACCCGTGATCATGTTCTTCACGTAGTCGGCGTGACCAGGGCAGTCAACGTGCGCATAGTGGCGCTTTGCTGTTTCGTATTCCACGTGTGTGGCGTTGATGGTAATCCCACGCGCACGCTCTTCAGGCGTGTTGTCAATCGAGCTGTAGTCGCGGAATTTAGCTCCACCCTTCTTCGCCAGCACCGCGGTGATCGCAGCTGTCAAAGTGGTCTTACCATGGTCCACGTGACCAATTGTCCCGATATTTACGTGTTCTTTTTCCCTCTTAAACTCTTGCTTTGCCATTGCTCATCCTTCCAAAGTGCTCAGCCTAACGCTATCCATAGCGCGCGTTCGCGCACTCCACGCAACCTCGTGACAGATAGCTCCACTTGTAGCCAGGCGCACGCTTGGCGCCCGCTTTCGGCCACAAAGGGGGTAATGCCCAGAATAGGAATCGAACCTACGACCACTTGCTTACCATGCAAGTGCTCTACCACTGAGCTATCTGGGCGCTCTCTTTTTGATCCGCCGCGTGCACGTGGATCATGGGAGGTTATAGAGTTTGTCCGTTAACTTCAAGTTCGACTTGTTGGATTCCCTCTCACACGATCTGAGGAAACGCAGCAAGCTGGCTCCCTCTTTCCCTGTCTTGGATCGTGTCGGTTCGGCGTATTGTGCCGACTATTTTTGACGATAAACGATGCGGCCCACAGTGAGGTCATAGGGAGACATCTCCACAGTGACCGTATCCCCTGCGAGGACTCGGATGTTACGCATCCGCATCTTGCCACATAGGTGAGCCCGTATGACGCGACCATTCTTTAGCTTCACACGGAAGTTCATGTCTGGAAGCAGTTCTTCCACGACTCCATCAATCCGTAAGGTGTCTTCTTTGGCCATCGGGTCTCTTCATTTACTTGTATAAACCGTCCGCAAATGGGAACGCTTGATGGGAGGATACGTGGGCCGTTGATTCTTTTCCATCCGCCCAAAAGGAGTGCACCTCAGTCTTTGATGAGCCCCTCGTGACCAGAAGGCATGCCGTCGGCAAACTTAGGACGCGACGTCAATTGGTTGTTATAAATTTTAGCGGCACTGATTTGATGTAATGAGACCGTTTTTCAGAATTATTTATCTATCCGATAGAATGCTCAGAGAAATGCATAAAACCATAAACAAGTGAACTGCAATATGAGCGTTTCCGGCCAGCACCACTCAGACTTTAGGCCTATCTCCTCTGAAGATTATGCAGTCATGCAGGGGTTCTCGTTGGACCGCCCTCGCGCTGGAGAAGACTTCCTTGCAGCGCAGATCTTTGCCGCGCTCCTAGGAGCTAGCATGCTCGGCTTTGGAATAGCCCTAGTGACCTGCACGCCCTTTTTTGGCGTGGGGGTTGGCCTGGTGGCCTTTGGAGCTGTCTTGGGCTAGTAACAGCTCAACCAAAATCTGCACAAACTTAAACGAACCTGCTCAC
>JBMOFD010000041.1:0-16081 GCA_049314435.1 Chlamydiia bacterium | reverse complement strand
AGTGGGGAGACACGGCACGACGTAGCTATGTCTTTGTGGTCTCCGTGGATCCAATCGATCCTCTAGCACTCCAGGATAATCCTCCGCGTTCCTTTGTGGTTCACAGCGCAGACGGAGAGAATCTGAGGTTCTCTTTCTTGACCAAGTCCTTGTTTGATGACCTGCTCAAGGGACAGGTCGTGGATCATCCCGAGTTTTCATCCGATGATGATGTGCAAAAGTTCTATTGCACGCGCACCTTTACGCCTTGCTAGAGGCTGGATCAGAGGTTCAGTAGGCTCTTCTCCATTCCCAACTTGCCCCCGCTGTTGCTCATCGATTACAAAGGATGGCAGAGGAGGAGCTTCATCAGTGATCAATGGTCCTACCAACGAGATCGATGCAGCAGCCAAGCATGACAGCCAATGCGGATATAGGTCTCATCGGTCTAGCGGTGATGGGCCAGAATCTGGTGCTCAACATGAACGATCACGGCTACTCAGTGGTCGTGTGGAATCGAACCGTTTCCAAGGTCGATGACTTCTTAAAGGGGCCTGCAGCAGACACAAAGGTGACCGGTGCTCATACCATTGAAGAATTTGTGACGGCTATCCGTCGGCCCAGAAAGATCATGATGATGGTCCGGGCAGGCGCCCCTGTCGATGAGCTCATCCAGGAACTACTACCCTATCTCGAGCCGGGTGACGTGCTCATCGACGGTGGGAACAGCTACTTCCAAGACACCGAACGCCGCTGTAAGGAGCTCGATAGCAAGGGCATCCTCTTCGTTGGTGCGGGAGTCTCAGGAGGAGAAGAGGGGGCGCGTCACGGACCCTCGATTATGCCGGGTGGCAACCCAGCTGCTTGGCCGAAGGTGAAGCCGATCCTGCAGGCCATTGCGGCGAAGGTCCAAGGACAGCCCTGCTGCGATTGGGTGGGACCTGGCGGTGCGGGGCACTACGTCAAGATGGTGCACAATGGCATCGAATATGGGGACATGCAGCTGATCTGCGAGGCTTATCAGCTGATGCGCCAAGGGATGGGGATGAGCTATCCAGCTCTCCAAGAGACCTTCCAAGATTGGAACAAGACCGAGCTAGACAGCTACCTTATCGAGATCACGGCTCAGGTGATGGGTCATCTAGACAAGGATGGCACGCCCCTGTTGGAGAAGATCCTGGATGTGGCCGGGCAGAAGGGGACGGGCAAGTGGACGGTGATGAGCGCCCTTGATGAGGGGATTCCTGCTACGCTGATCTCGGAAGCGGTATTTGCTCGCTGCTTGTCTGCCATGAAGGCGCAGCGAGAGGCAGCTAGCCAGGTGCTGGCTGGTCCTACGATAGGGCATGGCCTATCAGCCTTGGTGGCAGAAGGCAAACAGACCATTCATGCCATTCGTCATGCGCTCTACGCCTCAAAAATTGTGAGCTATGCCCAGGGATTTCTGCTCATGCGCAGTGCGTCTCTGAACTACTCTTGGGATCTGAACTACGGGTCGATTGCCATGATGTGGAGGGGAGGCTGCATCATTCGCAGTGCCTTCCTC
Organism: Chlamydiia bacterium; assembly: GCA_049314435.1. GTDB lineage: Bacteria > Chlamydiota > Chlamydiia > Chlamydiales > JBMOFD01 > JBMOFD01. Next base: position 14,556 of record JBMOFD010000041.1, on the reverse strand, counting down.
GACAAGATCAAGGAGGCTTATGCTCGTCAGCCGATGCTAGAGCAGCTCATGACCGATCCCTTCTTCCAAGACGCATTGGCGCAGGCACAAGATGGGTGGCGGATGATTGTGTCTGAAGGCGCCCGAGGAGGACTTCCGACGCCCTGCTTCAGTGCAGCGCTCTCCTACTATGATGGGCTCCGCTGCGGCCAACTCCCGGCCAATTTGCTACAGGCTCTACGGGACTACTTTGGTGCGCATACCTATGAACGGGTCGATGCCCCACGAGGCCAGTCCTTTCACACCGACTGGACCGGCAAGGGCGGGTCTGCTCACGCGGGTACGTACAACGCCTGAGGAGAGCGGACTACTCTTCCGCTCTGAGGACGTCCATGAAGGCGCTTTGAGGGATCGTCACTTTGCCGATCTCCTTCATGCGCTTTTTGCCCTCTTTCTGTTTTTCCCACAGCTTGCGCTTGCGGGTGATGTCTCCGCCATAGCACTTGGCTGTGACGTTCTTTGTAATAGCCGGGATGGTCTCTCGGGCAAGGATTTTCCCACCGATGGCGGCCTGAATAGGCACTTTAAAGAGCTGCCTGGGGATCACCTCGAGAAGCTTCTTACAGATAGCACGCCCCTTCGATTCAGCCTTGGATCGATGCACCATACAAGAAAAGGCATCCACGGGTTCTTCATTCACCCGGATCTCTAGCTTGATGATATCGCCCTGGGCATAGCCGTCGACCTCATAGTCGAAGCTGCCATAGCCCTTAGTGATGCTCTTCAGCTTGTCATGGAAGTCTGTGATGATCTCATTCAATGGGAACCGGTAGGTGAGCATCAGGCGGCGAGCATCCATCGTATCAGTGCGTAGACACTGTCCGCGCTTCTCCATGGCAAGGGCCATCATTGCGCCTAGGTATTCATTAGGGATGACGACGTGGCTCTGTACGAAGGGTTCCTCGCAGCGCTCAATGAAGGTGGGATCTGGATACTTGGTGGGATTGTCGACCTCAAGCAGGGAGCCATTTCTCAGATGAAACCGATAGACCACGCTGGGCGAGGTCGTGATGATGTCGAGGTTGAACTCGCGCTGAAGGCGCTCGAAGACGATTTCCAGGTGGAGAAGCCCGAGGAATCCACAACGGAATCCGAAGCCGAGGGCTTGCGACGTTTCTACTGCCACATGGAGAGCAGAGTCGTTCAAGCGGAGTTTGTCGAGGGCATCGCGCAGTGCTTCAAAGTCGCTGGAGTCGATGGGATAGATGCCTGCAAAGACTACGGGAGCAATCTGCTTGAATCCAGGCAGGGCGGTAGGCGAAGGATCTTTGGAGGCTGTCACCGTGTCACCGATCTTGACGTCGGCTGTATTCCTAATTCCGGCAACCAGATAGCCCACTTCACCGGCATGAAGAGCTTCGACGGGGCGCTCTTTCGGAGAGAAGACGCCCACTTCCAAGACTTCGAACTGCTTGTCGGTGGCCATCATGAGGATCAGCTGCTTCTTCCTAATTTCCCCGCGGACTACACGAACATAGACCATCACACCTCGGTAGGTGTCGTAGTGGGAATCAAAGACCAGCGCCTGAAGAGGGCCCGGCTCCACACGAGGTGGAGGGATCTGCTCCACGATCCGTTCCAGGAGCTCTTGGATCCCGATGCCCTGCTTGGCGGAGACGCACAACGCGTTGCTGGCATCGAGGCCAATGACGTCTTGGATCTGCTGGCGTGTTCCCTCGACGTCGGCCGCTGGCAAGTCGATTTTGTTGATTACGGGAATGATCTCCAGGTTGCGCTCTATCGCTAGGTAGACGTTGGCGATCGACTGGGCTTGCACCCCTTGGGCGGCGTCGAGGACAAGGAGGGCCCCTTCGCAAGCGGATAGGGAACGGGAGACCTCGTAGGAAAAGTCGACATGTCCAGGCGTGTCGATCAAATTCATCTGGATCACGCGCCCGTCCAGAGCGTGGTAGAACATCGTGACGGGATGCGCCTTGATCGTGATGCCGCGCTCTCGTTCCAGATCCATGTTATCGAGGACCTGTTCCTGCATCTCCCTTGCCGCAATGGTCTGCGTCGACTCTAGGAGACGGTCTGCCAGGGTGGACTTACCATGATCGATATGAGCGATGATGGAAAAGTTGCGAATCAGATCTGGTTGATAGGCAAAATCTTGCATGCGTACACCGTTCGAGAAGGTGCAACATGATAGCACGGGAGGCTGCTTCTGTATGCTCCTACCTCATGGAGCAGGAGCGGCAGGATCAGCTAGCGGCGACAGACTCCCGGAAGGAAGAGGCTGGCGATGAGGCGTTTCTCCTGTCGGGAGAGCTCAGGAAGGGCATTGCAGCTGAACCAGGCTTGGAAGAGTTCATCCGTTGTGCTGAAGGTCACGGGGTTCCAACCGCCCAGCGGCATGCCCGGGACGGGGCTGCGATAGAAGCAGAGGGGAGAGTCGCCAAATCGTTTGATCGGGCAGTAGTAGGTGTTACCGGAGTTGGTCAGGATATAGAGAGCCTCATCTTGTTGAAGAAAGATGGTAGGTGACGCGGAGATCACGCTGGAGGCAGTCAGATTGGTGGCTTGCGCGACGATGGCCGCCACAACCGTAGTATCGGGGCAGTAGGTGGGACAGCCGTTGCCATTGCAGCAGCACGAGGCATAGGCGTGCTCTGAAGAGAGCATGATGAGGCTACAGAATAGGGTTACCCATCGAGAAGACATCAGTCCCTCCAATTTGTTGTTTCGGTATGCCATCCAAGGGGAGATCTTGGCTATTGGGAGAAATTCGCCACACATGGGTGTCTTGAAGCTGAACAGGAGATAGGGAAAATGAGAGCGGCGATCGCTTCTCGAGTGGATCGAGGAATGACGGGGAGAGAATTGCAGGCAAAGTAGGCAGAGAGGAGGGGATCATTTTGGTTGAAGACGATCGGCGTCCATCCATCCCAGGCTAGAGTCCCAAGCGGGTTCGGAACATGGCAAAAGTACATATAGGAGCAGCCATACCGAAGTACAGGAAGAGTAATGGGTTGGCCCCCAACTGTGAACTGCATATAGATTGCGTTCGGGTAGAGAAAGATAGCATTGGAGCCGGAGATGTTGAGGACATTTTGCGAGGACACAATGATCGCCAGTGGAACGACCGCGGCGGCCACGGTAGCATCAGGATAACTGACCGGACAGCAGGAACCTCCGTCACAACATCCGGCCTGGCCGATCGTGCTGGCTAGGAAGGTGGTTGCACCGGCTAGAAGATAGGGTAATCGATGCATGAGGAGTCCTCCCTATGCAGGGGTGATGGCAGCAAGGTCCAACCCCCATCATCTGCCTATGGGAATAACGTGGCTGCGAAAGCCCAACATAGAAGGCGCTAGGCATATTGCGCAAACGGCTTTCCACAGGCCGAAGGGTGTGAGGAGGGATTTTTCATTGGGTCGCGGCTTGTAAGGGAAATATAGTTTGGATGACGCTGACCTGCTTGGGGATGAACCGTTCCTTTGGGCCGTGCTCGACCGCATACGGCGCTTGGCTAGACATTCTGTCGGGTTCGTAAGGTCAGTGGGTGTCGGCTGAGGTCGACTAGACCTAGACCGACAGGACCTCCTCTCTTCAGGCACATCAGTCATTTCTCAGACTCGAGCCTTCAGAAGAGGTCTCTCGGTCAGTCATCGGTTCAACTTGCCATCGTCTGGTCCGCAACTCGCGTCAGGGGGAAGATTTCTTCCTAGCGGCCGCCGCTAGCCCTTGTGCCTGAAGGGTTTGCGAGGGGAGTAATGCCAAGTCTGGTATTCTAGAACGTGCTGTGAAGTTAAACTGTATCTGGAGTCGCTCCGACGCGTCGCGAAGGGCATTTCTGCTGTTAGCGGCCGCCGCTGTCACGATACCGTCATGGTCACGGAGTCGTTCGGACGCCAACACAAGACACTCGCCGTATTGGGAGACCGCCTTCTCCACGATCGCCTCGTCATCGTTGAGCCCGCCTAGCGCATATCTCAAAGACCAAGGCTCAGATGCGACCGCCGCTATCACGATATCGTGGTTTGCTCGGAGCCTCTCAGATGCCAATCCGAGAGCGAATCCGTAGCTACGGACTGCGGCCATGACAATGTCATAGTCGTCACGCAATTCCACGGCTGCGTATTGAAGGGCATCGCCATGGTTCTTTGCGGCCGCCATCACGATCGTGGGGTCCCGTTGCAGTTCCTTTGCCGCGAATTCAAGGGACCTACCCGCTTTACTGACCGCTGCCATCACGATATCGCGGTTTGCTCTGAGCTGTTCAGATGCAAATTTGAGCGCGTCGCTGCAGTTAAGGACTGCAGCCATCACAATGTCGTAATCCAGCTGTAATGCCAGAGCTGCGTATCGAAGAGCCTCGCCATCATTCTTCACAGCCATCATCACGATGGTGCGGTCATGTCTAAGCATCTCGGTTGCGAATTGGAGGCAGCTACCCATCTGAGAGACCGCCGTCATCACGGCCTCGAAATTACCTCTGCATTGTTCTGACGCAAACTCAAGTGCACTGGGCTTCTTCATCAGAACTCGCTTCATGAAACCGTTGTTGTTTTGGAGTCGTTCCGAAGCCCATTGAAGAGCCCTTTCATATTGTACAACCACTTCATACACGAAGTCGTCGTCATCGCGGAGTCGCTCCGAAGCACAACGTAAAGGCGACCCATACTGCTCCGCTTGAATCGCTTGCCGCACGATGTCAAGGTCATCGCGAAGTTTCGGCGAGGCGGAGGCAAGTTCGGACCACCCGTCGCTTCGCCGTTTGTTCATGACTGGGCAACGCATGACCAACTTAGCCAGCCCCGACAAGGCTGCTTCTACAACAGCTCGATCGCCGCATAAAAAAGAGGTCGAGTCCGAAGAGGCTAGGATTGCGAGTGTCTTGTCTCTAGATAGAAGCTGACGTTTTATCTCTTCAAGATCCAATGTTGGGGGCTGTGGAGAGGCCACGGTTAGGTCTTGAACACGTCCCTGCAGGCTGGGCGAGAAAGCTTCCCCGGAATGCTCGTGAAGCCATGCAGTTGCAACGTCTTGAGTTGCTGATTGTCCATCCTGGTGATTCGGGAGCGCCGGTTCATGGCTGTGAGTGGTGGCCTCAGGTCGGCTGTTAGGTTGGCGAGGAGAGATATTCATAAATTAGCTCCTTAATATCGGTTATTTTCACAACCAACGTGGTGTATATAACAATTATAATGAAGAGAGGCTAATACAACAACATTGCGTGAACGGGTGCAGCGGCTTTTTTGAGATAAAATATAGTTTAATTGCATGAGAGAGCTGCTGGACCAGGCCTCTGGTCCAGCAGCCTGAACTGAGGCAGAAAGAGCGCTACAAGCGGCCTCGTTGATTCTGAGAGGCCCACAATCAAGACTTCCCCAATGAAGAAAAAAATATATTGGTTTTGCCAGCCGTCGTTTTGCATGAGATGGTTGCACGTCAAGTCGTGGCGTGGTACGCGATTAGGTACGTCTCAGGAGTAACAAGGCGCCTGATGACGGCGCTAGGGGGAAGGGGTAGTTCTGAATTGTGGACATAGGTCTGCTTCTTGGAGAGAGCCTGTTTCCCCTAGATAAGACAACGACAATTACACAGGGAGCACGTAAGACGAAAGCCCACCAAACCGGAGGGACAAAGTCGCGTGAACATCATATGAGAACGATCATCTTCGCCTGTATCGCCATGGCTTGCACCATGAGCGTTTATGCCCAAAGAACAGAGCTGAAAGAGCTCGAAAGCAAGCGCACAGAGCGTGCGCAAGTAGAGCGCAGACACCGGAACAGCTGCTGCAATGACTGCTGTAATGACTGCTGTGGCTGCTGCTCCACTCGCAGCGCGTCTTCGGTAGCTAGCAACAACAACTGCTGCGGTTGCTGTGACAGCTGCTGCGGTTGCTGCTGCAACTAAATGAAAAAGGCCATGGTGAGGGTTGTCCTCACCATGGCCTTAGTTAACACATATGGAGCCATCTCATGCCTTGGCATGAGATGGCTCTTCTACTTTAGGTCGTTGCTGGCCGAGCTCCCGCAACATCGGTCTTAGCCCCAGCAGCATCCTTCTCAGCGCTGAGTTCGCTAAACTGCTTGCCCAAAGAGCGAGCAGCAAGTAGCCAGCCACCGATGATGACGAAGAGCAGAACGGCGATCACAGGTGTAATAGCCGCGAGCCCACCAAACATGCCCATTAGGGCTTGCTGAATCAGGCTGCCTCCAGATTTACCCAAACGAGCGCCTACCACGTCAATGGCTGCCTTCCCTTTCGTTTTGGACTCGTTGTCCAGAGGAATGTAGGCCATCTCCTTAGTCGGATCGAAGAGTGCGTACTTCGCAGACTTGGACATGATGTTCTGCGCCATGCCGAAAATCACCGCCAAGAAGAGAGGTGTGGTTCCCAAGACAGCGATAGCACCGCCGAGCGCATCACGGAACATGATGAAGCCGAAGAAGGCCGCACCTGTCAGCATGAGGATCACGGGTGTGATCTGAGCTGCCACGCTCCAGCCAAATCGGCGGAGAATGGGTCCTGCAATCAGCAGCATCCCGATGGTGGCAATCCCTGTGCATGTGGAGAAGATCCCCATGAAGGCGCTGTAATCGTTAGGCTGAGGGAACTGCAGACGGACTTGGGACTTCCAGGTCACTTCGATCAGGTTGATGCTCACTCCATAGGAGAGAACTAGAAGCGCCAAGCAAGCGATGTACTTGTTGGTGAAGAGGAACTTGAAGCTCTCGCCCAAGGCCATCTTCTGCTTCTCTTTCTTCGGCTTCTTCACTTCACCCGGATCGTAGAAGCGAGGATCGGTCAGCACGTTACGGTTGATCCAGCTATAGCAATAGATCGTACCGAGACCGCAGGCCACAACGAGGCCCATGAGGAGATAGAGCGAAATCTGCCATGGATCGACACCAGCTGGCACCCACTGCTGAATCTTCGAGCAGAAGTAGATCATCGGCCCGCTGATACAGAGAGCTACGTTCGCGCCCAGTGTGAACATGGTATAGAAACGCTTCGCTTCGGCGACTCGTGTGATGTCGTTCGCAAATCCCCAGAAGAGAAGTGACAAGGCCACACTGCCCCAGAGCTCTGCCATGATGTAGAAGAGAGAGTAGCTCCAGTAGCGAACCATCCCAATGGCGCCTTTCAGGCCAACAGGAAGAAAGCTCTGCATAGCATCAGCGAGTCCATCCAGGTGCAAGGCATCGCGGTTCGGATAGATGACAAGAGCGAACGCCGCGAAGAACACCAAGAAAGGTATGATCGTCACATAGAAAAGTTTTTGCTTTGAAAAAACGTTGCTCGCCTTGGAGTAGAGCAACATAAAGATCATGGCAAATGGGACGACACCCCACACCTTCAAGAAAGGAATAGCTTCTGCGCCGGCGGCTGGTGCCGTCACGATCAAAGCATCCTTCGTGTCTCGAAGAATCGTATAGTTAAAACTGATGCAGAGCATCATGAGGAACATCGGCATGAGCTTCTTCAGCTCAAAGCTGTGAATCGGCCAAAAGAAGGCCCTCAGCTTCCCGAATGGAGCTTCCACGGTCTTAGACATCGTGTTCTATCCTTTGCGTTATCGAGAGTGTACGCCAGTGACCCGCGAGGATCGCTAGCCCCATCAGATTCGCTGACGGGCACGGGCTCCAGACCTTCAACAGAATCTGTAAAGACCGCCACATTGCGTTTCTATTATACATGGATAGTTGATAACGACAACAGATTATTTGGTTAGAAAAAAATTTCCTTGATAAATCGAGAGAAGAATCTATTAGAAGTTAATTGAAAGCCTGGAAGAAGGGTCTGATGGAAAGAAAAAAACAATAGGCCCTAAGCAGGGCCTATTGTTCGATGGCAGGAGTTGCCGGTTACGGCTATCGAGCGGATTGACTCTGCTGGAGGGCTTCGCACCACTGATTCCAGAGATGTTGGTCAACACGACCAGCTTTCACTGTGCTAAGCAGTTCACGACGAAGTTGTCCCAGGGAGCGAGGAGGGCTCAGTTGGGAAGCGATCTCTGGATGACCAGCATCACGAGCGATCTGCACCAATTTCTCGGCAAGGTCGCGGTTCAGAATCAGTTGGTCCTTACGCTTCTTGGTCCCGCGTGGCATGCGTTGCTTGGGAGCCACAGTCACTGGACGTTCGGTCGCAATGATGTGTTGTCCAATGAGCTCACCCAGTTTCACTGGATCTTCAGATTTCATTTTACGGAGAGTAAAATGGTGCAGGTACCCACCACGTTCCGCTGGGATGTAGCGGCAAAGATCGTTCTCTTTCGCGCCGCCAACTTTGGTCAGTGCCTTGTTGATTAAACGCTCCAGCTCTTCACCGGACATTGTTTGGGTAAACTGGCTCATTGGTTCCTCTAAAATTCTCATCTTGATGATTTCTTTGATCAAATGTAAGCGTATGGCACGCGTCGGCGACAAGGAATGTCTCTCGAGCGTTTGTAACGGGTGAGTTTATTGCCATTATGAATTAATAGGCAACTGTTCTCGCTGACCATTTCATTGGGCGGCTTCCTATGGCTGGCGTTGAGAAAATGATCGTGCTTGAGTTTCCATCATTGTGTTTCTAATCTCTTGATATTGAATGCCGAACAGTAGGTCCCTCCATGACAGCTCCTTCTTACTACAATGGCGCTCCGTTTCGAGGAGTTCGCCACATTATTGGTGTTGTAGCTGGGAAGGGTGGTGTAGGGAAGAGTACACTGACAGCGCAACTAGCCCGCGCCTATCAGCATCTAGGTTATCGGGTAGGTGTGTTGGATGCTGATATCTACGGTCCGAGTCAGTCGATTCTTCTTCCCGCTACGCAGCTTCCCTTTGTCCAAGAGGATGGTCGAGTGAGACCGGCCGATTCGAGCGGCATTCGACTGATGTCGGCCGCCTTTCTCCCTAATTGGGGTGCGTTAGCTGTGGTACGAGCCCCGATCGCCAATGCATTGATCCAGCAGTTCGTTCAAGACGTAGAGTGGGGCGAGCTCGATCTTCTTCTCGTGGATTTCCCACCGGGTACCGGGGATATTCCGATCACGCTCACTCAGGCTCTTCCTTTTAGTGGCCTAGTGGCCTGCTCGCAGCCGCAGAGACTCTGCACGATGGAAGTCATGCGCGCGCTCCGTCATGGTCGCGATGCCGGTATCCCCCTCCTCGGCTTGGTGGAGAACATGGTGGGATACCGCACCCCGGACGGGGAGTGGATCGACTTGTTTGGATCGGGAGAGGCTCACTCCTTGGTTAAACAATTTAATATAATGTCGTATCTCGGATTACCCTTTGTTCCGAGTCTGGCTGGCCTGAGTGATCGCGGTGGACACTGCTTTGAGCCTGGGCTTGACCACCCTTGGAGGAAGCCTCTTGAGAGTTATGCCCGCTTGCTTCTCAGGCAGATTGAAGCGAATGGTGAGCCCAGTTCGGTCACGACTCAGTGGGTGAAGTTAGATGATGGGCATTTAGGCTTTTGCACCGAGCCCGGTCTCTGGCGTAAGATAGCTGTGTGTGATGTGATAGAACGGTGTCCCTGTGTCCGCTGTAGATCGGGTGGATTTCCTCGGAGAGGAACTAAGGGGACGGAGGTTCTCGTCGCCGTAGAGCCCATCGGTAGCTACGCGGTTCGACTCGAGGTCCGAAATGGATGCTCACATGGGATTTACCCGATGGCATGGCTCGAGGAGCTCGGAGAAGAATGCGTTCACAATGGGTAAGGGGATGTCGGTGGTCGATCATCGCCGTATGGCTAGGCCTGATTTTAGGATGTTCTTCCTCTGAGCCACCAGAAGATGTCGTGGTATGTCAGTCGGAAGAGTGGCAACGGGCCCAGGTTCCCAAGATTTTGTGCACGACGGCTCAGGTGGCAGATCTAGCCGCGGCGATCGCCGGGAATCGAGCCTCTGTGACCGTGCTCATCATCGGGGACCTCGACCCTCATAGCTATCAGCTCGTGAAAGGGGACGACGAGAAGTTGCAATCGGCCCAGCTGGTGATCGCGAGCGGGCTGGGATTGGAGCATGGGCCGTCTCTACAGAGCTTTTTAGAATCGAGCCCAAAGGTCCTCTCCTTGGGGCAGGAGCTCCTGAAGAATCACGCTGATGAAATCCTACGACTCGATGGGCAGATCGATCCCCATGTGTGGTTGGATGTGCATCTATGGTCGGAGACCACCCCTGCTATCGAGCGTGCTCTCATCCAGTTGGACGCTGCCCATGCAGAGGAGTTTAAAGAGCGAGCGCTGGAGCTGCGCAGACAACTTGCTGAGCTCGATGGCGAGATCCTGACCCAACTCCAGGCGGTTCCGGAAGAGAAGAGATACCTAGTCACCAGTCATGATGCGTTCAATTACTTCGTAAGGAGATACCTAGCCACGGAGGCGGAGCGCAGCCTGGAGACCTGGCCTGAGAGGCTCTGTGCTCCCGAGGGACTTGCCCCAGAAGGCCAGTTGAGCCTAACTGACATCAAGAGGGTGATCGAGTTCTGTGCGAAAAATCATGTACAGGTGCTCTTCCCTGAGAGTAATGTGAGCCAAGCGGCCCTGCGCAAGGTGCTTCATGCTGGGCAGAGCCGCGGCCTGGATCTGAGATTGGCTCGATCTGCGCTCTACGGGGACACAATGGGTTCTGCATGGGGCTGTGGGCGTCGGCATGCTTATCAGAGCATGATGGAGGATAACATGAGAGTGTTAGTGTCCGAATGGGCTGAGGGGTCACTGTGAAACAGAGCTCTCACTTGCCAGCGGTGTCCATCGATCACCTTACCGTCACCTATGGGAAGACGCCTGTTCTATGGGATGTCGATCTGCAGATTCCTTCTGGCAAGTGTGTGGGGATTTTGGGCCCCAATGGGGCTGGCAAATCCACGCTGCTCAAGGCTTGCCTTGGCTTGATTAGACCGCTCTCTGGACAGATCTTGTTTTTCGGGAAGAGACTCTCCCAGGTGCGTGGTCAGATTGCCTATGTGCCTCAGAGGGAGTCGGTGGACTGGGATTTCCCCATCACGGTGCAGGATCTGGTGATGATGGGCCGCTATGGTCAACTGGGTCTTTTGCAACGTCCTCGGGCTTGTGATTGGGAGGCTGTGCAGCGAGTGCTGCAGCTGGTGGGACTTGATCGCTTGGCGGATCGTCAGATTGGGCAGCTCTCCGGAGGTCAGCAGCAGAGGGCCTTCTTGGCACGAGCTCTTCTTCAGGATGCGGAGATCTACTTCCTGGACGAGCCCTTTGTTGGCGTGGATCACGCGACTGAGGCGGTGATCGTGCAGATTCTCCACGACCTTCGCTTACGGGGCAAGACGGTGCTTGTCGTCCACCATGATCTGTCGACAGTGGCCCGATACTTCGACTGGTTGATTCTGCTCAATCTACGACTCGTGGCTGATGGTCCCACGGCCTTGACCTTCACCCCAGAAATACTTGAATTGACCTACGGTAAAAGCCCGGCTCTCCTCTGCGAGGCAGCCCAGCTTCAATTGCGTAAGTCAGAAGGTCTCGATGCATGAGGATCTTGGACTATGTCGTCGATCCGCTGTTTAGGGGTCCGACTCTAGGTAGCGTCCTGATGTGCATTGCAGCCTCCCTAGTTGGTGGCATTGTCGTTCTACGTAAGAGATCTCTACTTGGGGAAACACTGGCCCACGCCGCCTATCCTGGCGTGCTTTTGGCTCTCACCGTGGCCTCACAGTTCTTCTCTAATCCGCTTGATGAAGGAGTGCTCCCCCTAGTCTTGCTAGGTGCTAGCATAGCCGCCTGGTTAGCTCTCAACCTCATCCGAGCCTTGGAAAAGCGGCGTGTACGTCCCGATTCAGCGCTCTGTTTTGTCCTGGCCTCCTTCTTTGGATTTGGATTGCTCTTTGCTAGTCGACTGCAGGTGGTTCTTCCGAAGTGGTACCAGCAGGCGGAGAGCTTCCTGTTTGGACAGACCGTGACCATGACCGATCAAGACATCTGGCTCTATGGAGGGTTGGTCCTCACCGTTCTCTCGCTTGTCATCCTCTTCTTTAAAGAGCTGCAGGTGGTCAGCTTCGATGCCGAATTTGCGCAGACGCTAGGAGTACGCGCTCAGTGGGCTGACAGGCTATTCACCCTTCTTCTTGTGGCGGCGGTTGTCATTGGATTACGCAGCGTGGGTGTGGTGTTGATGTCAGCCATGCTCATCATCCCAGCCATTACAGCGCGTCAATTTTGCCATCGGCTTCCCGTTCTGTTGACGATCGCAGCCCTGGTAGGGGGTGCATCGGGTTTTCTGGGCACGATTCTTTCCGTAGAGGGTGGGGAGTGGTTGAGCGAGCAGTTACAGCGTTCGATGGCTCTGGCAACTGGTCCATCCATTGTGCTCACAGCGGCTCTCTTCTGCGTGCTGGCCCTGCTTTTGGCTCCCGAGCGGGGCTTAGTGATAAAGACACTGCGGATGGCCAGATTCCGCATGAAATGCCTCGATGAGAATCTCCTTAAGGCGATATGGCGTGCAAGAGGGGCCATGATTGGGCCAGAGACTCTTGCGGAATGGGTCGGAAGCGCTCAAACATGGGTCCGCTGGCGGCTATGGCGCTTGATTAGGCAGGGATGGGTAGTGCATCGTGATGCCTCATGGCACCTTACAGAGGATGGCCATGCCCGGGCTACGCAGATTGTGCGGTTGCATCGGCTGTGGGAGCTCTACCTCACTGACTATCTTGGACTTGGTGTGGAGCGGGTGCATCGCAATGCCGAGGAGATCGAGCATATCTTGACCCCTGACATTGAAAGGCAGCTCGTTGATCTGCTGAACCAACCAGCCTTTGACCCACACAAGCAGCCTATTCCTCCTGGGAGGGCGACTTGAACCCTTATATCGGCAGCTCTTTCTTCGAATTTTTAGGTCGGTTCATCTGGCGGATTCCAGAGATCGTTCGTTCTCTTCTGGGAGGTAGCGGCGTATTGGCCACCGATGAGGTGCAGCTGCTCGTGCTCGTCTGCGTGGCCTTGAGCTGTGGTTGGGTGGGTAGTCTCCTTGTGCTTCGTCGCATGACAATGTTGGCGAATAGCCTCTCCCATACCATTTTACTGGGGATTGCAGCCGCATTCCTGCTCAGCCGTATTGGCTTGGGCCCAGAATCGATGGTGGAGGGTGCTATCCCCCTTGTGCCCATGTTCATTGCCGCGATCCTCACCGGTATCCTGACGACCTTTTTGACCCAGAGCCTTGTGCGCTGGTTCCGTCTTCATGAAGATGCCAGCACTGGACTTGTGTTTACGACGCTCTTTGCACTAGGGATCGTGATCGTTACGCTCTTCACCCGCAACGCGCACATCGGCTTGGAGATCGTCATGGGGAATGCCGACGGGCTTGGTCTTGAAGACCTCAAGCTGGCAGTGAGTGTGCTTCTCGTGAACCTAGTAGCCTGTGGGGTGCTGCTTCGCCCCTATCAAACGACCACGTTCGATCCGGGATTCGGCGCTTGTGTGGGCTATTCAGCGAACCGCTATGGCTACATCTTGATGACGCAGGTGGCCTTGACAGCGGTCGCTGGATTTAGAGCCGTTGGGGTGCTGATGGTCTTGGCGCTTCTGGTGGGTCCAGTCCTGGCTGCTCGTAGATGGAGTCGATCTTTAACCCAGCTGATCTTGTGGAGCGGGCTTGTGGGGGCTCTTTGTGCAGTAGCCGGGGTGGCCACAGCACGAGCGGTTCTCTCCGCTTTTCAGGTGCCGCTATCAACGGGAGCTTGTGTAGTCACTTGGGTGAGCGTAGTAGCTCTCGTATGTATCTTCCTCCCAGATATGGGTTGGATCGCCAGCAGATGGCAGCGAGGCGCACGGCCCTCGGCTGAAGGGAGCTAATCAGCGAGTCTCTAGAGGACTTCAATGGATACTGCCTACCAACAGACCCAAGCTAAGCGACTCGACAATACAATCAGTCCCATGCCCAGCTCTAGACGCCACTTTGGGATGGTTTTGGAATTGTCTGGCCAAAGGAGCATGACCAAGCAAACGCTGACCAGTGATGTAGTTGTCAGAAAAGCTGCCCAGGACAAGAGGTTGGTTCCTGTAAGCACCTTGAGGTCAAGTTCGCGTAATGAGACCCAGTTCGCAACGCTTCCGAAAATAACCCATAGCATGAGGCCGCGGAACCACCACTTGCTATTGACTTGCGTGAGTCTGGTTGGCAAGAGGCTGATACCAATAACTGCCAAGAGGGGAATACCAAGCATATTGACCCAGATCATGGAGCCCTCCGGCCTGGTCGAAGGGCTTTCAGCGACGGATGGCGCTTCTGTGCCATTCGGCTTGCAGAACGCTCCAGCCACCGGTCTGGGCGCTCGCGCTCTTGTCGTTCTCTCTTTCGAGCCTTAGCCTGGTTGTTATGTTCTCCCATAGCACTGATGTCCTATTGAGCTTCTAAAGCGGCAGCGGTCGTGCTAGCGACGGCGGCAAGGCCATTGGCTGCCACCCCCGGGCTTCTTCGTACGACTCCTGCGGCTGCTACGAACAGCCCAAACCCAGCTCCCTTAAATGGACGTGCGGGAATTCCCATCCCCTTTAGGGGATCGGGATGAAAGCACGCTCAAACACCCTGGCATTCCATGATGTAGCGCC
>JBMOFD010000040.1:0-16269 GCA_049314435.1 Chlamydiia bacterium | reverse complement strand
CTTGATCAGGATCTCCTGTATCTTGTCGTCATTGGGGTTGCGCAGAGGGGAGATATCGCTGGGCCTCCCAGGAGGGACATAGGTCCTGTCACCGGTGAACGCCACAGGCGCGCCCCTACTTACCGATTGTCCCACAAGAACTCCTTTTCGATGAAAACGTGATACATCGAGACGAAAACTATAAGAGGTACATTGCTGCAGACTCAAGAGGATCGATGAAATTGACTCTCTATAATACCTGAAGAGGAGTTGAGCTCTATTCTGGCTAAGCTTCGCTCTTCATAAAGCAAGGGAGACTCTTGCCGAGCCTAAATGCAGACAGCATGCAACAGAGGCATCAGCTCCCGCAGGACATAGAACACGCCCACACTGGCTGCAGCTGCAGCTGGGATCGTGGCGATCCAGCTCCCCACGATCTGGCGTAGGGTCCCGAGGTTCAGAGCGTGTAGTCCTCTGGCCATACCCACCCCTACAAGCGCACCAATCAGAGCGTGGGTTGTGGAGATCGGCAGGCCCATTTTACTCGCGGCCAGGATGGTCAAGGCTGCGGAGAATTCCGCGGTAAATCCACGTGTGGGCGTGAGCTCGGTGATCTTTTGACCCACGGTGTGGATCACTCTCCAGCCCCATGTAGCCAAACCAATCACAATGCCAGCCCCACCAAAAGCCAAGAGCCACGCTGGGACCGCCAGCGTGGCTCCGGTCATGCCATAGGCGGCTACATGGAGGCAGGCCGCTACCGGGCCTATCGCATTCGCCACATCATTCGCTCCGTGCGCAAAAGCCACAAAGCAGGCGCTCATCACCTGCAACCATCCAAAGATCCTCTCGACCTTGTCATAGGGAGAGGGTTCATGCACTTGAGGAATGTTCTTTGCCATCCCCCCCGAGAGATCCTGGAGCTCCCGCAGCATGGCCTCCACCGTGGAGGCGAGGGGATCTGCAGCATTGAGTTGAAGCCGGGTCAGGCTCCTCTTGGCCTTCTCTACGAGATAGACATGCCCGGGCGTGTAGACGCCCTCTACAATGGGATGGTCGACCACTAACCGCCCTGTGAACCAGCGGGCGATGAGGAACCCAATTCCGCCGATGCACACCCCAATGAGGAGTGCCATTGGGAAGGAGAAGTCGAGGTGGAGGTTCTTGAGCCCCTCAAAGAGGATGCATAAGACCCAAATGGCCACAGCCACCCAGACGATCCAAGGCGCAAAGCGACGTGCAGCTTGAACGGGATTGGGATCGAAGAGCACCAATCTCTGCACTCCTGAAAAGAGGGCATAGGCGATCACCCCCGCGATGAGCGGGCTTGCAATCCAGGAGCTTGCCACCGCCAACACATCCATCCAATAGATCGCCTGGGGTCCTCCCACGATTGCACCAAAGCCCACAATCGCGCCCACAATGGCATGTGTCGTGCTGACGGGCCATCCGAAGGTCGAGGCGATATGAAGCCAGATGGCCGATCCCACCAAGGCGGAGAGCATTCCTAGGATGTAGGTCTCCGCCATCCCCTGGAAGACATCAGGACTCACCAATCCCGACTGGACCGTTTCCGCCACCGACCCGCCGACCAGAAGTGCCCCGAGGAACTCCAATACAGCTGCGATGAGGACCGCCTGTCTCCAGGTCAGGGCCTTCGAGCCGATTGAGGTACCCATGGCATTCGCCACATCATTGGCCCCAATCGTCCAGGCCATGTAGAACCCGGCCGCTAAAACGAGGATGATGGTGAGTGTGGGATCCAAGATCACGTTCCTTCCGTCAGCATGCGCACGCGATCCGCCAAGTTCTCCGACAGATCGGCCACAGACCCCATCTCGGAGATGAGACGGGACCAGAAGTCAAAGGTGATGAAGGTCAGCTGAGCTTCCTGTGCATAGAGATCTCGAAGAAGCTGTCTCTGCAGGAGGTCGGCTTCATGCTCTAGATACGCACAATGCCTTGCCATCTCGCGTAAACGGATTGTCTCCGGCCCACCAAAGCCGCTTTCCAACACCTCACCGAGTTCGTTCACAGCGCGCTTGGCGGCGATGAAGCACTCTTGGTTCTTCAACCAGAACTGCTCCATGGGTGCTTGCAATTCGCGGATCAGAGGAATGGGGCGCAGACCACAGAGTACAGCGATGTCCTCCGCCTTATCAGCCAGGTCGTCCTGCATGGAGAGAATTTCGTAGAGGTGCCCGCGGTCCACAGGAAGGAACAGCCCCCTTGGCAGTTGGTTGCGGATCTCGCTCTTCACTAGGTCCGCTTCATGTTCGAGCTTGCCAATCACTTCACCAATGCGTACCACCTCCCCGCGATCCTCCTTCCAAAAGGCTTGGAAAAGTACGGAGACCTGCTCCATGCAGGAGGCCACCTTCTTCAAGTGGCCCTGAAGAAGAGAGAAGGGCGACTTACCAAAAAGACGAGCAATGGTCATGCGGAGAGCTCCAACGCAAAGAAGATCCTTAGTGTCGCAGAGGTTCCTCCTTCCTGAAAAGAGCCTCCTTACGTGGGGGTCGAGTTTTCTTTTAGCTACTCCTCATCGAAAAGGGTGACCAAGCTACTTGGAGTATCAGATGTCCTTCGTCCCGCCGCCATCTGAAGAAAACGGCAACAATTGGGTGCTCCCAAGGCAGAAGGCCAAGCCACAGAACCAGCCAGCCAGCGAAGCCCTGAGCCAGATGGGCGCTGAGTTCGCCTCGTTCTCTTCTCTTCCAGCCAGAGATTGGAAAGCCGTAGAAGTTCCTGCAGAGACGGGGGAGCTTTTGGCAACTATAGGCCAGGGTGAAGCGGAGCGCATTGCTAAGGCCCTGAAAGCTGGAACATTTGCCCCCTCTGGATCCCTTCTTTTGCACGCTGGGCGTGACCCTGTGGCCACTCGAGCCCTATGGGAACTATGCAAATGGGCCGACCCAGTACAGGCCTCTCATCTCTTTGTTTTAGTCATGGGCCATACCTTTGGCAACAAGGCCGCTAACCTGATGCTCCTTGATATAGCACTGAGTGAGATGGCCGGTCCGCGCGCACGGGTCCCCGAGATGTTTGCGGTATCCCACCGTGATGTCGCCCTTTTCCTTGATCACCACATCCCAGACTGGACCTCTCTTGATCCCACCCAGCGTGCAGAGAAGATTCAGAAGGTATTCGATCGGTTCCCTAATGAGGCGATCGATGGCTTAGGACTGAGTGTGCTTGTCGACGGTTGGAAGCGCAAAGGGTGGACTGCCATGGTGCGTTCCACGGGCCGAGAAGATTCGGCTGAAACAGCTAACGCTGGGGGGAATACATCGGTCGCCAACGTGGCTTGTCAAAAAACGGCCATGGCCTCGGCGATGGGCAAAGTCATTGCCTCCTACTTTAGCTCACATTCTCTGAGTCAGCAGCGCATGTTGGTCGGTGAAGTAGACCAGGAGCCCTTTGTGCCTGTTCTTATCCAGAGGATGATCGGGGAACCAGCCCATGCTCAGCCCGATCAAATCCCCATCAGTGGGGTTCTCTTTTCTCAAGAGGTTCAAGGCCCCACCCCCGAAGTCGTCATGGTGCAAGCCAGCTTCGGTCATGGTGAAGGGGTCGTCACCGGGGAGATTCCCTGTGACTCCTACTACCTTCTCAACGGAGAGCACTACTCCGCCATACGAGGTAAGCCCTATCGAGTGGCTCCAGCTGGGCATAAGGGTACTGAGTTGCAAGAGAACCCATCCATCCTCTGGGATCGTCCCTCTCTCAGCCCTGAGCTGTTGAGGCAGCTAGAAGCTGTGGGCCGCCATCTACAAAGGGTGTATGGAGGACCAATCGATGCGGAGTTCGTCATTGAACAGGGACAACTCTACGTCGTGCAAGCTCGCCCTATTGTCAGTCGACCGCCCGAGACCGCGACCTTTGTGGACCTCTCCAGTGCAACGAGTGTGGGCTTCCAGAGACTGCGGATGACCGAGTGCACGGTCTCAGCAGGTCAAAAGGTGGTCGCCATCGAAGATCCCTCGCAACTGGTGGTCGCCCAGACGTTAGCTGGCGCCTTGGCAAAGGCACTACAGAGACGGGATCAAGGCCTGATCACTAAGGCGGTGGTCGTCCAGGAGTCGGCGGGTGTGCTCTCTCACTGGGCCACCTCCTTTCGGGAGATGGGCATTCCGGTCCTCGTAGGTCCCGATCCTAAGGCCCACCTCCAGCCAGGTAGCGTGCTGATCATCGACCCCCAACGAACAAGCCTTTGGATTGGCGTCGGGGACGCCACGGGAGTCATCCGCAAGGGCACGATACGACATCCTGTGCCTGCGGTGCTGTCGGAGATGGAGCCTTCTGACGATCCAGCCTGCAACATCGGAGGAGCCCTTGGGGCCCAGAGAGACTCCTTCATCGATCTTGGCACCAGTTGGGATCTTGAGTCACTTCTCGACGCCATCGGAGATACCACCCAGCCAGAACGGCTGAAAGAAGCTTATGCAGTCCTGAGTAGTCGACTTCAGCGTCATGCGGGACGGCTCAAGGAAGGTGGGGCTTCTCAACAGGTGCTGGATGGCTATCTTGCCCTCTGTCGACGCATCGAATATCTCGGATGGCGAGCTCTTGTCTATCTGCAGGGAGCCGACCGTAATATTGGACGAGTCGTCCCGTTGATGGCCTCCTGGGTAGCTGCTCTACTCACGCAAAAGGGGAGTGAGACACTCGGTGGTTCCATCGCTCAGATCCTGCATGCTGAGAAGGTGCCGCCTGTCATCGCCGATGAGGGCATGAGGATAGGGATTCAGAAGATCTGGGCGAAAGCCGGCATGGCTGATCGTCTGGATGAGATTTCTCAAGCAATCATGGCCTTAAAGTCTGTTGTGATCGATCCAGACTTACAAGAGCAGTGGCAAGAGATCACCTGCGAGCTACTGCGTCGCGGGCCCAAGTACGCCAATGGCGTGTTGGAGTGTGTACAGGACCTCCAGAAGCTCCATCTCCTCGTTCCGATGTTGAGTGGCCCCATCACTAAGGCCGTGCGTTTACGCCCCGTTCGAGAGGCGGTCCAAGCTCTATTGGAACAGGTGGCCGAGGCGCTGCCTCATCTCCATCGTTTGGTGCAATCGACTCGTGACCTTCGTCTACGCATCATGGCCGCTAAGCAAAGTCTACCTAGCTGGACAGAACTGGAAGGGTTTGAGGAGCGCTGGCGTGGGTTTGAGTCGCGCATCCTGCAACCAGCCAGCGATCTTCTGCCGATCTTGTCCTCCATCAATGAACTGGAGAGGATCCAGGCCAGCCATCTTCTTGCAGAGATCACCGATTTAACCGACTCAGTCATCAAGACCGTAAAAGGAAACGATGCCCTGCCAGTGGAATTGCGTTATGAGCGGGTCCGACTCATGGTTGAACAGCTCCAGCTCCTCTCTGTAGCGGCGACGCAACAAGTCATGCGTCTACCAAGGGATCAAACACTGTCCGTGGATGGGAGATTTTGGGAGTCTAATCGCAATCGGATTGCAAGCCCCCTTGGATACTTAGAGGTATGGAGTAATGCTTACAAAGGCCTCTGTGACGAGATGAATCTGACCAGTGACCACAGGTCATTTTTAGACCCCAGCCAATTTTTCAATGTTGCATCTGCGGTCTTCACTGCAGCTACAAATCCAGAGCGAGAAGTCGGTCGATCCTACGGCACCCTGCAGCTGAGGTCAGGCCTGCCAGCTACGTTGCCGAAAGGCCTCTTGACTTTGGATGATGCCTTCACTTTAGCGCACCAGAACCTACTGGCCGCTTGTCGGCTTGTCGATCATTGGACTCAACACTGCGTTCAGTCGCTCCCGTTCGAAAGCCAGTTTTTGATCATGAAGCAAGGCTCTGGGCACCTCTCAGGCGTCCATTGCACAGCCGATGAGGTCTCGGTTGATCTGGCCGTTCCTCTGCAGAATCATGCTGGCCATCTACGCTTCACCCAACCAAGAGATGCAAGTGATCTCAAGGTCGAACTCTCTCTCTTTGGTCACAACATAGGGCAGAGGTGGCGGCGGTTAACTGATCCCTTCCAAGCTGTATACCCGGGCGCGCGTGCGGTCGTTCAAGGACCATCCGTCGCTGAGGGCATGGAAGATGATGAAGCTGCCATGCGGGCCCCACACACGGTGGATCTCACGATCCAGTTACGCACTCCCTCTATTAGCAACTTGGAAGGGCTATCAGCCGGCATCAGTCACGCACTTCGGTGTAGCTTTGATCCTAATCTATACATGCCGAGGCCAGACTTCGATGGCAGCATAGACGTTCATCCCCACCACGAGGTACTCAGAGCCATCGAACGGAGACTGCTTTTGATCGGAGACCCGTCCGCCTCCTGCTCAGCAGAGACTCTAAAAGCTTGCTATGCCCACCATGAGGGCACCCTCTCACCCCAAGAGCATCTCGAACTTGTGTCTGTTGCCTTAACTCGATGGATCGACAACACAGTCCCCCCAAGTCTCGACCGTCTTTGGGCCGACCCTAGATGGCTATCCTCAGTTGGGAAGGCCAACCCTGCCGCGCTAGCGACCGACTTTGCCTCAGTACTGCGCCGTCCGCTAGCGCTAGAACCCCTCTCATCCGAGGAGCTGCAGACGCAGCTTGCTCGGCTTCAGTCGCTGATTCCCCCTCTACAACAGGCCATTCAAGAAGGCTCTCTAGACTACGTTAAGCTGGTTCCCTTACTGCAAAATGACCCAACCCTTGCTCTTGCAGCGATCCGACGAGATCCTCGCTCGATTCGGTTCCTAAAAGAAGAGTGTCCCGAATTACTCACTCTCTCACTGGAAGCCATTCGGTTGGATCGAACGGCCCTTCAATATGTCCATCCACGCCAAGATATTCTGGACAACCCCACGATCCTTGAAGCTGTGAAGCTGGAACTCCACGAAACGCCTAACGCGACTCAAACCATTCCCACCGCTTTTCTTCAACATCCTGAGATCATCAAGTACGCTCTCCAAAATGGATACTGGTGGGTGCTTACGAATGGGGGGGCGACACAATTCGATTTTGCGGCCCAACCTCCTCCTCTACCGACTGGCTGGGGAAGCCCTACTCCAATCAGAGCGCCTCCAAAAGCAATTCCTGATGAGCTATGGCAAAGGCCCGATGTAGCAGAGGCTGTAGAAAGGAGTCTTCCTTCTCTGATCCAGGCTTTAGCCGATGGCAAGGTCCTCTTCCAACAGTTGCCCACGGCTCTACTTCATTTACCCGCAGTACAAAAAATACACAGGCAAATGGTTCTGACAGCCCTACATGCGGATCCCAGCTCTATTTGCTATGCAGATCCATCCCTTGCTCAAGACCAAGAGATCCTATCTCTGATTCAGCCTCAGATTGCCGATTGGATGACCCACCTGCAGCGACCAGGTCGCCATGCACGGAGTCCATTTTGGGATCTGCCAACCTTTGCACAGGCTGTCCACCCTGTGGTCATGTCCGCCATCGAGCACACCGATCCCCTCCAATTAAAGGAACTCTATCAATCTCTGAAAACGGAATTGCAACTTGATGAAGAGATCGCTGAAGCTATTGCCAAGCAGGATAGAGCGGCCCTGCGCTATCTCACGCCCCCTGTTCAAGCTCTACAAGCTGTTCAGTTAGCAGCTGCGCGCCTGAGTTACACGGCCCTTAAGCTTCTTCCAGCGGATGTGGCAAATAGCCGGGAATTTGTTGAGGCAGCTGTACCCTCATTGGTAAAGTTAATTGGCGATAAACCACCGGCCGGGGACTCTATGCCAGGCTGGATGATGGCCATACCAAAGAACCTACTCCAACATCCCATGGTCATCAGCAGTCTGTGTCAGTGGAGTTTTTCCTACGCCGGATCCATATTACGCTCTAGATTTAGAGAGAACCTGGAACAGGCATATCAACTGCTCGTAGCTGGTGCAGCCGAGGCTATCTTAGAAAACCCAGACAGATGGCCTGAACAGTGGATGAGCCCCGGATTAGACACTCAGGGACATACCCTTTCTAGTATTCAGGGAGACGCATTGACCACCCCAGACTACAAAGAAAAGCTGGAAAACACTGCGGACATGATTGTTCATGCTGCGTACTTCGCCATCACGAAGGACCCGTCGATCCGCATCCGACTACCCGGTTGGGTACAGGAACGTCTCTCTCAATAGGTACAATGCAAGCATGGTGGGAACAGGGGCTGCGCCTGTTCCGCCGCGCTATCCTTCACAGGAGCAGGGTAGAGCCTCGCCGCTCTCCACCTCATCCCCACGCAGGATCAGCTCCCGTTCTACCTCGTTGAGAAGTTCATGGGCTTGAGCAATCGTCTCGATACCATTCAAGGCGTGGCGAAACTGACGCATCCGCGAGGCGCCCTTCAGGTACCAGGCCCCAAATCGCCTTAGATCCAAGAGCGCTTTGCGCTCTGGGAAATAGGCGCAGGCCAGATCAAAGTGCTCACGAAGAGCTGCCACACGATCCAGCGACGTCTTCACGACCCAAGGGCTCCCCTCCATCCAGGCGAGCATCTCTTGGCAGATCCACGGCTGGCCCATCGTGCCTCGTGCTACTAGAACACCATCGACTCCCGTCTCCAGCAACATCCTCTCGGCATCCTGAGGCGTGAAGACGTCCCCATTCCCGATCACGTAGATGTTCTTGGCGCACTCCTTAGCACGACGGATCTCATCCCACCGAGCCGATCCCGAATAGCCCTGTTCTCGCGTACGACCATGGATCGTGATCGCGACGGCACCCGATGCCTCAGCCACCTCAACCAGGCGCTCTACACAGACGCTCTCATCATCCCAACCTAAGCGCACCTTTACGGTGACGGGAACCGAGACGGCCGCGACCATGTTGACGAGGATTTCCCCAATCTTGTCCGGGTTCTTCAGCAAGCCCGACCCACTACCATCTTTGGTCACCTTATCCACAGGACAGCCGCAGTTCAGATCGATCGAATCAAACCCAAGCTCCTCAACGACCTTGGCCGCCTCGCCGGCGATCTCCGGCTTAGAGCCGACGAGCTGAGCCCCAATGGGCCTCATCGCTTCGGTGTAGTTGGCCATCGCCAGGGTGTGTGGATGACGACGGACCAGCGCATCCATCTTGAGCATCTCACAGAACATCAACGCCGGATGATGGCGAGCCGCCATCTGGCGCATCGGCACGTCGGTGCATCCCGCCAACGGCGCATATAAAATATTGTGTGGCAGCTCTAGGCGCGGCCCGTACCGGAGCTTTTTGATAAGAGTCTTGGTAGTCATACACTTACAGAATGGGTTCTGGGGAGAATTCTACCGTTTCTTAGATCCAGCCCATAGAAAATTCAGCTGGCAGAGTTGCGAAGTGGCGTCATGCAACCTTCTTTAGAGAAATGGCGCAACCCCCTACGCTTCTAGGTTCAACTTCTCCTTGGAAGGCCACATGCCGATCACCTGGACTCTACTCGCCTGGTTACAGCTTGGGATTGGCGCCTATTCGCTGCTGATTCTCGTGCGCATTCTTCTGTCTTGGTTCCCTCAGACCCGCGGGATGCCGATGCTCCAGTGGCTCTTTGCCTGTACCGATCCCTATCTTGGGCTTTTCCGAAGATACATCCCTCCCATTGGGGGCATCATCGATATCAGTCCGATGCTGGCTCTGTTTGGGCTGCAGCTCTTCGATAAGATCCTCATCTACCTACTGCGCTGATGAACCTCCTGAACGAATGGCTCGTGCGAGCCCGCCGATGGCTACAGTCCTGGAGTCCGCCTCCGGCCCCCGTGACGGTCACGGATGGAACGGTTCACCTGACGGTGCAGATACAAAAGGGCAAGCTCCATGTCGAGCCTGCCACCCAACGCGCGTCTCATTGGGTCTGTCTTCCACCATGCGCCGCGCCAGCTCGAATGCTCTCGAGCACCCTAGGCTCTCGGCCGCTCCGCCTGGCGTTAGCGTTCCTCATGGAACCGCAGATTCCCCTCCCGATCGACCATGTGCTCCTTGCTGGAGCCCGCGTCGATCAGGAGAAGTCCAGCGACGTGGCCGTCGCTTACCTGCCCAGCGATCGCCTACAGCCGGCCCGCTGCGAGGGGATGACCGCCAGCTCCATGGCGATCACGGCACTTCCTTTCGTGTTGGGCGAACCACCTCATGGTTTGTGGGGTTTTGCCTGGGGAACGCAAGGCGTAGTCAGCTGCTGGCGAGATGGGCGATTGGAGGCGATCCGCGTGCTCCATCTCGACGACCGCTCACGGATCCAGCTCCTCATCAAAGAGTTCGGGGAGCAGCTTCCCTGCACCTGGCTCGGCGGTAGCGGGCCCTCTCGCTTCCAGCGCCTCGACTTGCCCCAGCTAGGAGAGCATGTGGGCTTGGCCCTATGCGGGCTCATGGTCTTACGTCAGAGGCACCTTGCCGACCTTATCCCTCCCTCACTACCCAGAACGCTGGCCAGGCGGACGAGCCGGAAGCTTGCATGGTGCGGAGCCGGTGTGGTCTGGTGCGGACTTCTGCTCTCCATCGGCTGGCTCCGGATGGAGGTCCAATCCAGAGAGGAGATGGCAGGGGTGGCTAGAGAGGAGATCCCTGCTCTTACCCAGAAACTCCTCGACCAAGCCCGCGAGGCTCAAGTTCCCTTCGCCCCCGAGCCCACTCTTCCTAGGGCGCATGAAGTCTTGGCTTGGCTAGCTAGCCTGTCTGAACTCCAGCAAGCACCGGGGCTCCAGATCGAGAAATTCCGTTACCTCATCTCGCAATTCCCCACGGCGGGGCACGAACGTGATGCATACACGGGGCGGATCACTCTGGAATTTCGAGTGAAGGAGGCCTTTGCGGCGCGCAAGATCCTCGAGCGGATCTCAGCGCCCAACGCCTCGCTTGCTGATGTAAAACAACCGATCGAGTGGAGCCACCATGCCGGACTCTACCGATTGAGCTTCACGATGGCGCCTAAGAAAGCTCCCGGCAAGTTGTAGCCCTCCAGGCGGATGACCTCGCCGCTCAAACATCCGCTTTTACATTCCAGGAACGGAAGTCCTTGTGGTAGAATTTGTAACGTCCATCAGCACGAGGCGATCATGCAGCTGACACGACGTTTGCCACAGTTGAAGTTCTTTCGGTTCTCCCGCTCATCTAAAGAGCAAGGCGTCAAGCGATTTACGTTCTTCGTGAACATAGTCTTCCCATGGTGGCTGCCCTATGGGATAGCTACCACGGGGCTGATCGCTTTGGCTGTCTATGTTGGATCAGCCTGGATCGACCTGGAGACGTGGGATGATTCGCTGTCGGAGTTAGAGGCGGCGCGCGCTCAGTGGACATCTGTACAAACTCTGGGGCTTTTTCCCCCCACGGTACGAGAGCGAGCAGAACGAGCTAAGAGTGAGTATCTCCATGAATGCGTGGAGAGTCTCTCTCTGTTGCGCACCGCGGAAATGCAGTTGGCTCAGTTGAGTCAAACTCCAGCCTTTTCGGGGATACGCAGCCTGAAGCAGGCTGTGGAACAGTTACGGGCCAATCCCAGTCGGCTACACTTTGTGTCGAAACCGAGCGCTGCTGGCGCGGTGTTCCGCGATCAGCAGTATTCGCTTACCCATCCCTGCGAGATCGATCTCAACGATTTGGGAAGGCTGCTTGTTCTTCTGGAGGGAGCTCCCACTAAGGAGGTCTCTTCCGATGAGGTCCGGCCCATCCTGTGGGTACAGGACCTGAAGCTCGAGCGGAAAGAGACACCGACGGGCCATTATCTTTTAGATTTAGGAGTCATCGAGCGTGCTTGGAAAGGTCGCAAAAACCCTTCTCATTAGCCTGGGGACACTGGCCTTGCTGGGCTGTTCTCCTCGAGCGTTACTGCAGAGGAATGACGCCCTCACGACGGTGGTCCTGCAAGATCGCAATGGGTTCTCTGAGACAGTGAGTCAACCGGATCGTCTAGCGAGATTAGCAACGGTCGATTTCAACTCCCCGCAGCCCTATGAGCGTGTGATCCGCGTATTCCAGCGGAATGAGGACGGATCGGTCCCCTCCATACTGACCTGCTACTATCCCAATGGACAGCTCTCCGAACTGCTTGACGTCCTCTCTGGGCGGGCAAGCGGTCGCTACTGCCGTTGGCACCAAAATGGGCAGATCAACCTGTACGCCGTGGTGATGGGTGGCGTGGCGGACGTCAATGACCGAGCCAAACAGACCTGGCTTTTCGATGGAGAATCGCTTGTTTGGGATGAAGAGGGACACTTGATCGCTCGCATTCCCTATGACCGGGGCGCCCTGCACGGCATTGAGCAGCACTACTATCCAAGTGGATCGACACAGGAGAGTATTCCCTATGTGAAGGGACTCCTCCACGGAACCCGAGAGGCGTATTCGCCAAACGGTGAACTCCTGCAGCGACAGGACTTCGATCAGGGGCAGCCACATGGACATGCAGAGAGCTGGTGGTTGCATGAGCATAGGCTGAGCACCCAGGAGATCTGGTCACAGGGCCTGCTGTTACAGGGGGAATACTACCACGCTGATGGAACATCGGCTGGCTCTGTCCAACAGGGCTCTGGTCACCGCATTCTCTTCGATACGGCACGGATGATCCGTCGCTATCAAGTGCAGACCGGTCGTGTGGAAGGTTTTGTCGAAGAGTTCAACGCTTCCAATGTTTGCATTCGCACCTGGAATGAAGCGCAGGGTATGAAGCAGGGCGTGGAAAGGGTCTTCGAGCCTAAAAACGGAAACCTGAAGCTAGAGCTTTGCTGGAAGGATGATGTGCTGCAGGGCCCCTGTCGAACCTATTATGTCGACGGAAAGCTGGAGTCTCAAAAGGAGCTTTCTGACAACCAAGTGCATGGACGCTGTCTAGCCTGGTATCCATCGGGGCAGGTGATGCTCCTTGAGGAGTACCAGCAGGGGATTCTGGAGCGTGGTGAGTACTACGAACTGGGCAGCCTCGTTCCAGTCTCTCAGGTCGTGCAGGGCCATGGGACCGTCACGCTGTACGATGGTTCTGGGAGAAAAGCCAAGACTATCCCGATCGTCAATGGGATCCCTACGCCGTGAGCTCTGAGAAGCAGCAGGCGCGTCATCGTTTGCACGATCTCGCACGAGAAGCATCTCTGCTTCGCAGAACCGGATCGAGAGCTCACGCCCTCGAGCGCCTGCATCCACTTCTCGTGGGCGAGGGCCCCGTACTCTCTTTTCAAAGCCTGCCTGATGAGCCCGATCTCACCCTCTTCAACCAATGGCTCGCTGAACAAGGCCGTCTGCGCCTAGAACCCAGCCACCGACCAGGCCATACTGTTCGCCTTGATCCCACCCTGGTCTACGATCCAGAAGAACCTCTCGACGTGATCCTCGTGCCCGGGATCGGCTTCACTGAAGCTGGACATCGTCTAGGCCGAGGACACGGCCACTATGACCGCCTACTTTCTAGGCTCCCCTGCCGTCTACGGATCGGCATCTGTTGGACTGAGCAGCTCACACCCACTCTTCCCACCGACCCCTGGGACCAACCAGTCCACCTCGTCATCACCTTCTAGGCTCACTCCTCTCCCCGGGTTGTCTGAAGGGCGAAGCCCTTCAGCGGGGTGCGGGGCAGAGCCCTGCCTCCGCTCTACTCTCGCTTTGCCTCAGGGCGCCGCGCTTTGCCCAGCGTCTGTGATCCAATAGGCGGAGGTCAGGTCCAGACCGCCCAGAGGGCTCATAAAGGCCCCGGCAAGACCTGGGCGCACGAGGGCCATGGCGGCGTGGTGATAGAGGGGAACCACTGGGGCGCCCTCCTGGATGATCGCCTGAGCCTTACTGAGAGCCTCGGTGCGGGCAGGGCCCTGACTGAGCTTAGAGGCGCCTAGCAGGTCGGCTATGCGTGGGTCGCTCCAGCCGGTGCGGTTGGCCGGATGGGTGGCGATGGAAAAGGGCTCGAGGAACTCCTCAGCAATAAGGTTGTCGGCGATCCAGTCGCTCAGAGCGAGTTGGTAGTCACCTGTGCGCATCCTCTCGAAGAAGATCTTCGACTCACAGGGCACCAAGCGACAATGGATCCCAGCCTGCAGGAGCTGCTGCTGGAGGATCGTCGCGATGGCCACGCGCTGGGTGCGGCTGATGATGATCATCGACAGCTCGAGAGGAGCGGAGAGTGCGGGCTCATCCAGCTGAGGTGTTGGAGTGGAACCTAGACTTAAGCAGGGCGGGACGAGCTCCACAGCAGCTCTTTGGTGGCCGTGAAGGACCATCTGGGCTAGTTGTTGAGGGTGTACGGCTTTGGCGACTCTATGACGATGGGCTGCACTGTCGAGAGGCGGTTTGAGGGTGTTGCAGCGCAACCAGACCGTTCCTGCCATAGGTTGAGACCAGAAGTCGGGACGATGGGCAAGGAGTCCTGGGTGGGCCAGGTCACCGAGGGGACCGCCACACCAATCGACCTCACTATTTTCATAGGCTTCCATGGCGGCGAGCTCCTCCATGGCGATGAATTCCACGGCATCGAGATGCACAGCCTGGCTGTTCCAGAACTGGTCGTTGCGCCTGAGGTGCAGGCTAGATCCGGGCTCCCACTGATCGACCAGGAAGGGACCGTTTCCGAGATCGGAATGTGGGGGCCTTGGGAAGAGAGCAGGCGCCGCCACGAGCTGCTGCGCCTCGGGTTGCGGTTGGATCCAGGAGAATTCCACCTCATCAGCTGAGAGGGCTCTACAGCCGAGAGTGATCTCGTGATTCCCCTCCAGATAGGCCTGTACGCCAGAAAGCTGCATCATCGACCCAACACCCTCTAGAGGTGGTGTTGAACAGACGGCGCACTCCACAGCACGAACAAAGTCCCCAGCGACAAGGGGGCTGCCATCACTCCACTTGGAAGGGCGCAAATGGAAGCGCCAGGTGCGGAGGTCGGGTGTATGGCTCCAGTGATCGCTTAAGGCCGGCTGCGCCGTCCCCTCCGCATCGACCCGGGTGAGCCCCTCATAGAGGTGTCGAGCTAGAGTCTGCGCCATCAGAGTCGTCGCTTTCTGTGGATCGGGGATACTGGGTGCTGCCGTTACAGCGATCCGCACTTCAGCGGAACGAGGCGACTCCGGCCGCCAGTCACAGCCTGAAAAAGAGCAGAGCCCACACAGGAGCGTCGCTAGGGAAAGCGACCTAGTGGCTGGAGTGATCAAGCCGCGCATACGGCACCTCGACAGGAATGGGTCCTTGCATCCACCGCGTCCGCTACCCTTGATGGAGCGCCTGCGTTGGATTGAAGGAGCTGATATACTCGGCATTCTGATACTGGAGGCGCCAGATGGCAAGTTTTGGCAATAATTCCCAAGAGACTGATAAGCGCAAGGCGCTTGAATCGGTGGAGAAGCGTAAAGCACTCGAGTTCACACTGGCGGCGATCGAGAAGCAGTTTGGTGATGGCTCGATCATGACGCTGGGGAAACATAGTGCAACGAGAGAAGTGAGCATCATCCCCACAGGAGCACTGCCACTCGACATCGCGATCGGTGTAGGTGGGGTACCTCGCGGCAGGATCATTGAGATCTACGGACCGGAATCCTCCGGTAAGTCCACTCTCGCCACGCACATTGTGGCTAACGCGCAGAGGCTAGGCGGGCTGGCAGCCTACATCGATGCTGAGCACGCCCTAGACCCCGCCTATGCAGCTCGCATTGGGGTGAACGTCGAAGAGCTCCTAATCTCCCAGCCTAGCAGCGGGGAAGAGGCCTTGAACATCGCGGAGATGTTAGCGCGTTCTGGTTCTGTGGACATTATCGTCATCGACTCTGTCGCGGCACTAGTGCCAAAGAGTGAGCTCGAAGGCGAAATTGGGGATTCTCATGTCGGTCTGCAAGCACGCATGATGTCCCAGGCTCTGAGGAAGCTCACAGCCACACTGAGCAAGTCCAATACATGCGCTGTTTTCATCAACCAGATTCGTGAAAAGATCGGTGTGATGTTCGGAAGTCCTGAGACCACGACCGGGGGCCGGGCCTTGAAGTTCTACAGCTCTCTGCGGCTCGACATCCGACGCATCGGCAGCTTTAAGACGAACGATGTGGAGATGGGCAACCGCGTACGCGTGAAGGTGTGCAAGAACAAGCTGGCGCCCCCATTCCGTCAGGCTGAGTTCGATATCATCTTCAACGAGGGGATCTCTCGAGAAGGGTGCATTCTGGATCTTGGTGTTGAGATGTCGATCATTGAGAAGAAGGGCTCCTGGCTCAGCTATCAAGGTCAGCGCATTGGACAGGGCCGCGAGCAAGCACGCGAGGAGCTCAAGCGCAAGCCAGCACTCGCTCAAGAGCTTGAAACAGCCATCCGAGCTAGGGCCAATGAGCAGATGCTAGCGGGCCCCGGCATGACAACCGGAAAAGCGGCGGCTGTCGAAGCCAATGCTCC
>JBMOFD010000039.1:0-16717 GCA_049314435.1 Chlamydiia bacterium | reverse complement strand
ACCACCCTCCCTCTTGATCCCGAAGCTTGGAATCGCCCTCCATCAATCGGCATAGGTGGATTCGCCGTTGAGCCGCGCCCAGGAGACTGCGGTGCATTTTGGGAGCATGTCCAGGAGGTCATCTGTGCAGGGCATCCGGAGCACTACCAATACGTCCGGAAGTGGATGGCCTGTGTGGTACAGAAGCCGCGGCTACTCGCCACGGCTTTGGTCCTGCGCGGCCTACAAGGCACCGGGAAGAACCGCTTCGTTGAGCACTTCGGAAGTCTCTTCGGCCCATATTTCATGACGGTCAACAGCCTCAATCACATAGCCGGCAAGTTCAACAACCACCTGAAGTACGCCTACTTGATTCATGCCAATGAGGCCACTTGGTCTGGATCACGCAAGGATGCTGGTGTACTGAAAGCCCTGATCACGGATCCGATCATCTTACTGGAGGGTAAGGGCCAAGACGCCATCCAGGTGGACAACTGTCGTCATCTCATCATCTCGAGTAACGAAGATGTCCCCGTTCCGATGGACCTCGATGACCGGCGATTCTTTGCCCTCAATGTATCCCCTCATCGTAAGGAGGACCTTCCCTACTTTCGGAAGCTCGAAGCCCGGATGGCGTCAGACGGAAAGAATGCCCTGCTCTTCGACCTACTCCACGAGGACCTCTGCAGTTTTGATCCGCGCACCATGCCCGTCAACGACCACGGCTTCGATATCAAGCTAAGGGGTGCAGACAGCTGTGAGAAGTACCTCTTCGAAGCGCTCTGTGAGGGACGCTTCAATCTTGCTACCGAAAGGAGTGGGTCTTGGGAATCACTCCCCTGTGAGTTCCTGTATCAACACTACAAGGACTGGTGCACACGGGAAGGAATGCGGTATGAGCCCAGCTCAGAGCTGGGCAAGGTGCTGGTGCGCATTCTTAGAGTAGAAAAGGCTCGGCCCTCCTGCGGTGGGATCCGTGTCTGGTGGTACAGGCTCCCCTCATTGGAACACTCTAGAAAACTCTTTGAGGCTCACTGCAAGCAGTCATCGGGTATTTGGTTAGCCAACGGGTGAGGTCCAAGAGGTCCAAGTAACGCGGCCGGGTGCCAAAACAGGCCGCCTGACCAAAGAGTCAATAGAGCGCCTTGGACACCCTGGACGGGGGTGCTCCCGTCCAGGGTGTCCAAGACGAAATCCCGTGCCAACCCTCAAATCGATGACTTTAAGCGAACCCACTCCCTTGGACGCCGGAGACCTGCTAGGCGCTGGGCGTCACCACGGTGGGATTCCCTGGGATCACGACCTGGACGTCTGCATCGAAAACGGTCTTGCCGTACTTGGTCTTCTGGAATTGTCGGAAGGCTTTGTATAGATCGACGCCCACTTTTGAGGCCATTCGATCCAAGTCCAGGGGTTCTTCCGACCGATCAGCGGCGCGCAGGGCAGCTTGCTCCTCGCTAGTCAACGTGGCCCATCCCGACTCAAGCCATTCCCGAATACCGAGCGTCCAACCCACCTGCGTGCCGGCTAGAGGTGAGAAGAACGAGCAATTTGCAGCTCTTTGGGTCCTTTGAGGACGATCAAAGAGAGGGCAAACCGCGGGCCCTTCTGCGTACAAAGTCGATCCCCCCGGGAGTTCAGTCCCTGTGTAGACCCTTTCCAATCCCTCTGCCTCACTCATCATGCCTTGCAACCAGCCAATCACCGTTTCATTCTGGCCATCGTGGATCCGCGCCCTACGGGCAATGGGCCTCTTATCTGGGAAACGACGATTGCCAGCACGCTGGCAAAGGTAGAGATCCTCACGATAGAGGACATAGGCCATGGCATGGCGATCGGCCCCGCCGAAGAGCAGCACCGGGTGCTGCCTGCTGAGTGTCCCGATCTGGGCCATCTGCTGTTCGTTCAGATCCTCCAGTTCAAAGTGTGGCAACAATCCGACTGAACCAGCTCGGATCAACCTATCGAGCCAAGGATAAGCTGTGGGAATGGACGATCTGTTCAACTGCGCTGTGAATTCCTTCCAGTCTTCCTGGATCCACTGATAGGTCACCCGGCTGACACTGTCTACGGCCTCCTCTTCGTTCAGGATCAATAACCTCTTGGCTCTAAGCGAGTCAGGCATCTGGGGATCCACCAAGAAGGCCCCCCTTCTCCATTCCATGACCAGAGCCTCTCCACTCGGCAGGGTAAAGGTTCCTGGGCCATGCCTCCACCCATCGACTATCTCGCCTCGATAGCCACCATGACCGCGATAATATCCATGATGGAGCTGTCCATTAACGAAATGCCCTTCACCAACACCTCCATCTGAATAGGTCAGGCGGCCTTGACCGTGAGGCCTATTGTCTTGCCACTCTCCGATGTAAACCATGCCACTCGCATAGCGCATGGTTCCTTGGCCATGCATCTGATCTGCTTTCCACTCGCCCTCACAGACGGTACCGTCCGCATAGCGCAAGGTCCCTTGGCCATGCATCCGATCTGCTTTAAATTCGCCCTCGTAGATGGTGCCGCTTGGGCTGATGGTCAGCTTTCCGAACCCTTCCATCAGGTCGTTCTTCCACTGGCCTTCGTACACAGTGCCATTTTCATACTGCATGACTCCCTTGCCATGCCTCACGCTGTCTTTCCAGCATCCTTCGTAGACACCGCCGTTTGGATAGATCTTCTTCCCATAGCCGCAGACCTCTCCGTGGACAAAGGCACCCTCAAATACAACGCCCGATGGAAAGGTCAGCTTTGCATGACCGTGTGGCACATCCCGATCCCACTCGCAGTCATACACCGTGCCGTCATCGTAGTACTGGATCCCGCGACCGTGCCGTTGGCCATCCTGCCATTGCCCACAATAGACGCCGCCGTGGCAGCGGATGCCCTCTTCGGGGCTCTGTGATAGCTGGGGTCTCTGGGCATGGTCATCCACCACATCAACGGAACAGAGAAGGACCTGGTCACCGATGGACAAAACAGGAAATGGCTGATCACGAGTCTTTTCAATGGGCCACGGGGAGTAAACCGCTATGCTGTGGTCAGGCCAGACTTCAGAAGGTAGATACATCTCATGCGAGATATCCATTGAATGCCCTCGTTGTTTGCAAATGGACAGTATTATAATAAATATGACATTCTATTGAAATAGACTAAAATATATAACACTATTAAGGCTGCTGAAGAGGGGCAATTAAAGTGGTCGGGGTTGTCCGCAGAAAAGCGGGCCCGAATCGTTAAGTGTTAATGCGGTTGTAAATATTTTACTGCGACAGCGTTCTGTCTGCCCTGCGGTCCATGGCAGCAGGCTCGCCCCCAATCTGAAACATCGCCATGTTGGCCGGAATTTTCCGTGGGACACTCCTGGGACACCAGCCTCCCAATACCACCCTCTTCCATCCACCTTCAGCTATCAAACGAGCTGTCATAACATCTTTAGTCATCAATAGTTGCCGATGAATGGCTGTGGAGGACTATTAATTGCTAACGGCTGTAAATCCCTCGACTCACGTCTCCGCTGGTTCGAGTCCAGCCGCCCCCAATCCCATCCACAACGCACTCTAAGAGACAAAGTCACCTAGAACACTTCTGGTCAAAACCTCTCTTTGACGAGGGATTTCATCAGATTACGCAAATTTTACGCACCGTGGGACACTGGCGGGACAGTAGCCTCCTAAAACCTGCCTATTTCAGCTATAGCCAGCTACCCGGGAGCGATCGAGACGGCCCATCAAGGTTTGAGTCCTAGCAGAGGTTCCAGCAGAGGGACCCCGCCATAACGGCCTATCAGGTAGCCACGCTCTAGAGCCTCATTTTTACGAGGGCTAAATTCACAGAGGCTAACAACCCTAGTGGCTTGGTCGCTATCCTTCTCTACAAACCAAACTTGGTCACGACGTAGAAGATGGGGCGCATTAAGCAGCGAAGTATCGTGCGTGGTAAAGATCAGCTGAGCCCCCCGCGGGTTAATCTCGGGCTGCTGGAATAGCCGTACCAGCTGTTGTACCAGCAGCGTATGCAGACTCGTATCAAGCTCGTCGACCACCAAAACCAAACCCTTTTTGAGAACATCAAGAACAGGCCCGGAGAGGAACAATAGATTGCGAGTGCCATTAGACTCATCGATCAGATCAAACTCTGCCCTCCCATGCTCAGTCACGTGATGAAAGCGCAACTGGTGCTCGCTTAGCTCTTCGGGGTGCACTTCCGTCTTGCCTGTAGCGCGATCGAGGCGAGTGGTCTGTCCCGGCACCTTGCCGGTAACCACTTCGATGCTGGCAATACTTACATCCGCCGCAGTCAGGAACTTGCAGATTTCATCATGCCCCTCCGGCTGTTGTAACAGCTTTATCGAAGACTGAGGAGCCAAGGGGGAAATTTCATTATAAATGACTAGTCCGTTGACAAACCAATCAAACACCGGCCGCAACTGCTCACTATTGAGCTGCACTGCCATAGACAGAAACAGGGAATTGGCCCGGGTGGCCCCCTCCCACACATGTTTAGGACCCTTGAGGCCTGAACCGAATTCGAAGGTGTCAGTACCGGTGGTCTCATCCCAGGAACGCTCGAACCAACGCTGAGGCTTGGAGGCTTTATAGACCAACAGATGCTCATTCACAATACGCGCAGCCGTTAGAGCAAAGCCATATTGGTAACGCACACCATCCAGCAAGAAGGTAATCTCAAACTCCGTGGGTTGGAGGGGGGATGAGCTATCGAGCCGGAACGGCTGAACACTGAATGCTTGTCCAGGCTGAATTATAGTAGCGGACTCTGCCACCACTCCCCGCATGTACTGGAGAGCCTTGATGAGGTTGGACTTTCCACTGGCGTTCGCTCCATAGATAGCTGCGCTACGCAGCAGGGTGGGAACAGCTTTAATGTCAGTTGCTATCGTATTGCTATCGAGCAACGTCGTATCCTTGGATGCCACGAGACTGAGCGCCTGCTCCTGACGTATGGAACGAAAATTTTTTACACGAAACTCGACTAACATCGCATTCAGCCTCAAATCACGGAATAATTCTGAATTTTGCACAAAATCAGCAAAATTAGAACTTATTTTGGATTCTCCCATGAGATTATGGGCTAACCTCTCACGCTTCCTCTCATGTCCAAAGTTCTTCAAGCCTATCCCCATGAAGAGAAGCACGAGATAGCTTCTCGTCCAGCCGCTCTCCCAAACCTGACTTTCTTCTTCACTGGGAATTTTAAACTAACTCAACGGCAGCTGGTTCGTTCCAGTCAGCCACGATATGTAGTTTGATCGTGCCCCTTTCTCCGAGCTGGATCCACACCCCATGCTCGCCATCTGCAAGTCCCTCCATTGGAAAGCGCTCATCTGCAAGTCCTGGTACGTCCAGCAGCGTCACGATCCCATCCTTAGCCACACCGCGCACGGCTATGGGATCCTTCTCGGTCATCATGCGAGGCTCGCCCGGGTATCCGGGATACCAGTCTTTGAGCAAGCTGGGATATTCCTCGGCTAGCAGTTCGAAGGGAAGCTCGTCCACATAGCCCGCATCAATAAACTTCTCCAGCCAAAAACAACGAAATCATCCGGGCGGCTCCAAATCCCGTCTTGGCAAGATCTTACGACACAAGTCTGAGCAGCCACTTGGCGCGCCCTCCTTCAGGTCGATGATCAAGGCATTGTCCTGGGCAGTACGTTGACGACAGACATATAGTGGTAGGACTGCAAGCGGCCCGTTAGCTAGGTAGTCAAGCCCAGTAGCTTCCGCACCTCGCGAACCATGTTCGAATTGCCGTAGGTTGAAGCATGTTTTGTCAACATTTTCTTCTGCTCATCAGAGAGCCTCTGAGTCCTGCTGTTCTCAAAAAGCAGCTGACTATGTGGAGAAAGTGGCACTCGGCCACATGCTTCCTCGATGGCCATCAGCAGCTCCTCAAAATGCCTTCTCCCATCAATGTCGTCCTCGGCAAATTCGCATTGTGACAACGTCTGCTCGATTTCATTCCAGGTGTCCTGGAGAACGCAATACAAACTCAACCCAAGCATCGCTGAGAGTGTTGGTAGTATGGCTCTGGCCCCCTCAGCTAACTGCTTTGCCCCTTCCACTTCCCTGCTTTTCAAATGAAGAGCCGTGTCGGGTCCGCAGGACAACAGTCCCTGCAGGTGGATCACTTCGCTGACTCGCCGGGCTACATAGCGCATTTCCGAAGTAAGTTGGAAACGAGACGGCCCCCCCTGAACCCTGTCGAGGAACTCGTTTAAAACAGCGGCTTCCAAGATGCCGTCAAGATAGCACCAAGCTATGGCGTCAACCGGCTCATGAGGATGGGTCCTGGTGAGACGCCTCCAAGCTCTTCCCCCATCAAGATCGTAGAACTGTGCACCAACGACCTTGCAGAGTCGGGCAGTGTCTTTCGACTTCCTACTCGTCAATACGCTAGGCTGGGCTAGCAGATCCGTGCCCAAGGCAATCGAGGCTTTCGTAACGGACTGAGGCAAACATGATGCCATGCTAAGGTGGTAGTCCTCGTGGATGGCAAATTCAAGCTGAGCATCCTCTTCAGAGTCTGGAAATGCCGATGTACAATTGCGATCGGTCTCCTTTGGAGGCTTGTGGCCAGGGAAGGGCACAGCCCTATCTCGAACTCGTGCGAACCCACCCTCGGCAAAAGAGTCGATGGGCGACCCGCCACTGGGCACGAGAACGGGCACTGGCCTGACCGCGAGGTCTCCGAAGAGGATGCTACGCAGTTCCATTTCGAGATAGATCGACGCCCGCATCCTAGCGGCGGAAAATCCGCTTGTGCCATCGCTGAGTGATGACGTGCCCTCGACCTCTCGACCACCCTCACCCTTGGCGACCGTATCCACCCGGCCACATGACAGTACCCGATACCCACTGATGTAGAAGTACTGCCCAATCGATGTCTGTACATAACGGTCAATGCTACTGTAGAAACTCGGGTCGTTGAAGACAAATAGGGTCTGGGCACATTTCGGAAGCGCCTTGGCTCTTGTAAAGAGAGTGCATATTTCCATGGTTGTAGCCCAATCCATACCGGAATGGAGTGCAGACGCGCAGTCGCTCTGAATAGACTCCAAAATCAGCCTAAACGCCTGAGGATTGGTTTTACCATCAGTAAAGAGCGGCACCATCACAAGTCTCAGGCTTCGAGTCCTACAGACTTCTCGGCATACCCAAAAGGTCTGAATGGTATCGAATTGCAGGGCGTCGATCTTGCCCTGCCATAAGAGCGCTCGAGCCAAATGCGGTAGCTCTTCCTCTTGCATAATGGAACTGTCCCAGCATCCGTCTCTCAATGATACACTGAGATGCTCTGCCTCGGCTTCAAAAGAGGGCGCCGCGATTGTCTGCTGGATCCGTTGCTGGGCAGTCTTCTTCTCTATCTCCGTCATGTGTCGAGAAGCTGACCGATAGTCCTCACTGCCCTCTTGATACGACGTAGTCAGGACAACAGGGCTCATCTGTAGGCGAGCGCTAGCTGTGGACATGCTCATAGCATTAACCGTTCTTTTTTTGGCATCAAGACTATTACAGTTTGGGATATAAAGACAACTCTACGCCATGCCCACTACACCATTTAATTGGAAGTCTACTGCCCGCAGGGCGTTCTGATGGAAAATACTTGTCATTCCTAGTGTGCTGACGTTCAGCACATTAGGAGTCATCAATGAATTCTTTGATCTTCTGAAATTTAAGTCGATACCTCCAAGCATGCTTGTGGGGCCATCAAATCTTTTCCATCAAAACGCCCTGTACTGCCCGACCTAGGTCTGTAACGCTATATCCCGGACGGGACCCAAAATCAGAGGTGGGGCCCGCCCGGATCACCTACGAGCCTCCTTGAAAGGACATCCCTCCGATCCGGCTGGGTGACTAGAACCCGCTCAGGAGCCGCTTGAATGACTCACATCACGCTGCAGTAGCTGCCCCTACCTTGTGGTGTAGTTGAGCCATCCGCAGAAGAGAGGCCCACGCAGGCGCGAATACGCGCCTCAAGGCCATCCACATACGCCTCTGTCAGGTTCTTGAATTCAGGGGGCCCATTGTGGATAGACTCTCTTGCCAAGGACCGCCGTCTCCCACGCACTTCCGTTTGCGAGGCATCCCCAACCACATCCCCCTGAATGAGATCCACCACCCCAACTCTAAGCTCGCTCTGGTACTCGCGCTCTAGCCGAGGCCCCTCAACTTCTCCGCAAGGCTTCAGAGTGGTGCTCACCAACGCATCAAACTCTCGGGCTGGATAGAATGGCAACGTTTCCGCTTCTATCTCCAACTCCAACAGCCCTTCCTCCGGAGTATTTAGATCTTTCTTTGCCGCCAATCTGCTTTCTACAACCACTTTGAGCATACTAAGCTGATCCACCACGGCTTTCCACTTAGCGGGCTGCACTTCGGCTTGGTTCAACCCTTTGATCTCATTCCCGTAAGCTGCAGCTACCCTACCGGCCACCCTCACCATGGAGTCTCTCAAGCGAGAGTCGCCATCTTGAAAGTGTCGGTCGCATAACAATCCCTTGATCGCGAGCTCAGAAA
The DNA here is from genome assembly GCA_049314435.1 of Chlamydiia bacterium. GTDB lineage: Bacteria > Chlamydiota > Chlamydiia > Chlamydiales > JBMOFD01 > JBMOFD01. The sequence goes on along the minus strand of JBMOFD010000039.1, from coordinate 8,210 downwards.
GCGCCTTATAACCGGCCTTTAACTGATCGACCATCAATCGATCATTTGCCATGAGCACCGATCGAATTGCCACCACCACCGTTTGTGAGGCGCGTGAAATCGCCTCTGTCTCACCATTTTGAAGTCCCGGCAAGAATGGCGCCAACGCTTTGCCCAGCCGGTCAGCCCCCTGCTTGAGTACTTGTGTCTTTATCGAAGTGTCTAAAACGGGCTGGGAGTAGGAGAATACTGTGGCATTAGGGATAGAGACCGAGCTGGACATTAGCAATCACCGCATGTTTTTTGTATTAAGGCCTTGAAAAGAAGCTAGTATAGAGCTGGCTGATATTGCAGCCCAAGCACGCTCACAACCCTCTAATGACCAAGGATCAACAACCTCACAAGCGCCAGAGGTCTCCTACATACTCGACGTGGCCGCCTGAGGTGATTCTATTAATGATCGATAAAGCTACTGTTGTACAGATCGACTCATCCTTTGACCGGATCAAAGGGTCTGTATCTGTCGGACTATGTTACTCATGAGTTACGCAATGGTTCACGATGGAGGCTAGCCTCTACCGGACCCAGAAGACAGCGAACGCGTTCCTGGGGCGCTCACCGCACCTGCTATTTAAAACTGCCCTGTATTCGAAGAGCTATCTGAACCGGATGTGAACGAGAAGAGCTATGCCTCTCAAATGCAGCAGGCCTTTGACATTCCCCTCTATAGCATTCAACGGGCGTGTGCTCGTCTCGAGCAGGGTGGAGTGCTGGTGTGTCAGTCTGAAGGGAAGACCAGGGTCTACCAATTCAACCCGCGTGACCCTTTTCTGGAGTAGCTAAAGGCCTTCTTGAAGAAGGCTTAAGAGTGTCTGCCTCGCGATCATAGAGAACGATATTACGAGCCGATCAAACGAACTCGCCCACAACGGCAAGAAAAGCCGAGGAAGCTGGTGAGTAGAACCGATTGAGTGGTCGACCATTTCTGTAAGGGATCCAGCAAGCATTGTCTCAAAAACTCTGCCGAAGCCATGGACTAGATGCGGTTCTCGCGGGAGGATCCTGCGTGACCATCTGTGCGCCCATTTCGAACGTCGCCTAGAGAAGTCCGACTCTCAAGGAGACTTCGCGGGCACGCTCGGGACACCGCCCTCCTAAGCCGGGTTCTCACCAATCTACTTCACCGCGCTGAGCAGCTGTATAAAGTTCCTCTTGGCTTTGAACTTTGTCCGGAGCTCCGCCAGGTAGACTTCGAACTCTTTGGCTAACTCATGAGCCTTCATCAACTTTCCGATCTGGCGGATCAGTTTCACCGCGGCTTCATAAGAGGCTTGGCCCGTCGTTTCAATGATCGGTTCTACCACCTGAAGATAGAGTTCAATCGCCTCTGTAGGACGAGTTGCCTCCAACTTCTTGGCGAGGCGGATCAAAAGCGAGGAGTGGGGCGTAGGTCCATCGCGCACAACCGCCATGGCGGCGTCTAGATCCTCTTCCCACAGTGCGATCTCCATGCGTACAGATGAGCTAGGCGCCCATCTCCCTTGAACTTTTGCAGCCGCCTTCTCTGAGCTCATCCACTGCAGAGCTCGCTCACGTTGTTCCGGCCATCTCTCCACAGCGGTAGCCACCTCATGCAGTTTTTGGTAAGACATCAGTCCCGGCCGGTGTTTAAACTGAGCCCAGGTCAGTTCCACAGCCTCTTCACTCCGACCACACTTCAGATACTCTGCCACCAAAAAGTTGCTGAGATGATCATCGACTTGATCAGGAAATGCCCTCAGGCCTCGCTCGGCCCAGTCCAAGGCTTTGTCTTGATACCCCGCCTCAGCGTAGACAGTCGAGATAGTGAAATAGTTCCATGGTGACGAGAGATCTCGTGATTTGATGGCAACCAGCTTCTCGATATCCCCGGTCATTTCCGCCAGGCCCTCCACCAACCGTGAGAGATTCCAACGCCGCGAGTCCTGTGTACCCTTCGTCGTGATGGACGTGATCTGCTCCCACTCCGCATCGGCCAGCTCCTGACAACGCTGCAAGCCCGTTGGCCCTAGGACGCCCTGATAGCTCTTCAAATGTTCAAGAAAGACCCCCCATTGATCTTCTGCAATCCGACGAAACAGCTTCTCCGCCAGCTGAATGGGCTCAGGGCGGACCACCTGACAAGCCCTGAGGTGCAGTTTGATGCAGTCGTGAAGGAGCCCTCCGATGCTGCCATTGGAATCATCCGCCTTTCCAAGGAGCTGCTCAATCCGCTCTGTTGCATGCTCTGCCAAGTCGATCAGCATCGAGGCCGATTCAACGGTGAGTAACTCCTCCAGTTCATCGAGCAGTTCCTGAAAGCGAGGGGCAAACGCGCGGACTCCCTTATAGTCAAGAAACCCATTCACCTTGGTGATCTTGGTAATCGCCTTGAGGTAGGTAGCTCGCTCATCCGATGGATGCACAAACTTGATGGCCCTGCGAAGCAACTCCTGCTGGAAGCGCTCGTCTCGCACAGCCATGTCCATGAGGAGCTTCGCTAAAACCTCTTGAGGTTGCTTGGCCAGATACTCACTCAGAATGGCCCAAGGATCTGGGCCTGTTGGCTTCTCTACGTTAGCCACAGGGTCCTTAGGAAGATCCGGCGCAGCAAGCCAAGCCAGGCCTACGGCTACACAATGCTTGCAAAAGCATCCTGACCTTCCCTGAGGACACGTACAGGAAGACTCCAGTGCATTCCCGCGCATCAGGAGCTTGACCTTGTACCGGCTGGAGCCTACCACCGTAGCTGCAATGGCCGTTGGCTCAGGTCGAGCATTCTCAACAACACCCTCCTTGTAGTAGGCGCGCCCTCGCTCAAAGGCGGCGCCGCCTGCCAAGCTTTCAAGAGTCTTGACTGTGATCGGACACGTTGCCATAGATAAAAGCCTGTTGAGACCGCCTAAGAGGCCTAAAGTCTATGCCCGCCAAGCAGAAGTTGGCAATACCACAAGAAAGGCTGCTGCTCGTGGTGAACGATGTGTTGCCACGCCTTACAACGCCTAGCCACCTACTGCAAGTTCCCGCTCCGAGGGGGCTAGCAAGTCATGAATCAACTCCTCGTTGAATTCCTGCAGTTCCCGCCTCCCTCCTGCATTCTCTACGTCTTCTCCAAGAGCGATCTCGGCCAATAGCTGCTTTCGAGCCTGCAACGCATGGATACGCTCCTCGATGGTGCCACGAGCAATGAGCCGAAATACGGTCACACTTTTGCTCTGCCCGTGCCGGTGAGTTCTCCCAATAGCTTGAGCTTCCATGGCAGGATTCCACCAGGGGTCCAGCAGGATCACCGTATCCGCCGAGGTGAGGTTGAGTCCGACCCCACCGGCTTTTAGACTCACCAGAAGGGCGGTTGCTTCCCCGCCTTCAAACCGACCAATCAGGGACTCTCGATCTTGGGTCTTGCCCGTGAACATGAGCGTTGGAATCCCCAACTTCTTGATTTCAGTCTCCATGATGTCCAAGAGAGACACAAAGCTTGAGAAGACCAAAAATCGCCTCCCCTCCGCATTGAGCTCCTCAATGATAGAAAGAGCTTCTGAAACCTTGGAGGAAGATACCTTTCCAAATTTCTTGGCATCTACCAGTTTGGGGTCGCAGCATAGTTGGCGCAAGCGGGTAAGAGCGGCCAGGAGCTGAATTTTGGAGCTACCCATTCCCTTCTTCTGAATGAGCTGATCGACTTCGACCAGAGCTGCCGATCGCATCGACTCGTAGAGGTCTGCCTGATCCTCTGCCAAGGTCACTAGACGAGTGACGATGTCGATCGGAGGCAATTCTAGATCTACATCCTGCTTACGACGACGCATTGTGAAGGGAGCGGTAATTCTCGACAGGACCTTCATTCGTCTCTGCATCCCGGTTGGGTCGCCCTGCTTGAACGCCTTTTGGAAGGATTCCAAATCACCGACCAAACCCGGCACCAAGAGAGAGAAAATGGCCCAAAGGTCGAGTGCATTGTTTTGCAGAGGTGTGCCTGTTAATGCCAGACGATACCTTGCTTGCAGCGATGCAACGACTTTGTAGATCTGCGTGCGAGGGTTGCGGAGAGTATGGGCCTCATCCATGACACAGATATGATACCGCCTTGCTTGAAGCTGATCCTGATCCGTAAAGGCCAGACTATAAGGGCAAATGATCACGTCCGCCTTGGCAGCCAGATCCCAATCACGCGTTGTCTTCTCACAACGTCCGATCACAGCCACCTTGCAGCGGGGGGCAAAACGATGAAACTCACTGGCCCAGTTCCACACGACCGACAGAGGGCACAATATAAGGCTAGGATGTCCCTTCTGCTCGACAAACTGAGCATCAATGATAGCTATGCTTTGGATCGTTTTCCCAAGCCCCATCTCATCTGCAATCAGGCCGCCCATGTCCGCCCGGAATAGTTTCAATGCCCATTTCACCGAGACTCGTTGATAGGGCCGCAGCTGATCGAGAAGCGCACTCTGGGCAAGGTCCGGCTCTGGCTCATCTCGAATGGCCATGACCTGCCGTACTAGGGTGTCCGGCGCTTTCCAGCGAGAACGAAGAGCCTCTTGAGCCTGCACCGCAAGCAGAACACCAAGCACCTCGGTGGGGTTCAGCGAACGAGGTGGATCCATCCCAAAGAACTGCTCGATCCATTGCAGGGTCTCCCGAATTTTCTTTAGGGAGATCGTGGCCATCCTGCCATCATCAAGGAGCCATTCGATCACCTCATCGTCTGAGCGACTTACCAACTTATCAAAGCCCCCCTCCTGTCGAACAATCCCCTGCAAGATCGGCACAAGGTCAGTGCGGTTGCCATTCACATCGATGTTCGATGAGAAGGTGAGCCACCCACCCTCGTCTAAAAACTCTACAACAAGTTCTTCTTCATCGAGATTCACACGTTCGCCCTCCCATTGGGGAACTCCCTGAATGTGCACTCCCGCTCGAGCCCACTGCATGAGTCGCCGCTCCGCAGCCGTCGACGTACCGCCCTTCACCACCAGGGCTCCTCTCACCAGCGAGGGAATGCTCAATGCAGTTTGACTTGAGAGCTCCTCCAGCACCTTCGTCTCGTGGTCCAATTGTCGATGGACCACAATGAGTTCCTGGTCAGTCTCCGCTACCTGCTTCAATTGGGTGACCTGAGCTGTGCTGGCAGGCATCTGTACATTCCCATAGTCCCAATAGGCTTTGACTTTGAGAGTCTCCGCATCATAGCGCAGCCCAGCCGTGGGTGGATCTCTTGTCTCACGTACCGAGACCCCAGGAACTGGATCCCATGGAAGGCCTGCCTCTAGGATTTCCTTTGTGAATGGCTTTGCAGCGCCCTTAGGGATATAGACCTCCTTGTCAGCCACGCAAGTCTGTTTTGGAGACACGGCAAGACGCATCCAAAAATCCTTTTGGCCAAACGGTGGCATCTCAATACTCGAGGCTCCATCGGTCAACCAAGACCGCACCTCGGGTTCCGTTGGACGACTTGCCCTCCAAGAATATCCCTCTGGACGCTCCTTGCTCTCCGCTACGGGATGCCATTGCCACTGCACAGCACGGTCTTCTAACCAGCGAACTGGAGCTATCGCTTTGACAGGGTCCATCACATAGGAGTACCCGTTGTCAGAGGATTTGGTTGAGATAAAAAGGCGCCCACGACGACCTGCTGCAAGAACCGCTCGGAACCGAACCGCATCGGCCTGATCATGGAGAAGGCTTCCATGAGAAAAATAGTAGCTCTGAGCAGAGTTGCGCAACGCTTCCAGTCGACCCAAGTCCCGTAACAACTCTACCCACGGAGTCTGCTCCATCGCACTGAGACTCGTGAGGTATCCCAGCACTTGTACATTGCCAGAGCCACTCACTTGCCCCACCTTGAACCCCCATTTCCACTCGTTGGGATGCATTTTGGAAGAAACCGATTGGATCGGCCCTATGACGAGGCATAAGTTCTCATCAGAGTGTGGCGCTTGTCCGATCCCCAGACTAACAGCCCGCCGAAGAGCATTCCTGGCATTGACAAGTCCATACTCAGCCTGTTGAAGACGACGCGCTTCAGCCTCCTTTGCTTTTCGCTGCTCTTCTGCTGATCGCCGTGCTAGCATGACGTCATCTGTATCTAGAACGATCCTCCTCTCCTCAGAATTAGAAGAGAATTTGAGAGAGCCCTCCAAGAAGTCCAGGATCTCCACCATCTTCTCAGCCTGAGAATCCTTCATGGCATCTGGGTCCACCAGCACAAAGAGCTCATGACCGGCCCATTCTTCGAGGCGATAGCCCTTGGACAGCGGGGGTATCCGCAGCTCACCCGATGCACAGCTATCAAACAATCTGTGCAGGACAGGTATTGCGATGCTGGGTATTTCTTTTGCCTTCCCCTGCACAACAAACCCGAGCTCCAAAGAAAGTCCTTTCCGGTCCAGAAAACGGTGAAGATCCTTAGCCCGGCTTAGTAGGGAATCTGCCTCACCTTCGGACAGAGGAGCCGCCCCCTGAGACGTCTTACCTCCTAGAGACCATAGACAGGTGCATATGATCGACCTTGGGCCCTTTCCGCCATCTCCCCGTTCGCCATAGTGCGTGCTTAAGACGATGCACTCCATCGGCCGCCCCTGCTCGCGACGCCAAATGACCCTGGTGAGGTACAGATCGTCCCATCGGACAATCCAATAACCAGAAGACTCCACTGGGGTCTCCTCTTGACCGGCAATTTGAGCTGCTCTTTTCTTTAGAAATGCAAGGTCCATGGAAGCCAAATCACCGTTTTTCTTACTGTACAATTAGTGTGCACCAGGCGACCTTCAGACCGAAATACAGCACCGTCCAACATCGGTTCCGATCCTGTGCCCTTCCGTAAAGACGCCTTAAATTCTTTGTAATCCGACCATCTTGCCGAATCGCAAAGCTCAGATCAAGAAAGAGATTCTAGAAGTTGCGGGGAATGGCCATGCTCTAAAAGTGGCCGTCGTGTTACAACGTTGACTCTGTCTACTTAAACGTGTACATCCATGAAGAAGAGAGACCTGGACAGCGAACTCAGGCGGTTGGGTTGGCGGCTGAAGAGACAGGGCGGTGATCACGAAGTCTGGACCAACGGCATCGATAGCGAGGTTGTGCCCCGACACCGGGAAATCAATGAGTTGCTATCCAAGAAGATATTGAGACGAGCCAGAGAGAATCCGCCAAAGAAGACATAGGAGGGAGTACAAGAGATGGAGCTAGAAGGCAGGGTCTGGAAGGATCCAAACAGTTCATGGTGGCTCGCCGAAGTTTCTTTCCTGGATGTTATGAGCCAGGGAAAAACCAGAAGGGAAGCCCTCGAGATGGTTAAAGATGCCGTGCTAGAGCTTTTGCGAGACTCTTACGAAGAGCTGCTGGATAAGAGTTTTTCAATATCTGTGAATCTCTACGAGGATGGCATCCTTGGCATGGGCGCTACTGATGACAAACTTCTATTTGCTCTTGGATTAAAGAGGCAACGCCTGCTAAGCGGTTCTAGCATTCGTGACGTGTCAGCCAGACTGAATTCGAAGTCTCCCAACGCCTATTCACGCTATGAGAGAGCACAGGCCAGGCCAAGTATCGAGAAGTACGCTGAGCTTCTACGCGCTGCTAATCCAAATCGACGACCTTTGCTGGTGAGCTAGCCGGACAAAGAGGGCTGGCCAATCGACCGACTTCTCCTGTCAGACGCCGGCAAGGGAAGCCTCGACCCTGTATCAGTTCGGGCGACTCAGATACTAGTCGATCCCAAATGGCTACAATTAGAGATTTTGGAACGTCATCATAGAGGTAATCCAAAAGCATATAGGCAAACTTATCGCTCCCTTCATCCATCTCGCGGTCAATATTCACCAGACGCGCCCTAACCTCTCTATACCAAAACTCCTCGTCAGACAGCTGAACATGGTGTTTAGCGAGCACCTGCTGCACTTTCGTCACATGCCACATAAAAAATGGTCGCCCACTTTTCAATGGGGTGGACTTCGCATATCCCTCTTGAATGGCTTTGGAGGTAGCTTGCCCGGACCGATCTTTCAATCCCTCCAGCTGAAGGATCTTTCCAACCTGAATGGCCGTCAGGCCGAACTTCTCACCCAATGAACTTTGGTTTGTCCAGGTCTTGGCAAAGGCATCTCGTCCCATCATCTCTCTCGTGTAATCAGCTCTAGTCGTTGGATGTCGAAAAGAAGCCGCTTAGCATATTGAGAGGGCTAATAGCGTTCAAGGGGCGGAAAGGAAAT
>JBMOFD010000038.1:0-16752 GCA_049314435.1 Chlamydiia bacterium | reverse complement strand
CGAGGAACTGCAACCTGCTGGGACATCACCACGCCGCCCACATTTTCCAGGATCGTCCTAAGGTGAGCCAGTCCTTTGGCGCCGCCACGAGAGCCTGTAGAGGCGCTCATCAGGGCAAATCTCTTGCCTTCGAAAGCCTCCAAAGACCAACCGCCCTCCTCGCTGCGCGAGGCCCAATCGATCACATTTTTGAGCAGTCCTGACACAGAGGCATTGTATTCGGGTGAGGCGATGAGGATGACTTGGCTGTCGATCATCAGTCTTCTGATGGTCTTGGCGTTCACAGGCATGCCATCGCTGGCCTCGAGATCTCCGTCGTACAGTGGGATCGGATACTCCTTGAGGTCGATGACCCGGACTTCTGCACCGAGTTCGCGAGCAACCCGAGCGGCATTCTGGACTAGCTTCTTGTTGAGGGACTCCGTACGGGAGCTCCCGGCCAAGGCAAGCACCTTGGTTTGGGCGCCGAGCGCGGCGCCCCACGATAGACATAGGAAAAAACAGATCGACTTCAGCATACACACTTCTCCGGCGTTGGCCTTTTAGAGGAGGAGTGAGTATGCCAGCCGGTCGGTTAGAGACAATCCAGCCACGTCACCGAAGCTGTGCTGAGATATCTTCGACGGGCTGAGATCCCAAAGTCAGGGTCAGAGTCTTGATCCCCTTGGCTTTGGGATCGAATTGATGGAGGTCCACCATCCTGATCGACTGGTTCCCGTAGTCCTTGAAGTAGTACTTGAGGGCTTTGCCATCCTTCACCGTTGTGAACTGTGTCTCTTCGAAGAGATTCTCATCGGTTCCTGGACGGACCGATCCCAATGGGATGTCGAAGAGGTTGAGGATGTGGAAGACGCGCGCCATGGCCTCCTCACCCGTTTGTCCTGGCAGTGCCGTCGCTGACATGAAGGCGGCCCGCACAAAGCGCGATGGGGGCGTGAAGTCACCAGGAAGTCCCCACATGCCTGAGCCCTGTCCAAAGGAAGCCAGAGTGACTCCGCCTAGATTTTGCGGGGGTGCGTTTTCGGGATGGAGACTGACGTAGTTTCTAAGATTGGTGAGGTGCCATTCGAAGGTAGGGGAATTGGTGAAGACGCCTAGTGGATTATCCGTCGCTACAAGGCGGCCCTGGATCGGTTCGATCACTACGCTATCGCCAGAGGCATCGTAGGCGATGTAATGGAAGGGGGGTGGAGTGGCGCCCCACTTAGGATTGATGGTCGGCGCAATCACCACATCAGACAGGCCCTTCTTGATCTCCTCCACGGTGGCAAACTGTGTAAGCAGCCAGTTTGGAAACTGCAAGGGAGAGAGTGCCTTGGCCTGATTCTGCGGGGAGATCTCCGCATAGCCGGCATAGCCGGGGAAGTAGAACGTGCCTACAGCGAGGCCCTTCTCGTTGACTCCATCTAAGATGGAGGGATCTTGGAATGCTATGAGACCGACTGCTTGATATTGAGAGGAGTAAGAGAGCCCTTTGCCCTGTGGGGTTGTCCCTTCGAAGGCATGATCACGGGGGATCACGGCGCAACTTCCCTCCAGGCGCAATCCAAATTCAACGGTGCGGCCGGTAACGCATGAACCATCTTTGCTGATGAGACGGACGCCAGTGCACGATTCCCCGCTCAGAGGGATCAATGCGGCAAGCCCGATTGCGGATGCCCAGATGTGACGGATAGCTCGTACCATGATCTTTCCTCGTATAGGCTTGAGGACCCGTTGTTTGGTCTGGATTCGCAAGCTCTGCACTGGTTCCTATCACAGAACGGACATTTACCCAACCTGGCTAGGCTTTCCGTTGGACCCGCCTGCGCTGCCATGCCTTTTCTAGCTCGACGATAGCGAGCAGTCCGATGGCGATGGCTGCGCTTTCACCCCAGCAGACAAGATCTACTGCCCTGGTCTGGAAGATCGACTGCATGAAAGGAAGGTAAGTGAAGGCCAATTGGACCAAGATCGATCCAACGATACCGACGATCAGCCAGTGGTTGCTAAAGGGAGGCAGCTGCCAAAACGACTTGAGGAGTGAGCGGCATGCGAGCAGGTAGGCCGCTTCGCATAAGATGATCGTATTGACCACGACTGTACGAGCAACAGCAAGAGTGTCAGGCGTGGTGCCTACATGCATCCAGAATTGCCAGAAGGCTCCAGTGAGCATCAGGCAGGCGACAAGGACCGTTCGGTATTGGAGCGGTCGTGTCCACAGGACCGCTGAGGGCGTTCTTGGTGGACGCTGCATGAGGTCGGGTTCGGGTGGTTCAAAGACCAGGGTGAGCCCAAGGACCACAGCGGTGGTCAGGTTAATCCAGAGAAGCTGGATCGGTAGCAGCGGTAGGTCCATACCCAGGACCATGGCGATCAGGACGAGGAGGCCCTCAGCGCAGTTGGTAGGCAGGGTCCAGAGCAGCACTTTGCAAAGGGTGTCGTAGACGCCACGACCCTCTTCGATCGCCGCGACGATCGAACCAAAGCAATCATCCGTGAGGACCATATCTGAGGATTGTCGAGCCACATCGGTTCCGCGGAGTCCCATGGCCACGCCGATATCGGCCTGGCGCAGCGCTGGAGCATCGTTGACGCCATCGCCCGTCATGGCTACCACCTCACCCTGTTTTTGCAGGGCTTGAACGAGTCGGTATTTTTGTTCGGGAGTGACTCGAGCAAACACGGAGCAGTCCCTCGCAGCAGCCCCGAGCTCCTCATCAGACATCTGCTCGAGACGACTTCCTACGATGAGCATGTGAGGAGAATTTCTCGGTAGGATAGCCAGTTGCGTCGCAATGGCTTTGGCCGTCAGCGGATGGTCGCCCGTGATCATCTTCACCTGGATACCTGCTGTGCGGCAGATCATCAGGGATTCATGGGCATCAGCGCGAGGTGGGTCTTGCAGCCCCACGAGTCCCACGAACGTCAAGCCTTCATGGAGGTGCGTGGCCTGGAGGGCTGTTTGGGATGCATGGAGGTCCTTTGTGGCAAAGGCAAGGACTCGATACCCGGCTTCGGCGAGCTGATCCGCTGCTTGCTGTATGGTCGCGGCATCCATGGGCACAGTCTGCCCGTCTTGGTTCAGCAAATATGCACAACCAGGGAGAATCCTCTCCGGGCCTCCCTTGGTCCACAGCTGTAATCGATTCTCTTCTGGGATTTCTATAAGAACGGCCATGTTCCCGCGCTTGGAGTCAAAGGGGAGGAGGTCGATGAGCTGACGATCGAAGAGTGTGTCGGTGCGCTGCGCAAAGCTGACTAAAGCGGCCTCGGTGGGATCCCCTTGGTGCGTTGGGCTGCGCTCCGCGGCCGTATAGTCATGTTCGCGTGCTAGAGCACAAGCCTCCGCCAGCATCTGCAGAGCCACATGGTCTTTGAGGTCAACCCGTTTGCCTGCGTGTAGGATCCTTCCATCGGGAGCCAAAGTGAAGTGGTCGAGGCCAGCGTACACCTTCTCGACCGTCATCTGGTTGGTCGTGAGAGTGCCAGTCTTGTCGGAGCAGATCATGGTGCAGGAGCCGAGGGTCTCCACAGCGGGCAGATGACGAATGATGGCACGTCGACGTGCCATCCGCACCACACCGATGGCCAGGGTGATCGTGAGGGCTGCAGGGAGGCCTTCCGGGATCATGGAGACTGTCATGGCCAGGGAGGCCATGAGCATCATCTGCATCGACTCTCCCTGAGCGACTCCAATCACAAAGGCCAAGGTAGCTAGAGAGCCAATGATGAGAAGAAGCCATCGACTCAGATAGTCGAGCTGGGCGCCCAAGGGCGTTAGAGGCTTTTCCACATGGGAGACAAGCCGGGCAATGCGTCCGATTTCAGTGCGATCGCCCGTCTCTACCACGACCCCCATCCCCTTGCCAGTCGCTACGAAGGTGCCCCCGTACACCATGCAGGCCCGTTCAGCGAGAGGTGTCGAGATCGATAGGACGGAGACATGTTTATTGGCGGGATTGGATTCCCCGGTTAGGCTCGATTCATCCGTGGTCAAGTGGATGGCTTCAGTGAGACGGAGATCGGCTGGGATGCGGTCACCTCCACTCAGGAGGATGATGTCGCCGGGGACCAGCTCTTCAGCTGAAAGGCGGTGGACAGTTCCATCCCTGAGGACTCGAGCATGATGAGGTGCCATCGCCTTGAGGCTGTCCAAGGCTCGTTCAGCACGGTCCTCTTGAAAGTACCCCGTGCCGCACATGATCAAGACGACCGCGACAATGATGCCACAGTCAACCCAGTCTGCCACCGCTGCCGCAATGATGGCGGCTACCAGCAGCAGGAGGTCCAGAGGCTGAATGAGCTGGTCGAACAGGCGGCGCCACCTCGAGCGCCTAGCGCGCGGTGTTGGTCGATTCAGTCCATACTCTGCCTGGCGATGCCGGACGCTCTCCTGATGAAGCCCTGAGGCCCTGTCGACCTGCAGGATGGCCAGAACCTCGTCAACAGGAAGGGCATGCCAATCATTGCGGCGTGTCGCGAGCAGCGTGTCGGCTGCTTGGGACCCTTGTCGCTGTTTTGTCATGCCTTGACCTCGATAGGACAGATTGGATCAGAGAAAATGTGGATCGTAACGACTAGGAGAGGTCGGAAGGGGGACGACTGGGACCGACTACTAGGCGTTTTCTGCGATCCGCAGACTCTAGTCGTCTTGTACCACATGAGCTGGTAGACGGCTAGAGCCATGAGGAAGGTTGGCTTGGCCTTGCTCCGCAACATGGTCGGTCTAATGCTAAAGACCATCTTCGAGGATCCGGCCATTCTAAGGGCGATAAATCCGTCTTAATCAACGGTTTGCAGCCTAAATCTACACTCTGGGGACGAAGCTGATCATGACACCAAGGAGAAGCCGGTGAATCCTCTATCTAGTGGGCTAGCCCAAATGTCGTTCTATGTCCCGGTTGAGCCCGAAGTAGACCCGGATGGAGATGTCTTTTTTGATCCTCAGGAGATCAATCCCAATGGGCGGCCCGACTTGGAAGCTGTAGATGCTGCGGGAGCAGGTGTAGCTAGGAACCAAGAGCCCCCCCCAAGAGAGCAGGAGGTCGCTGCGTCTGTGCCGGAGGTGGTGTCTTGTTGTGCAGGGAACAGTCCTCGACGGCCAGTTCAGGTGCCTCCTCGGCCAGTCATGCCGCCTCGTCGTGACGCAGAGGTACCGCAGCGTGCTGCGCCGGCTCGGATTGACGTACCAGCAAGGCTTCGAGCAGAGCCAGCTCCCCATGTCAACAGCCCGCTGGATGTGCTCGGAAAGGCACTCCTAGCCTGCGTTATCCTCAATGCAGCGCTCGCCATTGTGCCAGCGATTCCCGTGCTGCTAGGGATTGTGCCTATGGCCGTTCTTGGCTTGATTCTGTTCTTCATTGACGTGGTCATCCAGGCGCAAAATGGTAATAGGGGATTTTTTAGTGACAAGGACTTCGCAGCATTGTGGATGCAGGGATGGTGGTCGCTGATCGAGACGGGTGCGGGCTATTCATTCGCGCTGGGCACTGTGGTGTACACATGGCCTATGTGGAATGTTGTCTTGATGGCAGATGCCGCCATTATGGGCTTTGCAGTGGTAGTTGCGACGGGGCAGGCAGCGAAGATGGGCTACCGACATCTTCGTGGCTAGAACTGGAGCCCGCTGAGGCGTAGATTTTCTCTACGAGGAAGCCTTGAGACCCAGGATGCCCAAAACAATGAGAGCGATACAGCCCAGCCGCAAGGCTGTGCGAGGTTCTCCAAAAAAATAGATGCCAATCAGAGCAATGCCCGCAGCACCGATCCCCGTCCAGATCGCATAGGCCGTTCCCATGGGGATTGAACGGATTGCTAGAGCGAGGCAGAACATGCTCAACGCCATCGAGGCGAGCATGGCCACGGACCACCAGAGGCGTGTGAATCCTTCAGAAAATTTGAGACCGATCATCCATCCGATTTCGGCAAGACCAGCGAGAAAAAGCCAGAGCCATTCCATAAAGAAAGTACTCACTTAAAGATAGAAGCGATTGTAGAACGTTCGACCAGATCTTGGTCAGGGGAGCCTTGAGGAACTTCCTAGACCGCTAGGGTCTAGGAAGTTCCGGAGGCAGTGGGCGCTATCTTGCAGCGTGGCCCTTACGCATGGGACGGTGGGAATCGCGGAACGTTGAGGGTCCGCGACGACCTTGGAACGAACCGCGAGGTTCTCTTGGATGCCCTTGACGCTCTGGAGGGAGCGCGCGTTGACGAACTCGTGGCTCCAGACCTGGGATCTCTTTCACTTCGATCTGCGTCCCGAGCATGCGCTCGATGTCCACCAACTTCCTTCGGTCCGCATTGGATACGAAGGTGATGGAGGTCCCGCTTCGGCCAGCACGTGCTGTACGTCCGATGCGGTGGACGTAGTTCTCTGTGTCCATCGGTAGGTCGAAGTTCACCACGTGACTGATCGTGGCGACGTCGATCCCGCGGGCAGCCACGTCGGTGGCCACGAGAGTCGTGACTTTACCTTCGTGAACATGACGGATCACACGGCAACGAGCTCGCTGAGACATATCTCCGTGCAGAGCAGCCGCGGCATACCCTTGATCACAGAGCTGTTCAGCAATCTCTTCAGCCGCAGACTTGGTCGCGGTGAAGACGATCGTCTGATGAACGCCTTCGCCATTCAGGACCGCTTCGAGAAGACGGAACTTGTGACGGAGGTCATCGGCCATGTGGACGAGCTGAGTCAAGACCAACGAATCGATCTCTTGCTCAATCTCAATCCGGAGCGGATCACGAGTGTAACGCTTGGCGAGATGAGCCACCTTTCCGTCCAGTGTGGCGGAGAAGAGGAGCGTCTGGTGCTCAGGCAGGGCCTCAACGATCGCTTCGATATCATCCGAGAAGCCCATATCCAACATGCGGTCAGCTTCATCCAGAACGAGGATGCTGACATCATCAAGGAGAGGACCGCGGCTGAGATGGTCGAGGAGTCGACCAGGTGTCGCGATGATGATTTCTGTGCCCCTGCGGAGAGCACGTTGCTGCAAGCCAAAGGGTGCTCCGCCGATGAGGCATGCTGTACGCACACCACGTTGGCCGGCTGCATAGCCATGGATTGCCTTCTCGACCTGGAGCGCCAGTTCTCGAGTAGGAGTCACGATCAGCACCTGAGCACCTGAAGAATCGAGCCCTTTAGCACGATTTTCAATGAGACGTTGCAGAGCGGGTAGGACAAAAGCACCTGTCTTACCGCTTCCCGTGTGGGAAGAGACGAGTAGGTCTTTGCCTTCAAGTGCTAGTGGGATGACCCGCTGTTGGACAGGGGTGGGCACTGCGTGTTGGAGGCGCTTGAGCGCTTCCAGAATAATGGGGTCCAGCCCCAGGTCAGAAAATTCCATATCAACGCAGCTATTATGCAACGTGAGCACAAATAATGCTCTCATTTTAAAGTAAAAGGCCGATGGGGCCTTTCAAAAAGACAAGCCGAACAGGGCCAATTTGGGGTACATCTACCTGAGAAGCCTCCTTCACCAAGTCCTGCCGCTTGGGTCGCCTCTTTCGTAGGTAAAAAATATGTCTATATATTCCGGCCCGCGGTCAAGTGGATGCGTTTGGCTTCCCGGAAACCGAGACTTTGGGAGGCGAAGCTGTGCCTCTTCGCTGCAGACGATGCACCGAATAGGACAGCACTCGTCGGCCTAGATCATCTGGTGATCCGCAGGACCAGCTTCCGCCAAGGTAGAATTTCTCAATCGCGCCGGATGGCAAGCGGACGTCGATGCTCATTTGCCATCCTCCCTCTCCTGTTTGGTCGTCACTTGTAGCGTTGCTGGAGGTGCCGGCGGACGCGGGAGAAGAACGCAATGTGAGGGCTCCCTGGGCGATTGTAGATAAGCCGGTGGCGGAACAGGCCGCCGCTGGGAGGAATTCCGCTCGGATATGAGTCAAAATGGCTTCTGTCACTTGAGATGACATGGGCGTGCCCGGAGAAGAGCGCGCCATCACCACAGCATGGCGAATATGTGCTGGCGTTTCCCAAGGAGCTCGACCCTCGGCACCACTCTTCATCGAGGCCACATAGGCGGCGACTCGTTTTGGTTCGGATCCCGAGGCCAAATAGTAGGCCATGCTGGGGGAGGCTGGATCGACGACACAGCCCTCATTAGGAAGCGCCACATCGAGGACGGGCCCGACGCTGAGATCCTGTGGGAAGAGATCGTGGAGGCGATCTTTGAATGGTTTGGGATTGCCTTCGAGGACCTCGAGGAGGCTACGTAGGTAGCCGCCCCAAGTCTTGTTGATCGACTTGCCCTTAGCCAAGAAGCATGCGGCCAGGCATTGCATGAGCAGAGTTTCGCTGGCGGCTCGGATAGTGTCTGGAGAGCCTCCTGCCAGCCACAGCGCGACGAGTCCGAAGACCATGTTCATTGCCCCTGCGCGGTCCATGCCGTCTTTGCAAATGGCTGCGAATAGGTCGGGGTGAAAGTCAGCGATGAGCTGAACCCGCAACAGCGCCACCATGATCAGGAGATAGGCTGCGGCCTTTTGGGAGGCTGCTTTCTCTTCGTCCGGCGACTGGAGCTGGTTCGCCACCTCTGTGGCCAGACTGTGAAACTTGTCCCACTGAGCTGCCAGCTTAGGGTCAGTAGAGATCAAATGGTCTAGGGGTTTCGGGTGGGCGGTGTCTGCGACCAAAGGATCACTACGTAGCTCGCTGGCCAGATACTGGAAAAGTTCATCACGGTGTTGAGGGGCCTCCTCAACGAGCTTGTTGAGGTTGATCTCTAAGAGTTCAAAGGTAGGATGGTTCCAAGCCGCCTGTCGCAAGGCATGAAGAGCCCCAGGTTCAACGGCCTCACCTTTCTTCTTGGGCGTTTCATTCAGGAAGGAGAGGTACATGATGCTTCTGCCTGACTGAAGAGCGCATTCAGCCTCAGGGATCAAGGCCATCGTCTTCGGGGCGAGCCCAGGAATGCGGCACACAGCGGCTACCGTGGCCAACAACCCGCGGCCTCCTTGCACGAGGGCATTGCTGCTCGTCTGCTGACAGAGCAGGGGGCTTCTTAGCACTTTAGTTTGGTGCAGGGTGCGTCGGCCATTTTTAGCGCTTTCCATGCTGGTGATCGTTAGAAATTCCGTTGAAGGATTGGTCTCGTAGATCGATCTGAAATGGATAGCCGTCGCGCGGGCCACATCCCACACGCCATTCACGTAGGGCCCAATGAAGGTCTGCGTCGATCGGATGGCTGCTGAGAGCTCGCTCATGAGGGCAGTGAGGGAATGATGGGAACAGGCACCAGTTTGTGCTGAACGGTGCCTGTTCCACAACGAGACCATGAGCGGCGCCGTATAGGCCTGCAGTGGCTTGGTCAGCCATGAAATGGATAGGTATTCATAGAAAGAACGCCATGCAGGCGAGCTGTTACTGACAGTCTTATGGCCAATCAGGGAATCATTTACCGCGTTATGAATGGCTTCACAGCGCTTTTGTAGGCTTAGAGAGGTGTCATTGAGGATTTTGGTGAATTTAGCTCGCAGGGTTTGAACTTCTCGCAGGATTTCCCCATGTTCGCCCGCCGCTGGTTGAGTTCGTATATGGCGCTCGGCGATCTCTAGCCAAAGAAAGTGTTGGTCGATCTGCGAAGCAGGCGAGCAGTCCAGAAGACTCTGCAGGCTAAAGGCATTCGCTCCGCGGCACTCAGCTGTTTGCATGCGGGTGGCCAAGCGGGGTACGTGCGCGCATCCCATTGAAGAGCATCTGACTGTCGATGGTCGGGCTCGGGGGACCTCTAGAGGCTGCGTGGTAGATGCCCCCTCTTGATTCACGGCGACGGGAGAGGCTGAAGTCTCTTCCTTGAGGGGCTGTTGTATGCTTAGATCCACAAGGGTAGGCGATGCATCGGACGAAAGTCCGGACACTTGGGCTGAAGAGCTGCTGCCTGACTCCGCTGCTGGAAGGCTCTCAGTCGAGATGAACTCTTTGGGTCTGTCGCTGCCGGGATGGCCAGAGGCCGATCCGGGATGGAGACGAAAGGGCAACAGTTCCTCTGCATCCCGGATAGCGCCATCCTCAGCGCCCGGAGCTGGGGATGGCGGCCTCTGCATCTCCTCGCCATCATGCACTGCCGGATCCTCAGCATCCAGAAGCGGGGCCGGAGCTGGCGGTCTATAGGTCAGCCTTTGATAGGCTAGCTGGATAGCCTTGGCGAGCATGAAAGCCGTGGCCAAGCTCAAGGCGACTTGGAGCGAAAGCAGGGCTGTGCCCGTCAGAGAGAGCGCGCCGAGAGCAATCGAGGTCTGCTGAGCAGCCAAATAGGTGAGGCGTCCTAAGCCCACGGTCGCCAAAAAGGCTAAGGCAACAGTCCAGGCCGACGGAGGCGCTACAACGGGGGCCGGTGCGAAGACTCGGCGGTCAGGTTGTAAGGCAGACATGGACTCTAAAGACATATTTTCCCTCTCATTAACGTTCCAGTTTATATACAACCTGTTACAGAGGCAATCATACATTAGACCGTAATGCGAAAATTATTTTGGTTATTAAAAATATCCGCTATCCCGAGGAGCCGCGCCTCTTGAAGCAAGGAGCAATCTCTTGCCTGTGGGAGGCGGGCTGGATACAATACCGGGGCCCGGCCATGGACCCTCTGTTTTAGGGAGATCGACCCCTCTTTAGAAGCGAGGTCCGCGCAGAGAGCCGGGGTGTGAACGACTCTAAATTGTAAGATTTCTCCTCGGGTCGGGCAGAAATTTCGAGAAGTGCCATGGCCTCCCCTCTAGATCCGAGTCAATTCATTCAAGGCGCAGTCGCCAGAACAGGCGTGGTGATCGAACCGCTCCTCGTAAACGGTACAGTTGGGCTGGGCGGGCCCGGAGCTAAGGACTTCACCCGTCTTTGTCAGCCTTGCATGGTGAATGGAACCCTGCATGCGGAACGTGTTCGCTTCGAAAGAGGGGTGCAGATCCAGGGGCGAGCAGAGTTCACCGATGTGAAGATCGAAGGCCCTTGTGCATCAGCTGGCCAGCTGATGGCCAAGGAGTCTGTATTCCAGGGTGATCTGTATTGCATGGCGGGTGGCTACCTCACTCTCACTAAATGCCGTGTGCAAGATATTCGCGTTGAGCCTCCAGTCTATCGCCACCGGTTCCTCAAGTTCTTTGCTCGCTGGATCGGGAAAGCCAAGATTGTTCTAGAAAACACCGTCGCCAGAAATGTGATCGTAGCGGAGGGAGCTCGAGTAGTGGTGGTTCTAAAAGGTACAGGCGCTCTGATCGGCAAGATCTCGGGGCAGGGAACCATCCAAGATCGACGCGAGAAGAAGGCTGCGGCCAAAGCCAAAGCTTCCAAATAGCGGAAGCTTTTACGCGGCACGGCTCTTTCATAGAAAATACTTGGCGTTTTATAGGAAAGAGAGCCCGTGATAAACTACCGAGTAGTATGGATCATCTATCTTTCTTCCTAGTCCGCAAGAACTCTCCCAATAAGGCCGTTTAGGCCTTTCATTTCTCATTGCTTCTGCATTTCCCGATAGAGACAAACAACAAGAGGTGAATTGTGTCGAAAATGGGTTTTTGGTCGGTTCTAGGGCTCGTCATTGGGAGTCAGGTGGGTTCCGGCGTTTTCATGTCACCGGTCAGCTTGGCGAGCTATGGAACGCTGGCCTTTTTAGGATGGGCCGTGTCTGGTGTAGGCGCAGTGCTTCTTGCCCTTGTGTTTGCTCAACTATCCATGAGGGTAAGCCGGGCAGGTGGCCCACATACGTTCATCAAGCAGGCCTTTGGGCGCCGAGCTGCGTTCTTTATGGCGTGGACCTATTGGGTGATCTCTTGGGTTAGTACGACAGCTGTTCTGATCGCAGCGATTGGCTACCTAACGCCTCTGTTGGGCCGCTCCGGCCCTCTGACGATGCTAGGCATGGAGATTGCCCTTCTCTTGACTGTGACGGCCCTTAATCTGAGGGGAGTGCAGTCCGCAGGTCGCGCTGAATTCTATCTCAGCCTTCTGAAGGTTCTACCTCTAATTCTCATCCCCCTGATGGGGCTATGGTACTTCCAGAGTGAGCATCTTGCGGCTCCGCCGGCCGACCAGGTCTGGTCGATGTTCCCTGGAGCTGTGGCGCTGACCTTCTGGGGCTTCATCGGCATCGAAACAGCCACCACAGCCGCAGGAGCAGTCGACCAGCCCGCTAAAACAATCCCTAGGGCCGTTGTCTTTGGGACGGTATTTGTAGCGCTGCTCTACATGTTGAATAGCGTAGGAGTCATGGGGCTCATACCCTCTGCACAGCTGGCAGCCTCTTCAGCCCCTTACGCGGACGCAGCCCGGATGATGATGGGTACTGGGTGGGACCTGGTTATTGGGTTGATGGCCTTCCTCGTTTGTGTAGGGACGCTCAATGCCTGGATTCTCACGAGTGGTCAGATTGCGGCTGGTGCGGCGCAGGATGGGCTCTTCCCAGCGATCTTCCAAAAGACCAATCGGCATGGGGCACCTCTCTTTGGGTTGCTGATCAGTTCCTTGGGGATCATTCCTATGTTGCTGTTCACACTCGACCCCAGTTTGGGAGCGCAGATCAATTGGGTGATTGACATCAGCGTGACGACCTTCCTCTTTGTGTATGGGGCTTGCGTCGTTGCGTTCTTGAAGATCCTCAGCCGAGAAGCTGGCGGAGTCTCGGTCAAACACGGAGTCTTAGGAGCGGGCGCTCTCCTCTTCTGCTTGGCGATGATCGCCTGCAATTCCCCCATGGTGGCGGGATTGTCGCTGCTCTTCGTGGCGAGTGGCATCCCTGTGTACCTATGGCGGAGCAGGCAGGGTCATTTTTCAACACAAGTCGCTTGCGAGCTCTAGCTCGGCAAGCTCCACTCCTGGGCGGCTACCGCAGCCCAGGTCACCCGCCTCCGCCACAAACAGCCACTCACTGGGCTCGGCCGCCAGCGGTTATGCGATTTCAACTCGAGGGAGTACAATCGGGCCCCGGAACTCAGGGGATTCGTGATGTGTGCTGATGGTCATGTCCAACGTATCTGTGCCATTCTAACGGGACCCACACCTACTGAACTGTCGCGCCAGATGGAGCTCTCCAAGGCATCAGCTGATCTGTGGGAGCTGCGAGTGGATCTATGGGATCATGAGCTGAGGCAGGTGTGGCCCTCGCTGCAACATCAGTTGATGGGGAATGCGATTGTATTCACTGATGTGCGATGGGCCATCCAATCCACCGAACAGATCCTACAAGGTCTCCAAGAATGCTCGTCCTGGAACATCGACTGGATTGATCTCCCATGGCATCTGCCTGACAGTCTTGTCGGTGACATACTCCAGCTCAGGCCAACGTTACGCGTCTTGCGCTCGACCCATGCCGATGTGTCTCCTCCGCAGCTCCGTCTTTGGCCTCGGGGTGATCTATGGAAGGTGGCTCCTCAGTGTCCAAAATTGTCTCAATGGCTGGCCTGGGAGTCTTGGATCCAAGAGCAGTGGCGATTATCCCCGGATCGTCCTGTCCTCTTTCAGCCCCAAGGGGAGTGGGGAGCGATGCAGCGCATCTGGGCTGCCAACTGGAAGCAGCCCTGGACCTATGCTCCGTCGCAGCCCTGGATTCCTGGACAGATTGGGATCGAGAAACTGGAACAGCAGTACTGGCAAGGATCTCGATCTGCCGCCAAAGCCTTCGTCCTCCTAGGAGATCCCGTAGAGCAGAGTCGTGGGCCCGTCGTGCACAATTGCTGGATGGGAAGGACGGCCTACCCCGCCCGCTATGGAACATTCCGGGTGCCTGCAGCGGAGTGGCAGAGCGCATGGCCGCGTCTTCGGAGTCTTCTCTCCGGTGGAGCGATCACGACACCGCTGAAGCAAGTGGCCTACAGCGGCATGGATTGGGTCGATCCAATTGCCCAGAGCTCGGGGGCCGTCAATACGTTCCTGATGTCCAACGGCGAGGCCCGCGGGTTCAATACGGATGGTCCAGCAGTGTTGGACGCCCTAGCCGCCCGTTCCTGCTGTTCACCAGGTCGAGTCCTTATCCTAGGAACGGGCGGAGTGGCCCGAGCGTGCGCAGCTTCTTGCAGGAACGCGGGGATGGAGCCGCTCTTTGCTTCGCGCACCCCAGATCGCTATAGACGGGAGCTGGCTCATTTGGGCGCGTGTGTGCACTACGCAGCCGTAGAGAGCCTAGCCTCTGACATCAATGCCGTCGTACAATCTACGACCTGCGGGTTCAAGAACGATCTCGTGCCGATGCAGACAGATTGGATCGATGAACGACACATCGTCGTCGAGATGGTACAACGGGAAACACCCTTTGCAGCTCAGTGCCGACAGCGAGGCGCCACGCTGATCTCCGGTGTGGAAATCTTTGTTCGCTTGTCGACGATGCAAGCAGAGATCTGGACAGAAGGCTCCGTCAAGGGATCTACTGTGTGGCCAATGATCTTAGAATCGCTAGACCTAACGCCAGACGCCAAGTCGTGGCAGGGTTCTGCCGTTCTTGCGGGCCATTCGACGTGAAAGGTTATAAGACGCAAAAGCTAAAAATGGGGTTTCGATGGCATCCAATCGTTTAGGCGAGATCCTCGCTCTGACCACGTTTGGGGAATCGCACGGACCGGGGATTGGGGGCGTCATTGATGGGTTCCCGGCTGGGTTTCCGGTCGACTTTGAGGCAGTACAGAGGGCCATGGAGGAGAGGGCTCCTGGACGGACGCCCTGGACTAGTCCTCGGAAAGAATCTGACCAGGTGGAGTGGTTAAGCGGCCTGCTTGACGGTCGGACCACAGGCGCTCCCATCGCTTTTTGGATCAAAAACCAAGATGTGAAGAGAGAGTCTTATCAGACACTACAGAGTGTTTACCGGCCTGGTCACGCCACTTGGAGCTACTTGGCCAAGTATAGGGTCTTCGATGCGGCGGGTGGTGGACGTGCTAGCGCGCGTGAAACCGCGGTGCGGGTCGTAGCCGGCGCCTTAGCGGAGCAATGGTTGGCGGGGCTGGGCGTCGTATGTGGAGCTTATCTGGATCAGGTGGGCACCCTACAAGGCGCGAGGGCCATGCCTGCTGGGGCGGAGGAGGCGCGTGCGTGGAGGGAGCAGATCGGCGCCTCCGCTCTCTACGCCCAGGATGAGGGATTCTGTAGCCAGGCTATTGCGTTGTTAGAGCGCGTCATGGAGGAAGGGGATTCCCTTGGAGGCGTTGTTGCGGCCTGGGCTGTAGGAGTCCCAGCAGGTTGGGGGGATCCGATGTATCAGAAGTTAGAGGCGCAGCTGGCTCATGCAATGATGAGTTTGCCTGCGAGCAAAGGCTTTGAGATGGGCGAGGGCTTCCAAGCCGCGTCGATGAGAGGCAGTCAGCATAACGATGCCTTTGTCCCTGGCAAAGGTGGTGGTGTTGCGTGGGAAAGCAACCATGCTGGAGGAGTTTTGGCTGGGATTTCGACAGGTGAGCCGCTCTTTTGTCGAACCGCCTTCAAGCCCGCCTCGAGCATTCGCATTCCCACCCCGACCTGTACTTTAAGCGGGGAGGCTACCTCGATCGGGGTACCGCCTGGATCTCGACACGATCCCTGTGTGGCCATTCGAGCCGTTCCGGTGGTACGATCGCTTTTAGCCTGGACTTTGATGGAGGCTGCTCTACGGCAGAGGCTCGTGCCTCACCGTGTGGCGGAGGAGAGGTCGGCTATGCAGGAGAGTCTTAGCTGATGTGGCCTCGAACGAGCTGGATGGTGGGATGCCTCTTGGCCTCCTGGTTGGGTGCTGCAGAGCCATTGGCTCTCTACCTCAACTACACAGGAGATCCCAGGCATACGGTCTCTGTGCTGTGGCATCAGCCCGCGGGCGAGGAGGCTTTTCCCTTCCAGGTCAGACTCGTGGGACAGGGCCAATGGGTCGCCGGAGCGTCCAAGACCAAGGTGTGGGACCCTGCTAAGAGAGATGTGCACTGTGTCAGACTGACGGGACTTTCCCCTGGAGCGCGCTATGAGTTTCGGTTTGGAGAGGAGGAGAAGTCCTACACGTTCCGTACCGTACCCGACCCGACCAAAGCCTGCGTGAAGTTTGCGGTCGGGGGCGACATGCGCTGTGAGTGGCGTCCCTCAAAGTTCCGAAGCATGGCCAAAGCAGTGGCTGAGGAGGAACCTCACTTCGTGGTCGCGGGTGGAGATCTTGCTTACTGCCGAGGTCGAGCAAACGCATGGCCGCGTTGGGAGGTTTGGCTGCGAGAGTGGCAAGATCTCATGGTGACGGCAAAAGGGGATCTCATTCCCGTAGTGCCTGTGCTGGGTAATCACGAGGTCGATGGTGGTTATGGTCAGGAGAGAACCGCAGCACCGCATTTCTTTGCGCTTTTTGACTTCCCTGATGACTCTCCCATAAGGGCCCTCGATATTGGCACAGCGCTATCGCTGCTGCTCCTAGACAGTGGCCATTGTCATGCTGTAGCTGGTGCTCAGACAGAGTGGTTGCAAGCGGCGCTCAGCCAGCGACGCACGCAGGCGTTCCGGTGTGCGGTCTATCACGTTCCCGCCTACGCATGTCGAGATGCGTCCTCAACCAAGTCGGCTGAGGTGCGAAAACATTGGGCTCCTGTCTTGGAGAAAGAAGAAGTCGAGGTGGCATTCGAGCATCATCACCATGCGCTCAAGAGGACAAAGCCCCTTAAGCATGGCGAGCCTGCTGTGAGAGGGACGATCTATCTTGGGGACGGATCCTGGGGAGTTCCGCCTAGGGCCATCGAACGAGAGTCCTTTCGCGAACTGATGGAGTTCTCAGCGGCAGAGAACGGTTGCTGGATCGCCGAGGTGATGGGCAAGAAGATGGTCTTACGTGCGAT
>JBMOFD010000037.1:0-17266 GCA_049314435.1 Chlamydiia bacterium | reverse complement strand
AACCAAGAGCCCTCTAGATAGACGTTTTCTGGTATTCTCTCTGGACCAATCGGTCATGGGCTCTATCCAGGAGGAGTTTTGTCTAGCGTCGACGTCG
The DNA here is from genome assembly GCA_049314435.1 of Chlamydiia bacterium. Lineage (GTDB taxonomy): Bacteria > Chlamydiota > Chlamydiia > Chlamydiales > JBMOFD01 > JBMOFD01. The sequence continues at coordinate 17,169 of JBMOFD010000037.1, read as the reverse complement.
AGATTCTCCGGCTGGGCATCCATGGGGAAGGGGTGGGGCAGTGCGGGGGAAAGACTCTCTTTGTCGAGGGAGCCCTTCCCGGTGAGCGGGTCTCCGCCTCCGTCTATGAGGAACGCAAGACCTATGCCCGAGCCAGGCTACGTCGTGTCCTCTCTCCTTCCGAACATCGGGAACGTCCACCCTGTCCTCTCTTTGGACAATGCGGTGGTTGCCAGCTCATGCATCTGAGCTACGAGCAACAGCTGATCATGAAACGTCAGCGTGTCGTCGATGCTCTGGAGCGGATTGGCAAACTACAGGGCATCAGCGTCCTCCCATGTAAAGCCTCTCCCACTCCCCTCGCCTATCGCAACAAGATCCAGCTGCCTGTGCAAAGCGGTCCTGATGGGATGCGCATCGGACTCTATGCCCACCACACTCATGATGTTGTGGATGTCGAGGCGTGTGCGATCCATTGTCCCTTGGGCGAGCGCGCCTATCGGGAAGTCCGCAGAGTCCTCTTAGATTCTGCTGTGATCCCCTACGATCCAGAAACAGGCCGAGGAGAACTACGTCATATCCTTCTGCGGACGGCGCTCTTCTCTCACCAAGTCTTAGTCGTGTTTGTGACGGCACATGACGAGCCCTCCTCTGCCCTGCTCGATGCAGCCGAGGAAATCATGCACTCGATGCCACAGATTCGTGGGATCGTCCAAAACGTGCAGAGCCAGTCTGGGAATACGGTCTTAGGGCGTTCCTTCTACACGTTGATGGGAGAGGGCGAGATCGAGGAGCGGCTATGCGGGCTGGCCTTCAAGGTCTCACCCGCATCCTTCTTCCAAGTGAACCCGCCACAGGCCCAGCAGCTCTACAAAGAAGTACTCTTCCTAGCTGAGTGTAAAGGCCATGAAACGGTCCTAGATGCCTACTGTGGAGTGGGGACGCTAGCGCTGATCTTTGCTGAACATGTACGGCGGGTGATCGGCGTGGAGATCGTTCCTGAGGCGATTCGCGATGCTAAGGAGAATGCTCATAGGAATAGCATCTCCAACGCAGAATTCTTCTGCGCTCCTACAGAAGAGTTCGTGCAGCAGATCGACCCAGTGGACATCGTGATCCTCAATCCGCCTAGAACAGGATGCGTCCCCTCGGCTCTTGATGCACTGATCAAGATGCGGCCGCCTACGATCCTGTATGTATCTTGTGATCCGGCTACCTTAGCCAGGGATCTCGCCCACCTCTCCCAAGCTGGGTGGCAGGTCGACAAGGTCCAGCCCTTTGACATGTTCCCTCAAACGGCCCACGTCGAGTGCGCCGTCCGCCTCAAACTGCCGGCTGCGTTAGCCGCTCAACAATAGCCGCTACTGAGTCGACCTGTTCGAGAGTGGCCATCACCTCAAGATCCTCGTTGGAGCGACAGGTGATGCGGTAGACATGACCGGACTCGATGATAGCTGGCCTCTGCAAACGGACTGGTGTCTCCGGCTCATCAAGGAAGCTCGGACGACCGCTGCCGTAGGTTTCTCGTCCTGGGAGGCGATTGTCTTTCAAGGCCCGGATCGTGAGGTCAGCGATCTGCTCAACGTGCATGTCCAGATATCGACATTGCCTGCCTTGCTCAGAACGGCAGTTGAACAGCAGATCTCCTGTCTGGAGCGGTCCCACAGTTATTTTGAGACGCGAATTACGGAAGACGAGCTCAACCGACTCGATCGTCATGGGCGAGATGGCCGTCACCGTTCTCCCCTGCCAATTGAAGCAGACCCATACGCGGTCACTCACCGGCGGCTGCACGGGTTGTGCAGCTAACACGGCCTTGGAAGAACTCATTCCCATACGACACTCCCTGATCAGTGTGAGCCTGAACTACCTTCTCCAGAGACCCCTTGGATCTCTAGCTTCCTTTCTTGGGGAACCTTCTGCAGGGTGGCGATCGGACCACGATCCAACACTGCACACAAAATCCGGTAGGCTTGCCTGGGCTCGATCTTTGCTGGACAGAGCAGTTTCACTTTGCGACTGCCACTGGCACTCTGCTGTGAGTCAACCTGGAATTCAACTTCTAGGCGCAGCACCTGTGCGATGTCGATATGGACCGCCTGGCATGGGTGATCGCTTCCCGCGACCGTAAAAGCCAGTGCGGAACCTACGTCTCCAGCTGGCACCCTGAGGGGAACGCCCGGTATGAGATTGCCGTAGAGCAGCGCCTCGTCAAAGAGAAGCTGCACCTGCTCAATCCTCTGTCCACCCGCTGTGATCTTTCTTCCCTTCCAGTGAACCGAGAGGGCAATTTGATCGCCCTCAATCGGTGTCCGCGGGGTCGACACCAAACCATAGGTCAAAGCCCTTGATTGTTCCATTCCCATGGTAATTTTCCCCTCTTGGAGGTCGCGGGAATAGTATGAGGGATCGGTGGGGATGGCGGCCAGGCTTTAGGAAGGAATCGGAAGAAAGTCCATCCAGAAGGGACCACTATCGTCCTCGGACAGCAGGCGCCTCAGTCCACGCCCTCATGGAGGCCATCACCTGCTGACGGACGGCAGCGACAGCGATTTCTTCTCGCACCAGCTGTCCCCTTTCCATCCATCGATGAAAGAGAGGCTCACATCGAACACCCTGTTCCACCTGAGGTCTCTGAGACACCGTCGGCCACGAGGCGACTCGATCGATCTGGTCTGAGACCCACATTCCCTCGGCATTGCGGCAGCGATAGGGCTCGAGGATCCAGCCCTTGGAGGCCTTCTGAGGATCATCGGACTGCTTCACACAAGCCGTCCATGGTGAGGTGGGCGAACTCCGCACTGCTCCTAGTTTATATACCCCTGTCAGGTGAGGATCGTGGACGGCAGTCGCAAGAGCCGTTCCCACTCCGAAAGCCTGACAAGGCGTCCCTAGCTCAACCAACTGCCTCACCTTCAGGAGATCGAGATCGCTAGAGATCACAATCTGCAGATCTTGCAACCCTGCTCGATCCAGTTCGGCACGAACATGAACGGTTTCTTGGTGGAGATCGCCGGAGTCGAGCCGAACCCCTCGCAGGGACTTCCCCTTCTGCTTTAGCCTAAGGGCAGTTTGGATCGCATGCTGCGTGCCCGAACGATGGTCGAATGTATCCAGCAAGAGGATCGTCCCCTCCGGGTAGAGATCGGCCATCAGATCGAATGCCTTCTGCTCATCGCCTAGGGCCATGACCCAGCTGTGGGCCATGGTACCAAAGACCGGCAGATCGTAGAGGAACCCAGCAGCCACGTTGCTGGTGGCCGCACAGCCACCGAGGACGGCAGCTCGGCTGGCTGAGATGGCTCCATTAGGTCCCTGAGCGCGTCTAAGCCCAAATTCTAGGATGGGCTTATCTTGAGCTACTCGTTGCAGGTGGGCGGCATAGGTCGCCACTAGGCTGGAGAAGTTGAGTTGATTCAGAAGGGCTGACTCCACTAGCTGAGCCTGCCACAGGGGACCATGTACCCGCATCATGGGCACGTGAGGTAGCATTAAGGTCCCCTCCTCGACGCCATCGATGGTGAGCTCCCATTGTAGCGTCCTCAGTCGCTCGAGGAACCAAGCCTTGAAGAGAGGTGTGCCATCGGCACGCTGTAGAGATCCCAAGTATTCCAGATGCTCTGACCGAAACTGCACCTGCTGCAGCCAATCACAGACAAGGGGCTGGCCGGCACTGACCACAACATGACAGTGATGAGGAAGACGTCGATAGAAAGCGTGGAATACGCCTTCCCATGAAGCCATCTCGCTCTCTAAATAACCCTGTGCCATGACGAGTTCATAGAGATCGATCAGTAGAGGAAGTGCATCTTGTGTTGTGACGCTCACGAGTGACACCTCTATCCTGGAAGCAGCTATAATGGAGCCTATCATGGAGGCACAATGCGTTCAGCACTGTTAGATCGTTGGGCTAGCATTCTTGTAGATTACAGTGTGGGCTTACGCGCCGGTCAGATCTGCCGCTTAGTGGCCGATCCGGTGGGCATGGATCTTTTGGAAGCGATCTATGAAGCGGTCATACGCAAAGGCGCCTTCCCCCATGTCCGTTTAATGCCCAAGGATTGGGAACGCATCCTCATTGAACATGGCACAGAAGAGCAGCTCTCCTGGCACTCCCCTTTTCTTCAGTTTGAGAGCGAAACCATCGATGCTTCTATTTCTCTTTGGAGAGAAAGCAATACGCGCTACCTAGCTGGGGCCGCCCCAGCACGAGTGGCCATGATGCAGCGGGGACGGAAGCAGATCTTCCAGACCTTCATGGATCGAGCCGCAACGGGTGCTCTCAAGTGGGTTGGCACGCAGACTCCTACAGAGTCAGCTGCTCAAGATGCCGACATGAGCCTGCGTGAGTATGAAGCATTCCTGGTGGCCGCTGGTCAGTTGGAGCTGGACGATCCAGTGGCCTACTGGAAGGCCTTTGGGACTCGCCAGCAGGCTCTCGTCGAACGACTCGATCACGCCAAGGAACTCCACTTCTGGACTCCAGAGGGCACTGATCTCACGGTGGATGTCGCGGGCATGCGTTGGGTGAACTGCTGTGGCCTCCGTAACTTCCCTGATGGGGAGGTCTTCACTGGACCGAATCTGGATGGCCCATATGGAGGAGTGAAGGGCACGGTGCGCTTCTCCTTCCCTGGCGTGCATTGTGGTCGAGAAGTCGAGGGCGTGGTCTTCCGGTTTGAGCATGGACGTGTCGTGGAAGCGCACGCCGATAAGGGCCTAGAGTTTCTGATCGCTGCTCTGGATATGGACCAGGGAGCTCGTTCTGTGGGTGAGATCGCCATTGGCACCAACTTTGGGATCCAGACGTTTTCTAAGAACACCCTCTTCGATGAAAAGATCGGCGGTACATTCCACCTCGCTGTGGGTGCGGGCTATCCACAGACCGGCAACAAGAACGTCTCCTCTCTCCACTGGGACTTAGTCTGCGATTTACGCAAGGGCGGCACCATCAAGGTGGACGGGGAACTGCTCATGAAAGATGGCCGGTTCCTGTCTCCCTTCCAGAACCTGAACCCGGCTTAGGTTGCTTGATGATGGCGTGGCTTGGTTCTTTCCTCCGTTCTTCGTTTGGAGGCCTCGTGGGCATGGTTCTGTGTGGAACGTACCTGGGAGCGAGCGAACCACTGCTTCTGGATCGTCTCGGCACCTGTCGGGCTGGAGACTGGGCGATTGTGCGTCTGGATGGGGATCTTCTCTGCTGGAGATTTCTCCCTCAAGGTCAGCGGATCTGGGTTTATGAAACAGCCCTTGATGCGGAAGCTTGTCAGCCTCCCTCCCTGTACGACTCACAGGTACGATGGTCACGCCTCTGTGTGACTCGATCCAAAGAGGAGCGCTCACAGGATCAGGTGATAGCGCTCCTCTTCCAGCAGCTGCTCGACTTGACCTGGGAACCAGTGTCCTTAGAGAAGCAGCGACGAAGAGGTCCAGCTCCACGCAATGGCATGCCAGACCAGCGCAGCGTATGGCGTCCTACTCTCGCTCGCCAGGATCCAGACTGCGCCGTGGTACAGGCTTCCTGGCCTCCAGATGATTCAGAGTTAGCGGGCAGCCAGCTCACAGCCTACCTACCCTCTCTCACAGACCCGCACCTCGGCTATATCCCCTATTACGTGGAGATCGAACGACTGGGGGTGCGGCGTAGTCTGGAGTTGCTTTCGAGTGCGAAGGCTCCCCCACCGGCTCCTAGCAAGACAATAGACGGAGCCTAACATGCCCACTAGGCGCTCATTACGTCTTACGATAGACATGCCAGAAGAGGCTCTCCGAAGACTCAAAGCTCTAGCCACTCTACGTGGTCAGACTATGCAGGAAATCGTCCTGGAATGGATCCAAGCGCAGCTATACAGCTCCAATACTCCCAACCTAGAAACTCTGAAGGCGATCGAGCAGGTCGAGCGTGGTGAGGATCTCATCAAAGCCGATAGTATCGACGACCTCTTCGAGAAGCTGGGAATTTGATGGACCCCATAGCCCAAACAAGGTTGAGAACACCACGTTGACAGTGGGGTCCTCATAACCCCGATCTACTAGCCAATTCCCCTCCCAAAAGCGCCCTTTAGGGGTTACCCCACCCACATTTCCGCCCGAATCTTTATCTAAAAAAATTATTTAACATCTAAAATGGATGTTAGATTCGGAGGATAGCATGACAAACGGCATTCAAGCAGGCGTCTCGGGGCCACCCATTTATGCACCGAGCCATTCGGGGGCAGGGCAATCATCGAAGCCTGCCCAAGGGGATGCCGCGCGCCTCGCACGGGCGGCCTTTTCCAACGCTGGGTCCGGCATTCGTACCCCTGCTGTTCAAAAGGATCAGGCAGCACGGATTATTTCCAAGGCGTGGTCAGGGCATCGGGCACGTACGCGCCTCAAAGAGCAGAAGCTGGATGACCTCCCTGAGAACAAGCTCCCTCTCTACTTTGCAATCAAGAAGATCAAGGATGTCCCTAGGAAAGAACTTCACAGTGGAGCATTCGATCGACTCGTTGAGTCCTGCATAATTAGGGCCCAGTTGACCCATAACAGAGCTGCCTTGAGATGGCTTGGCTATTGCCTAGTTGGTCCGTTAAGAGGATACGACATGTGGGATACGCCTATTCGTAAGGCACTCCTAAATACGCTGGATCGTGAGGGCATTCCCATCACCGACCTTGCCAATCTTACCCGGGGGGCGTTCAAGGAATGGCAGGCGCAGGATGAGGTAGAGGCAGGCTTAACACCTTCGCGACAGAACGCTGATCCTTCAGAACCTCAGAGAGGCCCCTATTCTTCCTCAGCATCGGACATCAAGGTCACTCATGGTGGAGGGCTCTGGTTTTTAAGAGATTTTCTTGCCGGGCGCAATCAGGGCTACCCTGGAGAACATGGACAGGGCATTTTCGTCAGCCCTAGAGTTGGAAAACGAAATCAAAACGACCAGGATGCTTGGTATGCCAATCGGAGCGTGAGCCGTTGCATGGACATTCCAATTAGACTCAAGGGAACCATCTCAGCGCAACTTCTCGTTCGGGTCAATAATCCCTACGAGGCTGCCTTACGCCCAGACGCTCTCGGGCAACTGAAGTCTAGGCATTTGGAAAGCCTAGACCCCCAAGATGGCCGCTATGGACGGGATACTTGGCTGGTGTTGCGCGATGAATTTGTGGAGGCCATGGAAACGGCGATAGGTGTCACTCCGTCTGACGAGTTAGTCGAATTGGTATCCGACTTTCGGCGCAACCCTCAGCGGGCCTAGGCGACGAGGCCCGCTAGTGGCGACCTGCAGGGCCTCTAAGGCGCGAGATCCCGGTCATATGCTTAAGCCGAGAGGCTCAGGATCTACAGCCTGTTGTTGTACAACAGCAGCCAGTGCCGGTGCTCTTGCATTACCGCCTGAGGCTGAGCAGCGTCCTGTTGTGCAACAGCCTCTATCTCAGCAGCCAGTTGTGCATCAAACTGTTCCTGGGCAAGCCCTAAGGTCTGTGGGATCGTCTGCTGGGCTGCCCGGTGACGTTCCAGCTCCTTACGCTGGTTCTCCTTTTCCTCAGGCGTCTGTTTACGCACAGCGGCGTTCGGCGACCGCGCTAACTTCTATTGTGTATCCGGATCCCGGGCCCTCCATGCTGAAAACCAGTCGGCCGTCCTGACATCGGCAGGGTTGATTCCTTGACGCCTTGCCGCTTCCCCCACGGCAACGATGTCACCAATGCTTGGACGACCTGTAGGCAAGCGGGGATCGCACGCGCGAAGTCGGGGCAGCGTATACCCGTCTTTGCGAAGGCTCTCATATCTAGCGAGCAAATCAGCGGCCCTTTGTGGGCTCATCGCACATAGATACGAAGCGTCAGCCACAGAGAGCCATTCTGTGGGGTGCTGCTCCAAGAGCGTGCGCAGAGCCTCGCCCGCATTCCCAAGCGTTAAAAGCTTGGCTTGCACATCTCTCCGAACTAGCAAAGCTAGCTCAGCCTGCAGTTCGTCGCTCTCGGCTGGCCAATAGTTATAGGGCGCGGGAAATATATGTTTTGCCTTATCTAGGATCCAGTCAGTAGAGTCGACTTGCCCGGGCTCGTGCCCTCTAGCCTGAGCCATCTCACCTACTCGGATGAGTTCGCCTGGATCGCAAAGCATTGGTATCTCGGAATGTCGCTGTATAGCTGCACGAAGAGCTCCCAAGGTATATCCTGCATCGAAAAGAGCCTTACCTCTACGCAGCCGGTCGGCAGCGCTTCCGGACGGCATCTGGCTTAGAAGCGACAAATCATTCCTCGTCAGCCCTTCCACTGGGAAGGCTTCCAAGAGAGGCTTGAGGGCTGCCCCCCTATTCCCAAGAGACTGTAGCCTTGCTTCCAGTTGGGCTTGGGCTACCACGGCCAGCTCGGACCGTAATGGAGCACTTAGGTTCTCCGGGGAACCCGGGAGACCGCTCAACCCATGTCCTTGTTCTTGGAACATCAGGGCAGAGGTCAACTGCCAGTCAGAATCGTCGATCTCGCTCGCGCTGTGCGCTCTCATCATGGCTGTTGCGGCGACACGAATCAGGTCAGCAAAATTAACGGGTCCGACCCCCTCTGGGGTGCTCGAGAGAACAGCCGCTAGAGTATATCCCCAGGCATCCAGACGTCGATACTCACTTAGCAATAGAGACCGTAGGGCAACGTGGGTCCCATTGAGATACTCCACATCGGCGGGGCGGAGCCCTTCAATCGGACGGTCTATGAGTGATTGCCGCAGGCTGTTTTCTACGGAGCGTATTGCTTCTCGCACATCTTCTGGATAGGGAGAGTTTAACAGAGCCTGTAGCTCTTGTTCCGGACGGTAAGCACGAAGGCGCATCCTGGCCTCAGCATCAATAGCGTGCATCTCGGCAGCCACTCGTGCATCAAACTGTTCTAGGGTAAGTCCTAATGTTTGTGGGATCGCCTGTTGGGCTGCCCGGTGACGTTCTAGCTCCTTGCGCTGTTCATCCTTCTCCTCGGGCGTCTGGTGAGCCAGCACCTGGCGTCGCTGCGCAGCCTCGGTCCCGCTCTTAAGGACTTGGCCGGCCAAAGCCGGATTAAGCAGTTCCCTGCCATACTCGGCTATTTCACCCTCTACGAATTGGCGAAAGACATCGACCTGGTTCCGGGGCACATATTGATCGGCATCACGCTCTATTTCAAGGAGCCTTTCAAAGGCTTTTTTACAATCAATGGGAAGCCCACTGGGGTCAAGGGAGGCAAAGGAGGCCACCTCCTGCAGACGCGCAGCGACAGCCGGGATTTGAGCGGGGTCAGTCAGGGGCATGGCTTTCAGTGGATCTCGGACCAAGTCCTGGTAGTCGGATAGACGGCGGAGGGCTAGAGCCTCAACCGACTGTTCTGCCCGCTTGTTAGGTGACCATTTATTCCACTTCAGCGTCTCTTCCTCGAGGATTTGCGCATAGAAGGGCCGAGCATAGCTTGGGATTCCTCCGTTGCTTCCAGATGAAGACATATGACACCTCGACTTTCCGCACATAACTGTAACTGTTTTTAACTCTCATGACATTAAACCACTAGCTCTGGGAGCGCTCGGGGTCATCTATTTTAAAAAATTCATTCTAAGCACAAGCGGGACAACTCACGGTCTTGTGCTCTCATGCTCGATCCAGATCACCTCAATCTCGGAGCCCACTCCAAACCCCAGCCTCTGCCTATTCGGTCCACGCTCAAAGGCTATGACGATGTGATGGCTAGGGTAACCTACATTGGCGGCGAGATATTTCAGATGGTGGAGAAGGGGTTTTGCACCAGACCGGAGCACCTTCGAACGCGCATTGTCTCTCCGGTTTCCTTGGAAGACAGTTCATCGACCTCAGGGTCCTCTTCCCCTCTACCTTCAGATGACCTCTCGATATCTTCTGGAGAGAGCACCTGGCAGGCCTTGGATGAGCGCTCCGTCAGGACCAGCCCCTCTGATGCCGCGGAATCAGCCACCGAGGGTCCTCCTCATCAGACGGCACATCGTTGGATGAGCGGCTTGCAGGATGCCGTGAAGGCTGTGCAGGAGCAGGAGATCCAAGGCACGCAGATCAGCTACCCAGATGGATCCTGGTATATCGGTGAGGTCGAGGGTACCCAACCGCACGGATTGGGTCGCATGGTCTTGGTCGATGGAACCATACGTATAGGGAATTTCCAACCACCCAAGTCTTTGCTGTCGGGACCTGGCCTAGAACAGCGACCCGACGGAACCATCGTCGTGGGGCATTTCCTGGATGGGAGCCCACATGGAGTGAAGTGCCAGATCAACCCTCATGGATCGATCGAGGTGATCTTCCAGATGAGGAATGGGGTCGGGGCAGGATGGACCTTCAATCCCGGTGAGGAGATCGTCCTCGTGAGCATCTCCAAAATCAAGGAAGAGACCTCCATCCTGACGATGAATCCAGATGGCAGCTCCTTTCTATCCAAGACAACGGAGCGAGGTCATCAGGCACAGGAGTGGCACGCTCCTCATCATCCAAGCTACTGGAAGTGCTGCGCCGTGCTCAACGCGGCTCCCGAAAGAGGGATGGACATAGGAGCGTATTCTGCGCTCAGCATCCCCTGGATACAGCAAGACCTTCACGCGCTCGATCTAGACCTCGTTAGCTCTGCCGCCAAATCGCTCGAAAGGCCTGATGGCCCCTCGTCGATTCAAGAGATGGCAGAGCGGGTGAATCTCTCCGAGCTCAGAGACCTTCAAGATGAGGTCCTTTCCAACACATGGGACATCAGCAAACTATCGGATCCCATCGTGCAGCAACTGGTGTTCGAGAGGAGCCAACATCTGCCCGTGATGATCCATGGCGGCTACAGGGAACATGCCATCGGATACGTACTGTACCAAGGAACTCTGTTCGTCTGTAATCGCGCGGGAAGTTCTCTAGACTCCGGTCAAGGTCGAGAAAAAGAGAGAGTTCGTCCTGAAGCCCACATGACCCTGGATACGTCTCGTATGCCAGAGCTGTGGGCTCTCCTGACAAAAGTCCATGATTTGCCACCGTCAGACGCTGAGTCTCTCATCTATGGGCAAGGAGCGGACTCTCTGGCCCATCTGTCGAAAGCGGGTCGTTGGGATCACGATCCCCTTACGGCTCGTCAGGTAGTCCAGACACGTGGGAACTGCGCGTTCTTCTCTCCTCTAACTGGGTTCTATGTCAGCACGGTGTTGATTCTTCAGAAGATCTTGAGGACAAACTATCCAACGGCTACCGCGGGAGAGGTCGAACAAGCGGCAAAGCTCCTTGGACGACTGTTCTACAAGGAGCTGCGCAAGCATCAGAAGCAGGATGCGCGGGTTGCCTTGCAGTCTATGGGCATCCCTTGGTTAGGGAACTTCTACTACGGATCCTACGAAACCAGCCCGAATGGACAAGAGAAGAGACCATCGGGTCATGGCGTATTGCTGAGCGCACCTTTCGATGAGGGTGGTAAAATCCTATATCAGGGGGAATTCCGAGAAGGACTTCGCCACGGAGTGGGCACCCTCTATGAACACGGTCAACCCACCTACCAAGGGGAATTTTGCCATGATCTGCCCGAAGGGCGAGGAGCGTGGACCTATCCTCTCGGCGATCCCCACAAGAGAACCACGTATCGCGGGCACTTCCATAATGGGATCCCCGAGGGGCCTGGAGAGCTGCGCTATAGCAATGGCAGTACATTCTCAGGCGTCTTTGTCGGAGGAGCTCCAGATGGTCCAGGTGTCCTTCAAACCAAAGATGGAACGAGAATCTCTGGCCACTTCAAAGGGAGCTCGATTGAAGGCTCAGAGGGCGAAATACGCACTCCCACCACCATCTACAAAGGTATGATCGTCAAAAATAAGCCGAGCGGCTTTGGGCATCTCAAGCATCTGACAGAAAAGTGGTCCTATTCCGGAACCTTCGAGAACGGCAAGATGCATGGGCGGGGACATTTCATCTCGCAGACCGGGTTGAAATCCGAAGCCTTTCACGACCATGGAGTCTTCTTAGAAGACCCCCCTGGACCTGGATGTATCGTCCTCTGAGATCCTCTACCTAGGATTTCAAAGGAGTTCCCACCGAACTACGGTCCTACATCCCCAGTCATATGCTTGAGCCGAGAAGCCACCGTATCCAAGGCCACAGTCGGCATTCCCGTACCCGGGATGATCAGGTCGGCGTACTGCTTAGAGGGCGCAATGAAAGCGTCATACATCGGCTTGACCGTCTTCAAGTACTGGTCCCGGATGCTCATGAAGGTTCTTCCGCGCTCTTTCATATCACGCTCGATCCGTCGAAGGAGCCGGATATCCTCATCCGTGTCCACATAGAGCTTAATATCGAAGAGCTCACGCACGTCAGGGTCAGCCAGCGCTAAAATCCCCTCGAGAATCATGATCGAACGCGGTTCGATGACTCCATCGCCTTGAATACGTCCATGATGCACGAAGTCATATTCGAGCCTGGGAATCGAATGGCCCTGCTTCAGTTCAGCGAGGTGTTGGCCCAACAGAGCAAAGTCAATCGATTGGGGGCTGTCGTAGTTGACCTGAGCTCTCTCCTCAAGAGAGAGATGGCTAAAGTCCTTGTAGTAGGCGTCCTCAGACAGAACCTCAACCTCATCTCCAAGAACCGATTGCAGTCGATGCGCCCACGTGGTCTTACCAGACCCAGATCCGCCCGCAATCCCCACAAGGACTGGACACACAGCCGCGTGCATCGAGGAAAACGCCCATATCAGAGCACACCATACTCTCATGTTAACCTCTTGTTGCAGGGATGAGCTCGGAGCTCCGCTCCGAACCTCAGCCGGAGGACGACATCCTCCAGACCACCTATATAGGGATGCTGCGCTACTCGCACTCAAACCACCCTCAACGTAGGCACTATGCCATATGCCCACATGCCGTGCATCAGATCAGCTCAACGCATAGAGAAGACGGGCCACTACAACGCCGTCCAGGGCACAAACCGCACCTGCAAACAGTGTGTGGCCTATTTGCTCGTTCTTTCACCAAATCGGACAGGTTATCAACATTCTCGCCCCTCGCATACTCACCTCAGCTGCGGGAATCTCTACCCTACCATGTATTTCTAAGTCATTCATCATCAACGACTCGCAATAATCTCTTCTTTGACTCTTGCCTAGGTTCTTCATCGTTTCCATGAAAAGACCCCCAGTCGCGGACGACCTATCGACGCGCCGTGAACAGAACATCCACAACTTAGGCCCAGATGTAGGGCTGCTTTGAGAACAAGATGAGAACAAAGAGCTCTCCGCATGGAGAGCTCTCATGAGAGAAATGAGTCAGGCTACTTTCGTTCGACGAAGAGGCTGACTGCTGCGCCATTGAGATCGACTGGCTCCGTGGGGAGTGCCGCGAACTGGATAGTTTGGGCTAGCGTATCGCGGGCAAGAAGGTCTCCGTAGGCTTGAACAGCCTCTTCAACAAGGGGATGAGGAGATACGGTCAGCACGATCCGATCGGTGATCATGAGTCCCTGCTCTTTACGCATCGTATTGACCCGATTGATGAGCTCCCGGATCAGCCCCTGCAAGATGAGCGGATGGGTCAAGACCGTATCGAGGGCCACAGTGAGACCCTGATCGGTGGCGGCCACCACGCCCGGAAGAACTTCCTGCTCAACCGCTACGTCATCGGGCTGTAGCACATAGGTGCAGCCCTCAACGAGTGGATTCTGGAAGAGCCCATCCACATCCAGCTTAGGATCGGACAAGATCTTCTGGAAAGCATTCATGAAGGGACCCACACGCTTACCCAGAACGCGGAAGTTCGGCTTAATCTTGTGCCGCACGAGTTGATCATCGTGCTCACAGAGCTCCACCTTCTCCACATTGAGTTCATCGGCAATGAGGTCGAGAGCCTTGTGCAGCATGTCGCGCACGCCGGCATCTCGACAAGCTACCGTAGCCTTGGCGAGGGGTTGTCGAACCTTGAGGCGATGTTCTTTCCTGAGCGCATGGCCCAGGTTCACCACCGCTCGCACACTGGCCATTTTATCCAGCAGCTCCTGCTGCACAAAGCGCGCTTCCACCGTGGGGTAGTCGCTCCAGTGGACCGATTGAGGATCCTCAGCACCACGCAGCTCCTGCCACATCGCTTCCGTCAAGAAAGGAATGAAGGGAGCCATCACCTGGGAGAAGACCTTCAACACATGGTGAAGAGTCCAATAGGCGGCCTGTTCATCCGCTGTCTTGAGATCACCCCAGAAGCGTCGACGGCTCCGTCGGATGTACCAGTTAGTGACATGGTCGATGAACGCCAGGCACGGCTGGAGAGCCTGCGGCAACGTATAGGCCTCAAGGGCTTGGGTCACCTCCTGCACCAGCGATTGCAGGGCAGCAAGGATCCATCGGTCGATCTCGGCGAGTTCGCTAGGCGGCACCGCAGGTGTCTTCCAGTGGTTGATCTTGGCATAGGTCATGAAGAAGCGATGCGCATTCCAGAGCGGGATGAGCGCCGTCCTCAACATCTGCTCCACCCCAACGTTCTTGAAGCAGAGATCTTCCGCATGCGTCGCAGGGCTCGACAAGAGATAGAGACGCAGAGCATCGGCACCATACTGGCGGATGACAATGCCAGGCTCAGTGTAGTTCTTGAGCCTCTTGGACATCTTCTGACCATTGTCTGCGAGGATGATCCCGTTGACAATGACATGAAGAAACGCTGGCTTGTTAAAGAGAGCTGCCGCCAAGACCGTCAGGGTGTAGAACCAACCACGTGTCTGATCGAGACCTTCAGCAATGAAGTCCGCAGGGAAGGTCTCTTTGAAGACCCCCTGATTCTCAAACGGATAGTGGAGCTGCGCATAGGGCATCGACCCGCTCTCGAACCAGCAGTCGAAAACCTCGGGAATGCGTCGGTAGGTCTCTCCATCCACCACGACCTCCAACTGATCGATGAAGTGACGGTGGAGATCGGGTACTGGAGATCCAACCAGTTGCTCGAGCTGCGCTCGTGACGAAATAACCAGTTGCTTACCACTGGCGCTGCGCCAGATGGGAATCGGTGTGCCCCAATAGCGATTACGGCTGATCGCCCAATCGCGAGCTCCTTCAAGCCACTTACCAAAGCGCCCCTCTTTGATGTGTTCCGGCACCCAAGTGATCTGCTGATTCGCTTGGATTAAGCGATCGCGGATCTTTTCGACCCCCACGAACCAGGTATGGACGGCCTTGTAGATCAGAGGTGTGTCGCTCCTCCAGCAGTAGGGATAGCGGTGATGGATGGTCGCCTGGTGGAAGAGCAGCCCACGCTGTTTCAGGTCGGCAATGATGAGGCGATCGCACTCCTTCACTTGCTTGCCAGCCCACGGTTCTACCTGATCCGTGAAGAGGCCATTCTGATCGACAGGACATACAGGTGCGATACCAGCCGCTTGGCAGGCGTAGAAGTCATCCTCTCCAAATCCTGGAGCCGCATGCACAAGGCCCGTTCCATCTTCCACTGTCACGAAAGTCCCTAAGATCACCTGATGGGCGTAGGGAGTTCCCGCAAAAAAGGCGTAGGGAGGCTGATAGCGAGTGCCTGCTAGTTCATGTCCCGGAACGATCCGCACTCTGCGTCTGGGTTGGTCCCCAAAGACAGCCGCTTCGCGATCCGCCCCCACGATGTACCGCCCACCAGACTCCAGCTCCACCTCCACATAGGAGAGCTCTGGATGCGCCACGACCGCCAAGTTGCTAGGCAGAGTCCACGGCGTGGTGGTCCAGATCAGGAGGCTGCATCCGGGATCATCCACAAGCGGTAGCTTCACGGTCAGGGCCGGATCATCCACCTCTTTGTAGTTCAGGTTGGCTTCGAAGTTGGAGAGCGGCGTCCCCAGCTTCCAGCTAAAGGGCATGACCTTGAGGCCCTGGTAGACCAGGCCCGCTTCCCACAACTGAGAAAAGACCCACCAGATCGACTCCATGAATTCCGCATCCATCGTCCGATAGGGATGCTCGAAGTCGACCCAACGCCCCATCCGCTCCACGGTGACCTTCCACTCATGGCTATAGCGAAGGACGATCTTGCGGCACTCCTCGTTGAAGTTGGCCACCCCAAACGCCTCAATAGCCGGAGCTCCCGACAGGTTGAACGCCTTCTCGATCTCGTTTTCCACCGGCAAGCCGTGACAGTCCCACCCGAAACGACGGGGCACATAGTAGCCCTGCATCGTCTTGAATCGTGGGATCACATCTTTGATCGTGCCGGCCAGAAGGTGACCGTGGTGAGGAAGTCCCGTAGCGAAAGGAGGCCCGTCATAGAAGGTGAACCGAGGCCCCCCGCTCCGTCTCTCCAAAGAAACCGGAAAGGCATCCCATAGGCGCCACTCCTGAAGAATGCGCTCCTCTCTCTCGGGAAACGTCTCCTCAGTGCGTACTTCGTCGTCCACGGATCACCTCTTAGAATCAACTTGGTTTTCGGAGCTCTGCTCCGAGCCTCGCTGGAGGATTGCATCCTCCAGGCCTCCTGGCATGGAATGGATAGGAATAAGGCTCCTATAGAAACAAGCCTCATCCTGACCGCAAGTAGTATACATGAACGAGAACGGAAATCCCGTACCCGCTCATAAACTGGAGGCGGCCCCTACTCTGCCAGTAATTCAGGAGCGATATGCAAGGCTTTGGCGAGCTTGTTCGCCACGGCCTTTCCGATGGCCCTCTGCCCATTCTCCATTCTGGAGATGTTCTCCTGGCTGATGCCGGTTAATCTAGACAGCTCCTTCTGGGACAATCCTTCGCGATAGCGGGCACCGCGGAGAGCGAGGCCCGCCTTCGTGTATTTAGCGATGCGATCTTTAGCAAGGTCCTTCCAGAGAATAGACTCAGATTCGCCATACTTATCCAAGAAGGCTTCAAGTTTTTCCAAATGCTTGGCAGGAACAAAGGAGAGCTTCTTTGCCTTGTCGGGCATTTCAACAACGACCTTATAGACAACTTCCTTAGTAAGGCGTTCCTTCGTGTGAGCCGACATAGTATACCTCCATTTGTTTAGTATTCTTATCCGTGACTCTCCAGCAAGCGACATAAGTTGGTCGCCCCTTACGAAGATGGCAATGGAACCGCTCTTTCTCGAGCGAACCAAAATTGGGCCAATCAGGCAACTTTGGGCCGCCTCGTTGTAGATCGAGAACGAGTAAATCTATCGCGTCGGTAACAGAGGGTCTTGATCCGTTTCGTTTGAGTTTGTCGTACTGCTTTCCAGCGTCCCTGGAAAAGCTCACAGTCCAGT
>JBMOFD010000036.1:0-18032 GCA_049314435.1 Chlamydiia bacterium | reverse complement strand
TTAGTCTCGCCCTTCTGCTGATCCTCTTAGACTTTGGGCTACAGGCCAACATGCTTCCTGGCGAGGTGTGCAGATCGAGGAGATCTGCACGGGCTTCTTTCGGTTAGCCTCTAGAAATCCAAACTCGCCCATTCAGCCGGTCCTCATGCCGGAGGAGCAGCCAGAGGGCCTTGCCTTGGAGAGGCTCTGGCTCGAAGCCAGAGGATCGCATCTCCCCATCAAAGCGCGACTACCCAGCTGGTCGTTGATCGCCGATCTCTGCATGACCTCGGATGAGGCGGGATTCCTCCCTGATTTCGTGAGGTTAGGGACGTGCCTCGAACCGGTCGAGTGGCATCCAGGCCCCATTCCCTATCGCGTATTAGCTCTTGTACGCAGGAATCTCAGTCGTGACCCCCAGTGGATCGAGGGGCTGCTCTCCGCATGGAGAACGGCCTTCCAGGAAGGCCTGACCACGTCGGGCTAGCTCCTCGGAAGCTAGTTGAGGGTTGTCTACGCGCGGAGGGCGGGTTCCTCTGCCACCTGCCTCTATAGAGGACCCCTACGACTCCACGTCCAGATCGCTACCCTCCAGCACTCTCCCACCCACTTAGTATCTCGTACCCCCGCTTGTCAGCCATTGTTCCCAGCTAGGGTGACGATGAAATGCCTTATAGCGTCATATAATAATTGTTTTTTAGCCGAAGACACGGTAGCAGAGACTTAGATATACTTATTGTTTAGATCAAAAAATGGAGTAATCATGCGTTCATCTTATTTAGGGATCATCGGGCTCTGTGCAGCTTTGACAACTACAACTCTCTCGGCCATGGACATCCCCTGGGGATGTTCGTGGCAGGGTGGCGAGATTGGTTGCAATGTTGACATTGTCACATGCAAGGACATTAATAATGTCACCTCCTTTTTTATCATGATGGCCCCTGGCGTGTCGGCCTACAATAATGCATCTACCATGAAGGCACTTTGCAACGGAAATCCCAGTGGAAGTAGTGGTCTCACGCTGGGAAGCGATTATATGTTGGTTCCCGCGCCCCTTGGCCCCTATTTCGGCACTGTCCTAAACAATCAAGCAGGATGGTCCGTGATCACGATTGCAACGCCGCCTGACGGTCACCAGTCGCAGCTAGTTGCCCCGCAGGGCGGCTTCTATGCCAGCGATTTACAGAAGGCCTTGCCAACGATCGCTAGGGCGTGCACCAACAGCAGCGGTCAACAAGATCAATGTAACGTGGATGGAAACAACATGGGGAGAATCGCCTTCCACTTCACCAGCTGCGCCGATCCAGCCAAAAACTGCGTGCCTCCATACGGCGCGGTTGTGGGGGCATGGGACGCCAACCATGCTGGCTTCGATGACCAACTCCCCATCTTCTACTTGGCCTGGCTTCTGAGCCAACCAAACGGGAATTATCAGAAGATTGTCAAACAGTAGGGGGGCCTACCGCCGCTGGGCCACCATCATACAAATAGTGGCCTAAGCGTCGGGGCACTCATCGCAGTCCCCTTACTTTTTGGAACCACATTCCCCCATATGGAGGTGTGGTTCCCCTGTGAGCGCTGCTGTACATCCGCTCCTGACTTCAGAGCCTAAAATAGACTTCTGATTGAGACTCAGTCAGAGCACTCATCTCAGTCTGCTTCCCTTTGAAACCACATCCCCGTATGGAGGTGTGATTCACAAGGCAGGCGCTGCTGTACCCCAGCTCACGCGCTACTAACTCGTCTGGACGCGTGTGGTGAGAGACTTTGAACTCCACCTCATGCACCGTTCTCTTGCCTTCGAGGTAGTCCAAACAAGCCGGAAGTCAGTCACCTTCTGCTCGATCAACTCGCCCAAAGCCAAGTTTCCCATCTCCTGTTTTGGCTGCTCTTCCAAACCTACTCCGACCCAGAAGCCTTCCATCATCTTTCCAACACACCCACCTCTCGGAAACCGCATGGTTCAAGATAGGGAAAACCTGGCAACATAGGACCTCTGTAGCTCGAGAGGTTGGATCCCATCATGTCCTGGCCACCACTTTGGGAACGTTATCTACTGGGGCGCCTCCTGCGCACCAGTTCCGCTCTCTTCCTTAGTCTCGCCCTTCTGCTGATCCTCTTAGACTTTGGGCTACAGGCCAACATGCTCCTCAGAGAGGTTGGATGGCTGCACCTTCCTGGGCATTATCTCCTGGTTCTAAGCAAACGAGCTCCTCTGCTCCTGTCTGTCACGGTGGCTCTTTCTGGGGTCTTTGTAGGGTATCAACTCGTGAAACAGCACGAGTGGGTCGCGCTGTTGAGCTCGGGGATTAGCGTGCGGAAAACGGGTCGTCCTTTTCTGCTCTTTGCGGGGGTGTGCAGCCTTCTCTTGCTGGCTAATGCGCAGTGGTTACAACCCAAAGCAGTGGACCAGCTGGACGCTTTAGAGGGGCCCAAGGGCCTCTATACCACCACCCTACGTGATGGAAGTCGCCTGATCTGTCGACAATCCAGTCAAGGGATACTCGAGGATGTCTGGTGGATCTCCGAGGATAGACTGGCTCACGCCACACGTGTCCTCCTACCGGTTCGTGAGGTGGAGCATGGCCAAGGCTGGCGTTTCCAGGGACAGGGGTGGAGTCGTCATGATGAAGCGCTCACCGCCTTCATGCAAGAAACGCCCTCGAAGGTTCGTTGGCAGTCAGCCTCCTATGCCGAGGCGCAGAAGCTGAGTCGCCTATGGGCGTTGACTATGGAAAAACCTCACCCGAAGATGGCGACCCTTGCGATCCTCAGGGTGCTCTTTAGCCTCCTGCCCCTCTTCGTGATGGCCTGGATCCTCCCTATGGTGCTCCGCTACCAGAGGTCGCCACAGGTCCTAAAGCCTGCGGTGATCGCTCTGGCTGGGGTGCTGCTCTCCATGACGATTTGGGAGAGCACGGGCTTGCTGACCAGCTTGGATCTTCTCTCCATCTGGTGGGGGCTCGGCGCACCAGCCCTCCTTTTAGGAGGGCTGTGTTTCCTCCGCTGGGCGCGCTGGAAGACCGACTAACCGCCGCCATACCCATTCAATGGGCATGAGCAGTACCTCGTGGATGGGACTGACAAACCCCAAGCCATAGACCATCATGGCGATCCCAAGCCCACCCACGAAACAGTCTGAGAACCAGTGGCCACCACTCACAAGACGAGGGCAGCAGAAGAAGACGGCGATGGCGGCCATCACCCAGCGCCAGCGAGTGCCAAACCGCCATCCGAACATAGCCAACAAGAGAAGTTGCGTGGCGTGATCGCTCGGAAAGGACTGCACGCTGGAGCATTTCACCTTAAGGCCGGGGACCAAGAGGGCAAGATCAACCAGGGGGCGCTCGACCAGACTGGGGCTCAGTCGCTGGAAGTCGAGCCAGCTGCCGAAGAGTCCTCGACTGATCACGAAGAACGCAACAAAGAAGAGGATGACGTAGAGCGAGCCCTCAGCAGCCTTGCGGGCAAATTCCTCCCAAGAACGGCTCTTGATCAACCATGGGCAGACGCCCACCCCCAGGAACCCGCACATCACCCAGTTGCCTATAGGGGCATTGAGCACCGCCATCGCATACGCAAACCAGCGACTTTCAGAGGCTAGCCCCTGAAACAGATGGTAGACTCCCCAATCCATGCGATCCCAGAGCGACTGAGTGGGCCCCCAGAGCCATGTGACTGCCAGAACCAAGGCAGCGCACTGCCACCAGAGAGCCCGTCGCCATGAAACGTCCGCCATCCCATTCCTCCTGCTTGACTCAAGACCGCTCTCTTGGCCCTCCAAGAATCCCTGAAGAGCCAAGAAAGAGGAACGGATCCCAACTATAGGATCCGATCTGTCCGCGCCGAAGTATGCCATCCCGCAGGATTCGACGACCAGGCCAGCGACCGTCCGGCCCTACATGCGGTGGCCGGTCGCCACATGGATCTCTTGAGATCCATGTGGGCCCTCCTCCCAGACGGCCATCATGCTGCCATCGGGACCTGGTACGATCGAGGCCCTGCCTTTCTCGGTCTCACCTGAGGTAAGAGCTACTGGCCTCGACCAGTTTCCCCTCTCATCCTGTGAGGCGGCATACAACACGCTGTTGGGGTGATTGGGGGCGCTATGGTCTCCCCAGATGGCGGTCACTCGCCCTTGAGCATCTTTAGCGATCGCGGGGCCGAGGTACTTCAGTGGGACATCTTGCGACTCCTCTCCGGTGAGAGGGCCGGCCAACAGAGTGGGAGTTGACCATGTGCCCTGTGCAGGCTTATGGGCCGCACGAATGTAGAAGTTCAGATCAGAGTCTTTTTCACAGGTGAGTGTCACAAGAGTCATCGCTCCCCGCTCATCGATAGAGATGTGATGCTCGAGGCACAGCTCATCGCCGGGAGCCTGCTCCACAACCTTGGCTGGAAATGGCCAGGCCCCCTGATCCTCTGCCTCTTTAGTAGCGACGTAGACCCAGCCCTTCGTCACCCAACTAAGAGCCACCTGTCCCTGTGCATTCATCGCAATCCTCGGTCGTTCTCCTGTCACGAGTTTAGGCCAGAAAAGCCCCTGAATCAGAGATACATCTAGGGCGCGAGTCCACGGCTCTCCACATAGTTGCACAGCAGACTGAATGGGGACCTCTTGGATCTTGTCCTCAGTACGAAGCCAAGCAGCTACGACATTGCCGTCGGGGTCCATGGCAAGACAGGGTGAGCCGGCCAGTACCCCCATAGGGATCTCCCAGCGTGCTCTGACTAGCTCGGACACATAGACCGGTTCAGACCAGTGCTCGCCATGCGCTTCCTTCAGCGTAGACTGAATGACGGAGCGGCTCGATCGATCGTTGACGCTCCAAAGGACGACAGCCCGGCCAGCCCCATTCATGGCGAGTTTGGGACTCACCGCATCCCAATTGCTACGATTCATGGTCTGGGAGAGATTGTAAGGCTTAGACCAGGCTTCCCCCTTCTTTCTACGACTGACGAATACCGCATCGGCTCCAGAGGCCGTCCCCTGGCTCCACACCATGATCGCCTGGCCCTGCCCATCGACCTGTAGTTCTGGGAAGTAGACCCTATCTTGATCGGGCATATTGAGCTTGGACACTGTCTTGGGAGCACTCCATACGCCCTGGTCTTGCTCGCTCACCTCCAAAACAATGCCCTTGGAGACGGGACGAAACCAAGCGACCGTAGCATCCCCGTCGGCATCCACGACTGCACGAGGATAGACTGCGCCCTTTGAGGAAACCGTTTGGGGCTGCGACCAAGAGAGAGTTGCCCTTAGCTCTGGAGAGGCTGCTAGCAGGACCAGCAAAATCGATTTATTCATGGATCACCTAAGAGAAGAGGTCGGCACTGCGCCGCCATATGCCCTTAGAGTCTATCGTTGCCCAGCAATTTCCCTCTGCGAGCATCGGAAATGACCCGGAAGCACACGACAACACCTTGTATCTTGGAGTCTCGTCAGGAAAGATATGTTCGACTCTACGAGGTGCCAACATGTCCGCTTCCGCTTACACACAGTTCGCCAAGATGGCTAAGGAGACGGCTCATGTGCAGAGCATTCTCTCGCTTCTAGGCTGGGACCAAGAGGTCATGATGCCGACAGAGGGCGGTCATGGACGCTCCGTCCAGTCCACCTTCATGGCCCATCTCATCCACGGACGTCTCACAGGAGCCCCCTATCGCCGTCGACTAGCACGCTGCATTGACCTCTCGACTGGGGCTCTTCTGGGTGACTATGACCACATCGAGAGCGCTAACCTCCGCGAGGCCTACCGCCAGTGGAGCGTAGATGCTCGCACTCCGGCGACCTGGGTCAAACGACTCGCCAAGATCCACTCCGAATCTCCTCCCGTATGGGCCAAAGCACGAGAACAGCGCTCCTTCGCTCTGTTCAAGCCTTGGCTGGAAAAAGTCGTCGCACTCAACCAAGAGCGCGCTCAGTTCCTGGGCTTTAAGGAGCATCCCTATGATGCTCTCCTGGACCACTTCGAACCTGGACTTACCCTAGACCAGCTCCAGCCCATCTATCGCGAGCTCCAGGATGCCCTGGTCCCACTACGCAACGAGGCTCTTGCTAAACCACCCTTGAGCGCTCCAGAGGGGCTCTCATGCTCCCCGGAGCAGCAACTGGCGATCTGCCGCAAGCTTCTGGTCTCTCTGGGACTCACGACCGCTCGAGCACGTATTGACACGAGCTCGCACCCCTTCTGCATGGGCCTAGCACCTCATGACATTCGCCTAACAACTCGGGTGCACTCTCCTGAACCATGGTCCGCCATCAGCGCCACCATGCATGAGGCAGGACATGGCCTCTATGACGGAGGCCTGCCTGCTGAGGGCTTTGGTCTGGCACAAGGAACCTACTGCTCTTTGGGCGTGCACGAGAGCCAATCTCGATTGTGGGAATGTCGCATCGGCGGCTCCTACCCCTTCCTTGAATGGATGGCACAGCAGCTACACGAACAGGGTCTAGGCAAGATCGATCTGCCGCACCTGGTGCGCTGGCTCAATCGTGTCCACCACACCTCCATCCGTATCGAGGCAGACGAGGTGAGCTACTCTCTGCATATCATCTTAAGAACAAGGCTCGAGGCGGACCTCGTCAGCGGCAAGCTTGCCGTTGCGGACGTCCCCGAGGCATGGAATGCCCTCTCTCGAGAGCTATTGGGGATCGAATCAGAACATGATGGGGTCGGGTGCCTGCAGGATATTCACTGGGCGCTCGGGGAGATGGGCTATTTCCCTTCGTATGCGTTGGGAAATATCTACGGAGCTCAGCTCTTTGCGGCCTACACTCGAAGCCATCCTGGCTTTGAATCAGACATCCGCAAGGGCCACTTTGCTCCCCTGCAGGCCTGGCTGCAGAAGCACGTTTGGCAACTAGGGCGGACCGTGACACCTACTGAACTCATCCGTCAAGCGACCGGAGAGAACCCGTCACCTCGAGCTTTCATTGAGGCCGTCCGTGCTCGCATGGCTACGCTCGCCTAAAAACAGAAGGGCCGGGTCGATGTTGCCATCGACTCGGCCCTTGTCCATCTTGCCCAGATTGTCTGGACCCGACGTCT
The DNA here is from genome assembly GCA_049314435.1 of Chlamydiia bacterium. GTDB lineage: Bacteria > Chlamydiota > Chlamydiia > Chlamydiales > JBMOFD01 > JBMOFD01. The sequence continues at coordinate 11,001 of JBMOFD010000036.1, read as the reverse complement.
ATCGCTTGCTGAACTGGAAGCGCTTACGTGCGCCCTTGAGGCCATACTTCTTACGTTCACGACGACGGGGGTCGCGTGTCAAGAAGCCAGCATTCTTCAGATCAGAGCGACGTTCTGGCTCTTCACCTACTAGAGCTCGGCTAATCGCCAGGCGCATCGACTCGGCTTGGCCGTTAGGACCTCCACCGACAGTGCGGCAGATGATGTCAAAACGCTGGTCGAGCTTCAGCTTGGTAATCGGAGCGAGAATTGCGTTACGGGTAAGCGCAACTGGGAAGTACACGTCAAAGGGACGGTCATTCACCAGAATCTGCCCAGACCCTGGACGCATGCGAACTGAGGCTACAGCTGTCTTACGACGTCCGGTAGCAACTAATTCCTGTTGTGGAGCAGCCATGAATCCTCGTTAGTTGACAGCGATGGGTTGTTGAGCCTGCAGGTCGTGTACATCCCCAGCATAAATGCGGAGACGTCGTAACTGCTGCTTACCCAAACGCGATTTTGGCATCATGCCGCGAACTGCATGCTCCAAAATGTAAGTGGGCTTCCGCTCTCGAATGGTGCGTAGTGCAGTGCGTGAAGCACCACCTACATACCCGGAGTAGTGGAAGTAAAATTTATTCGCTTCTTTCGTGCCGGTCACGTGAATCTTGTCTGCGTTGATGATGATCACCCCATCACCGCCATCAATATGAGGCGTGAAGTCGGGGCGATGCTTTCCTCGCAATACCTTCGTGATCTCGGCCGCGAAACGACCCAGTGTTTTACCCGATGCGTCGAACAGAAACCACTGTCGTCGGGCTATAGCTTGCTCACTGGTGAGCAGAGCCGTTTTTGTCCTTTGCGCCATCTGAAATGCCTGAGCGGTCGTCAAGTTTTGTGAGAGGTAGCATAACCCGCGGGCTGGATTCCCGCAATCTAGATTGTCAAACCGCCTCTCAGGATCGGTCTGCTGGATTCGCCGAAGGAGGCCAACTTAGGTCCCTCACTACTGCGACGGAGGGCACCAATTCAATCGTTCCTTCAGGTCTCTGTCCAAGACCCAGGCTCGCACGGCATGCATCATGATCCGAGGCGCTATCCGCTGGGCAAGCCCCTCGAAGTCCTCCGATCCCTCACCACAGGTCGCCACCAGCAGCTCTCTTGTGCTATGGCTGTTGAGCTCGGGATCCAGAGCGCTCACTAGATCTGCCCATAAACAGGCATCATGCAGTCCTGTGAGCGCCTCGGCCGTCCTGCTGATGGCTGGCTTCCCAAGCCCCTCTCTACAATTGACGCAGCGAGCCAGATTCTCAATCATGATGCGCAAAAGACCCAGCCGTGAGGACTCCTGCGCTCCGATATTAATTAATTTATCGCATATCCTATTGAGGTCGTCAGCAATGGCCTTTGGCTGCCGGTCTCGCCAACCTCTATAGACGTTGATCGATTCGTAAGGGGCATGAACAGGTGGGCACTGACTCAAGCATGTGTAGGTCACAGACAAGGCAAACTGAACGTCTGGCGGAAGGCATCGCTCGAAACCGAACCCATGAACCAGGTGAGGACCCGAGCTCTGCTCAGAAGAGCCGGCGTCGACCCCTCTCTGGACCGAAGAGATATTCAGTGACGGAATCATGACAGATCTCCACCGGCTGCGTAATTAACGACAGGGATAGTATAACGAACAAAACTATTACGCAGTATGACAATATATTTTTATTAACACATTCGGATCAGGATGTGTTTTTTGGATATCATGGCTCTCTCGCTTAGGAAGAGGCCTATCATCCAGAATAGACTTGCTACTGCGCCGCACTGGGGATAGCTGAGGCTTGTATCTGCTTTTTCTGAGGCAGGAGCGGCTTGAGGACATAGATACTACCCAAGACCATCATCGAGATAGCAACCGCCGCCGTCCAGCGCCAGAATGCCGCTCTCTGGGATACCGCACGGCAACAGGTGACACGGCCCGTCAGTAGGATGAGCAAGAAGACAAAGGTATATTTGGCATGCATCCAGTGCGCCTGGCGGAAGTCGATGAGAGTGTACTTGGCACCGAGGAGCCATAGCCCAGTGACGAGGGTGATCGCCATCGTGGTGATCACCCATCGCGCGCTGCGTAAGGCCTCAGCCTCCGTGGGCTTCTCTCGACCGGCCGCCTGCCAGAGCCAGAGAAGAAGGCCGCCGATCCAGGCGAACGCAGCTCCTACGTGCAGGGTCTTCACCACATAGAAGGTCCAGTGAAGGATGGTCGAATCGGGCATCAAAAACCTCTCTACGGCGGAGCGGTCGATCCCTTTAGGAATGGCTAGGAACCGACCGACTCTCGCCTTGGACGCGGCCATTCTGCCTCAAGACCGAACTCGCCGTAACAAAAAAATCACGCCTATACGGATGGTGTCCCAGCTTCCGCCATCTGCATGAATGCCTCCTCGCCCAGCGTGGCGACCCCTAGCTTCTTGGCCTGGGCTAGCTTCGACCCCGCTTCCGCCCCCACTACCAAATAGTCGGTATGGGCGCTCACCGAGCTCGCCACCTTCCCTCCAAGGGATTTGATCAGAGCCGCAGCAGAATGGCGGGTATGGTGTGCCAGAGTCCCCGTCAACACAAAGGTCTTCCCACGGAAGGGATGCTCGGCAAACACGGTCTGAGGCGACGTTGGTTCTACACCAGCAGCCATCAGGTCTTGGATGGTGTTTTGCTGCTCTTGAATGTATTGGAGGACCGATTGCGCCACAATCGGTCCGATTCCTTCGACGTCTAGCAGCTGAGATTCCTGCAGATGGCAAAGACCATCTAACGTTTTGGCAGCCTTGGCGATATCCTCGGCCGTCGTCTCTCCTACATGTTTGATCCCGAGAGCCAAAATGCATCGAGCCAGGGAGCGTGTCCGACTAGATGCAATACCTTTTAAGAGGTTGGCCGTGGACTTCTCCTTAAATCCCTCAAGGGTCCGGACCTGTTCCGCCGTGAGACGGTAGAGATCGGCAGGGGTGCGCACAAGGCCCTGGTCGACGAGTTGAGCGACCACACGCTCTCCCAATCCATCAATATCCATCGCATCCTTGCTGGCAAAGAAGGCGATCTGACCCTTGACGCGATCGGGACAGCGTTCATTGGGGCAACGTACAGCGACCTCCCCCTCTGTACGCAATACCGCCGTGCCACAGCATGGGCAGGTCGTAGGCATCTGCCAGCCTTGACCTGGCTGACGCTCTCCCTCTGACTGAACACGCACGATCTTAGGGATGACATCGCCTCCCTTCTCTAGGACGACTCGATCGCCCACCTGGACACCAAGCCGAGAGATCTCCTGTTCGTTATGCAGGGTGGCTCGGCTGATCGTCGACCCTGCCAGCAGGACAGGATCGAGCTCAGCCACGGGTGTCAACACACCCGTCCTGCCCACCTGGACCGTGATCGCCCTCAAGCGTGTAATTGCCTGTTCGGCCGCGAACTTGTAAGCCATGGCCCAGCGCGGACTCTTGGAGGTGCTCCCGAGAAGCTCCTGCTGAGAGAATTGATTCACCTTCACGACGATCCCATCGATGTCAAAGGGAAGCTTGGGTCGTAGTCGATGGATCTCCTCTGCAAAAGCCATGATCTCCTCCGCCGTATGGCAGAGTCGATGATGAGGCAAGCCAGGCAAGCCCCAGTGACGCAGTAGAGGGAAAAGCTGCTCCTGTGTGGAGAGGGCAACGGGATCTTGTTGAGCCACGCCATAGCAGACCAGACTCAGTCCACGCTGACTCACTTGCCGTGGGTCCAACAGCTTAAGGGAACCAGCCGCGGCATTGCGTGGATTGGCCCACGCTTCCTCGCCATCTAGGGCCGCCCGATCATTGAGAGCCTGAAAGGCCACATGTGGCAAAAAGACTTCACCACGGACCTCCAAAACGTCCGGCGCACCCTTGAGCTGCAGGGGGAGAACCCGGATCGTACGCAAGTTAACGGTGATGTCATCACCCGTCCGGCCATCGCCTCGAGTCATGCCCCGTACGAAGACTCCCTGCTCATAGAGCAGAGTTACGGCAATCCCATCCATCTTGAGCTCACAATGGAAGGCGACTGAACGCCCTTCCAGCAGCTTCTGAACGCGAGCGATGAACTCAACCACCTCTTCTTGCGAGTAGGTATTGGCAAGGCTGAGCATCGGCACAGCATGGGGCACGCTGACAAACCCTTCAGACACAGACTCATTGACACGTTGCGTAGGACTTTGGGGATCGATCCACTCAGGGTGGAGCTCCTCGATCTGTCGCACTCGTTCTAGGATGACATCAAACTCTTGGTCCGTGATCGTCGGAGCACACTCCACATAGTAGCGCCGGTTATGCTCCCACACCTCCTGACAAAGAGCTCGGTAGACGTCTTGGTTCTCCTCTCCCACAATCTCTCTCCTCACAACGCGCTCGTCTGACAATAGCTCCACCAGCCATACCAAACACCTGTCCATTCTACCAAGATCGAACTGGACCCGCCATGCCAAAGGCGACCTCTTGCAGGGCAACCAAACTCAAACACATTTTGTCTCTAGGCTGGATTGACACAAGCCGAGGCCTGCTTCGTGGCCATTCCCTTTTTGATAGAGGTCTCGTTCATCAGGGCGGCTAGAGCAAACTTCCGGATGACGGTTAGATTGCATGCCCCGATACGGTCGCGGTATCGTGAATGGTCCTGGCGAAAAATGACGTCTAGACGCCAATCAAAAGTCGTACTCACAGAGCTCCTCTGAGACCATCCATGGGACCTGCTCAACCAGCCTCGTCGCTTGCACGACTTTTGATCGCACCCCGCGGCTAGCGCAGCCGAAAGACCATCGTGGCCAATGGAGCGAGTCTGATACGGACACCCCACGTCCAGCCACGTTCGTCACGGAGGATCTGGGGATTGTGATTGACAACGCCTGAGCCTCCAAAGGCCTCTGCGTCAGTATTGAAGATCTCTTCGATCTCCTGACCGTGCTGGATACGTATAATGTAGTCCTCAAGGCACTGTGGAGAGAAATGATGCACGACCAACAATTCCTCGTCCTCGCTGCGGCGTAAGTAGGAGACGACGGTGTTCTGCGCATCGCTAAAGTCAACCCACTGGAAGCCACGCCAGTCCTCATCCCACGCCCATAGAGCCGTGTGGTCTCGGATCAGTCTGTTGAGAGCAGCTGCGCATCGATGGATCCCCTGGTGAATGGGATAGTGCAACAGGAACCAGTGGATCTCCTGCTTGGGATTCCACTCGTCCCACTGCCCCAGCTCCGCTCCCATGAAGAGCAGCTTCTTACCTGGGTGGCACGCTTGGTAGCTCAATAGAAGCCGGACGTTGGCTGCGCGCTGCCAAAGATCACCCGGCATCTTGTTCATCAAGGCGCCTTTGCCGTGGACCACCTCGTCATGACTTAAGACCAGGCAGAACCGCTCAGTGAAGGCGTAGAGCATCCCAAAGGTCATGTCATTCTGATGATGTGCACGATGGATAGGATCTCGTGCAAAGTAGCGTAGGGTGTCGTTCATCCACCCCATATTCCACTTATGAGTGAACCCTAATCCGTTATGCTCCACGTCGGCCGTGACACCCGTCCATGAGGTCGATTCCTCGGCAATCATCATCGCCTGGGGAATGCGTTGCCGAACGACGTGGTTGCAGTGCTTCATGAACTCAATGGCTGCCAGGTTCTCCTTGCCCCCATACTCATTGGGGACCCACTGACCTGGCTCTCGGCCATAGTCCAGGTAGAGCATCGAGGCCACCGCATCGACGCGCAAGCCATCGACGTGCATCGCCTCGAGCCAGTAGAGCGCGTTGGCAATCAGAAAATTGCTGACCTCAGGCCGTGCATAGTTGAAGCAGAGCGTATGCCAGTGAGGATGCCATGCCTGTCGAGGATCGGCGTGCTCGTAGAGGCAGCTCCCATCGAACTGCCCCAGCCCATGAATATCCGCCGGGAAATGTCCAGGGACCCAGTCGATGATGACGCCAATGCCGGCATTGTGAAGGTGGTTCACAAACCACTGAAAGTCTTCTGGGGTACCATGCCGTCTAGTAGCAGCATAGTATCCGGTCACCTGATAGCCCCACGACTCATCCAGAGGATGCTCGGCGATCGGCATCAACTCCACATGGGTGTAGCCCATCTGCTGGCAGTATTCAGCAAGAGACACAGCCAGCTCTCGGTAGTTCAAGAACCCCTCGGGGCCTCTCCTCCAGGAACCAAGGTGCACCTCATAGATGATGAGCGGACCAGAGCGGGTCCTGTTCTTCATCCAGGTCTCATCGGTCCAGTGGAAGCGATCGATCCGACGCACGACGCTGGCTGTGTGAGGTCTGAGTTCAGCTCCAAGAGCATAGGGATCGCTTTTGAGGACCTTCTTTCCATCGGACTGGGTGACGCAATACTTGTAGTGCATCCCCTCCCAATCACCGGGCAGAAAGAGCTCCCACACCCCTGAGTTCCCCAGCACGCGCATGGGGTTGACCTCCGGATCCCAGTGGTTGAAGTCCCCCACCAGATGGACGCTCTGTGCCTCAGGAGCCCACACCGAAAAGGCAACACCCCACACGCCCTGGTGCTCGCGCATGCGAGCACCCATGCGATCTCCCAGCTGATAGTGGACGCCCTTGTTGAAGAGGTGGCGATCAACTTCACTGAAGGTCGGCCAGAAGGCATAGGGATCTTCGGTCAGCACACCAGAATGGTGGTAGACGCGGTAGTCGAGCGGGGTGATTTCACCCACATAGAGAGAGAAGAGCCCAGCCTCGTCCAGTTGGGGGATCGGTACGATCTTCCCTCTCACCTCAGCCCAGATTTCTTTAGCCCCAGGGCGCCATACCTTCAGATAGCCGTCGTGCACTCCTAGCCGGGCGTGGGGATCCTTCTGGAGAGCCTGACATGGGGGCGGCGCTAAGGTGGTGGTCATGGGGATCCCTGCAGGAACATCCGCGAGAGGCCGTCTCTTAGGTTGAGGAGTTGGCATCGTGATCGGCTGCTCCAGACCACCCTGTATGGAGTGGCTTCTCTTTCAAGGCAAACTCAAAACAAGGGTCTCTCAAGGCGCAAGAGTCCCCACGCCTTGGGAGAAGAAGAGCCGCCCTGACATTCCTTATAGGACCGCACCGGGCAGTTCTGAGCTGCTGTTCCCCTGCTTCAGACCATCCACAACTTGGGAGAGATCGCTTGCCCTTCTCATGCCTACGAGAGTCGCCTTCTTCTGCCCCTTCATCATGACATGCGTCGTTGGGAATCCCTGCACGCCAGCCAACTGAGCCCTCTGGGCATTGTTGCGGTGCTTGGGCGTATTCGACCCTGGATGGATCTCCACCACTTCGATCAACACATCTGGGTTCCCAGCAGCGAATTCAGCAAGCTCTGTCTTGAACGTCGTGCAATGCCCGCATCCCTGCATCGTATATACAGTGAGACTGACCGGGCCTCTCTTGGCCACCTTGGCTTGCGGAGCAGGTACGTCTGCCGCCTGTAGATGTGCAATCCAAAGAACTGTAACTAAAGCGCTCATGGACGCCGTGAACGTCAGTGCGCGAAGGCCTATCTGCAAAAATGACTGAGACATGTCTTCCCCTCTCTCAGTCAAATTCTATTAAAATTTTTATTTTTCATCCAGTATGACTGGACAGATCTTAGGCCTTACTGAATCGATCGATAAGGAGCTCTTCTCCCTTAACGAGTTGGAGGGTTGTACCCTGCTGGAAGGGCTCGCGTTTCCGATTTTGGAGTCGCTGGAGGCGAGCCTGAGGCTCACCCTTCCATGTGATCTGGAGAGAGCAGCTTTCCTTCGCCTGGACCCAGAGGCGGCGTGGCGTGCGTTTCGTCCACTCTAGGGAACAGAGGACAGAGGGACCCATGGAATGGAGCAATCTGCCTGCTGGCAGTATAGCTGGCATACAGGGCAGGAGGGTGAGCTTGTCTCCTTCCCACTGCATAGCCATCTGTCTAAGGAGGTGCCTACCTGCTGCTAGGAGCGCCCATGGGTTTCCTTGAGTCGGAGGCAGGGCATTTCCCCAGAACTGCGTATCGCGCGCATGGGGATGCCACAGTCCAGAGAAACCGCTCCTCCATAATTCGGTGAGGAGTTCCGATAAGCCGTCTGAGTTCGCCTCTGCCACCTGACGAGTCCACTGCCCGAGAAGCGATGACTCCTCAGTCAGGGAGTCCCCTACCGTCCAACCCTCCCCTAGTAGGAACCAGGCTGGGAGGAGCTGCGCCAGAACGGGGTTGACTCGGAGGCGATCGACATCATGGATGGCGTGCGCACCAAACTGGAGTCTCTCTTTCTCCTCAGACTGAGGCTGTTCCACAGCCGGACCGCTCGGCGATCCGACGGCGAGAGTCCCGCATGCCTCATCGGGCACGAGCAGATGTTGGGAGGCATAGGCGCGCTCGCCGATCAGCGTGATCCCTTCAGGAAGCCGGTTGATGCGGAAGAGGAAGTAGTCCTGTGCTCGTCCCCAGACGCGCACCTCTCCACACTCGAGGTCCAGTTGAGCTGTCCATTCATGAACAGCTCCTCGAATCGGAAGGGGGTGCATGACCTCTTCACCATGAGGGCCTGTCAGTCGAAGGAGAGTAGGGAAGAGTTGGACAGTCCATCGGGACCGTGGGATCACAGCTTGGACTCCTGGGAGTCTAGAAATCGGTCGGCACGGTTCGGGGCGCCCTATCTGGAACATGACCGCTCTCCTTGCATGACAGCTTGGTTCCTGACGAAGCAAAGCCATCGACAGAGCATCCTCTGTTGGCTGAATTCGATCATTTCTGTGGAACGTTGGCGGCCTATTGTGCACTATGGCATCAATTACAGTCGGTTAAATCTTCACCATTTTAGGGACTCAACCACCATGAAGCCTTATCTCTTCCTTGCTACTCTGGCTCTTGTTGCCTGCTCAGGAAATCAGCAGCACAAGCCCGGCTCTGCGACCGCACACTCGACCGATGCGGCGCCCAATGCGATCAGCTTCCCGATCGACATCACCCCTGTGGAACCAGCTCCGGCTCCTTCCATGAATCAGACCAACTTCATGACCACTCCTCCGGCACAGCCTATGAACATGGCGCCACCGGCAGGCATGGCACCAGCTGGGACTGCTGGAATGAGTGAACCGATGGGCACGACAGCACCTGCTCCCATGCACAGCGCTACACCGGTCCTCATCACGCCAGAGGTCACAGTAACACCAGGCACCGCAGTCGTCACGCCTCCTCCCAGTGGACCCGTCGTGATCACCCCTGGCACCTCCAGCGGACCGGTAGTGACATCCCCTCCTCCTACGACGGCACCTGCCCCTGCTCAGCCAGCTCCTCCAGCTGCTGGACCCACTGCTGCTGCTATGGACACCCAAGTGTCTGATGCACTGAACATGATCAGTGTTGAAGCTGCTGCGAACAAAAGTGCCGTGATGTCACAGTCCAACCATCCAACCCCACCTCCTAGCACGAGCTCACCCGCAGTCATGGACTTCAATGCACAGGTCCAGTCTGCCAAGAGCCAGGTGGTCGGCGGCGGTTCCGGCTCCTAGCCGTAGTCCACAACCTGCACTGCCAGGCTGTTCTAACGTACAAGAGCTCATCCTCGGATGGGCTCTTCTCTTTCCAACAGACCTCTGCGATCCTCTAGATGGCTATGGCTCAGTCACTTAGGATTATTCCATCCGGCCAAGGGCCGCGAAACATAGCATCAGCAGCTTTTTCTCTTTCAAGACCCCTTTGTTCAACGTTTACAACCAACTGCTTACATTATGAGCACTCAATGGGTTGCTTACTTTAAAGAAAACATTTTATTTTAATACTACGGTCAGTGCGTGTGGATGGCTAAGAGGCGGCTGTTCGCGCGGTGACCTATGTATTGACAGGACTCTGGAGGAACAATGTCTCGTCTAGTTAAGGGTGCTCTCGCCATGCTCGTGATGGGCAGCGCATTCGCACAAACATTTGTTGGCACCAACGTCATGAGCTCAGTCTCTCATGAAGTTGAAGCCCTCATGGCTCTGAAAAGCGGCGTAGTACGCACAGGCCAATTCGTACAAAACAACAAAGGGCTATCGCTCTATTCTTCCGACACAGCTGGCAATCCTATTGCCTTCCAAGTGGTTGGAGTGGACATGGACCATAAGACGCTCCACGTTCTCGGCGCTCGTAGCACACCTGGTGTGATCACACGAGTGAGCAACGATGCTCTTCAGTTCGCCCATCAGGCTCTGAAAAGCAACTAAGTGATCTCCCGGCGCTCAGGGGCTGAGCGCCGGACCTTTTCCCTTCCTCGTTCAAGATCCTAGCTTAGGCAGCTCACCTTGAGCAGCTCGCTTTCCAATAGCTTTCGGATGAATCTGTTCATATGCGGATCGAAGTCCGACGGGTCTCCCTGTAGAATCTCATCGTAGCCAAACCATCGATACCCATTGAACTCGGTCTGGTCGTACACCAGCTCCTCTCTTGAATCTCCCTTCAGCACATACCAAAGGCTTACATCTGTGTGGGCGGCGGTTTGACCGACGGTCACCGTCTGTGTCAAAAATAGAGGTGCCTCACTCAGAAACTCGGGCAAGAGGTTCAGCTCCTCTGCCAGTTCCCTCTCAGCGGTTAGCTTGGGATGCTCATCTTGTTCTACATGACCTCCGGAAGGTAGCCATAGCCCAGCTTTGATGTGCGACACGAGGAGAATCTTCTCCCTAGCCAGATCCACAAGAACCGTTTAGGCAACGAGATGTTTTGGCGGTGTCGCAGGCTTCTCGATACGGAACAGTCCTGCACCGCTCTGTATCCAGTCCATGGTCCCGGAAAGATGCTCCGCCTCCAACGAGTCGAATGGCTGAATCGATTCGATGAGCTGGTGGATGACTTTGCGCATGGGTACACCTTCAAAATTGTTGCCACTAGAGATGCTCTTAGACTTGGCCGTTGAACGGAATCCCCACTCAATGGTGATAGAGGGAGGAATCCTACTGTCCTGCTGAGAGGGCTAGTAACTGTCGGCTAAAATCTACGAAAATCTAGGCAAATATAGGTGCGGG
>JBMOFD010000035.1:0-18865 GCA_049314435.1 Chlamydiia bacterium | reverse complement strand
GCGTCTAGCTTGCTCGTGAGGATCTCCAGCACCTTCCCAGCATCTGCAGGTCTCTGAGCAGGGTCTGGGATCAAGCACTGGAGCGCTGTTTGGATGAGGGGCTCCGATTTAAGCTCTGAACGGCCTTCTACCAACTTCATGAGCTCCTGGTGATCCGCCGGCGTGATTCGAGCCGGCAGGTAGCTCTGCATCTTCTTTCGCTTCTCCAGCATTGGCAGAGGTGTTTGGGTGGCCATCTCCCATAGAACCATGCCGAGAGAGAAGACGTCGCACTTAGGCCCCATGATGGGTGTGCCATCGGTGTAGTGGGTGGGAATAGCTCCCTCCGAGGGCACCTGAATGCCTGCCCTGTTGCCGCCGAATACTTCCCGGACTTCAGGCGGTGTATAGGCAGGAGTGGTGATCTTTGGAACCAGACGTTGGTTGGCCATGACTACCTGATCACCTTCTGAAAGAGGTCGCTGGAGCAGGCTCAGGTCATTGGAGCACCCGAAGTCGCATAGCTTGGCCAAATAGGTTCCGTCCGCCTGGCTGAACATCAAGATGTTCTGCGGTTTGAGATCGAGATGCACCACACCTTGCTCATGTAAGACCGCCAGAGTCCGAGTGAGACTGAGAGCGCAGGCTTGCGGATCGAGCGAGGGGCGAGGATCTTCAGCCAACATATCGGCCAGCGAGGCATCGGCACACTCCATCACGTGGTCCATGGTCACTCGATCGATCACCTCCACAACCTGGCCTTTTTTGGAGGGCAATCCCTCGACCTCCTCATGTTGGGTGACCACCTGGACTTCGTCCAGACGCACGACCCCAAATGGGGCCAGCTCCTGAGCCCTTCTATGAATAGTCTCCTCGAACGCCAGCTCCTCAACTAGTTTTTGGATGCGTTCGGGGGGACTCTCCATAAGAACCCCATTCCTCTGACCGCTTCTGTGCGCGACTTCACGATGTCGTACGGCCATGACCGGCGACGAACTGGGACCTAAAAAACCTGACGGGCTCTCCGACTGGAGTTCAACACCATGGTGTACCTTGGCTGCACCTCCACTGGCAAAAGCCTCTCCAAAGATAAATAGACAACGACCCCCAAGCAGAGCAATACGATCCTGACAACCCGGGCTCCCTGATGACCTAGATGCTGGGCTCTCAATGCTCAGCTCCGATCCTGCCCCTGGGAATTGAATCGGGACACCCGAAGAAAGCCGTCGACTTGCCAAAGATCGCGGGGTGACAGGTGCCGGCAGGTCGCGAAGTAGCGCCGACCCTAATGATGCTGCCGACCCACTCCCTTCTGAGAACGTGGGACTTGAGCCAGATCCAACAAGGCGATCGATGTTCGGAGAGTCCGGGCCAACAATACTCACGCAACCTCTCCACAAGGCAACAGTCCTCTACGGACAAGCAAAATTTACGTGTAAGAGCATAATTTTAACTTGTCAACCAAAAGGAGAGCGCCCTATTTGGCTCTGAAAATTCTGTAAGATCTTCAAGACCTTGCCCGCATCTGACGGGCGATCCAGAGGCATTGGCGTGAGGCACTTTAGAGCTGTACAGATGAGTGGATTGGCACGAAGAGAGCTGTTCTGCTGAACCATCTCTTTAAGCGCTTGATAGTCATCTGGAGAAAAGGGGGCTGGCCAGAAGTCCGATCTCTTGGTCCGGGCCTCCACCAAGGGTAAGCCGACATCGGTTGCCATCTGCCAAAGCACGACGCCCAAAGAGAACACGTCATACCGGGGACCCATAATGTAGTGATCATCGGTAAACTTTGTGGGAACCTCACCACCTTCATATAGTGGAAGGCCGGGAATGCCATCCGGATTCCCAAGACCTATCTCCCGAATCTCGGAGGCTGTGTAGAGGATGCTGTTTTGATTGGGGATAGCCCGCTCACATGCAACAGTCCACTCCTCCGGGTGAGTTCGTTCTGCTTGGAGAAAGCTGAGATCATTGGCACAACCAAAGTCGCACAGTTTGAGCCGATAGGCGCCTTGCTCATCTTTGACGAGCAGAATGTTGTCCGGCTTTAGATCGAGATGGACGATGCCATTCCGATGAAGAACCGCCAGCGTTTCCAGAAGCTGGGCTGCCGCCACCTCGACATTGATTGATTCTCTCTGCCCGTTCCGCAACCACGAGCTCAGAGACATGTCACCCTGTTCGAGAACACACTCTGTAACAAGAACCTCTTCCGTCGTCGTTGTTGATCTCGAGCCCATTGGAAGCCGACTCGGTTCGACCATCTGCCGCGTCTGGATCCTAGAATCCATCAGGTTGATGACACCGGCAGGAGCCAGTCTATGAGCACGACGGTGCACCCCCATCTCGAATGCGAACTTGCGCTCATAGCTACGAGCTCGGTCTGAAATCTCCTGAGGTGAGCCTCTCCGTATCGCTACGGGTCGAGTGGAGAGCCTGACCTGCTGGCTTCTAACCACGCTGAGCTCACCACTTGGTTGATAGCTATCTGGCTCTGGGGATTCCAGGGTCATAGCTCTGTGGACTGTGGCCAATCCCCCGTGGGCAAACGCCTCGCCTGTGACAAAGAGCACGCGATTCCCGATTTTGGCAATACGATCCAACTGCGGGCTTTTGAAAGGCCCTGACACCCCTTCATGCTCCAAAGGAATATCTGCTCCCTCTTCAAGAAGCTTGGGCAGAGGAGTCAGACGAGCAAGTCGCCGCCCCACCAGAGATCTAGGTGAGGATGACTCGCTTCCAGCACCGGAAGATGGAGAAAAAGAGCGGGGGGTCGATGAGGTGCTTTGGCTCAGCTCCGAGGAGTGCGATAGATCAGATGCACTCCTGTTAGGCGGACTAATACTCACGATTCTCCGAGGCTCCAGACACCTCACGAGTAGTAAGTTATTTTTAATGCGTCAAGAAAATTTTATTTCCCAGATGATATCCACTACGATTGTTTTATCGGTCTCCGTCCGGCCATTCCTCCGATATTCTTCCCATGTAGACTCGATGCTCTTGATTCCAGGCTCCGCTGCGCAGCTGGCCGTCACCCGCTCGGCAACGTATGCGAGTTAGCTGCTGCACGACACCTCCCAGAGTTCGGGAAGACTCCAAAAGCCTATGTTGGCTGACGGCCAACATGACATGATGAATGCGCCCATCTGGGTCTTCAGGGCCAAAAAAGACGTAGTCGCCTGGTAACACCTGCGCCAAGTCTCGAAGTGGAGTACATGCTAACCACTGATCATGGGCGTCTCTAGGTACGCAACGCCCTGCACAGCGCTCCAAAAGATGGACCAAGCCCGAGCAGTCGACGCCGCTCTTCTGCGGCCACATTTGGGGCAGGTAGCCGCTCGCCCCCCCCCACACATAGGGACTACCCATCCAGCGAGTGGCGAGTGCCTCAAGTGAAGCTGCCCGTCCGGAAGGCGGCTTAAGGTATCCGCCCCCATCCAGCTGGATCCATGCACCCACTAGTTCGCCGACTAAGAACGACCCTGGTGACATACGCCAGAGCACTTCACTTTGGGGATCTGGTCTTTGGCGGACAGGAGTCCACCATCCGGTATGCACACCCAATACGGGAGCGGCGGTTTGCAGAAGACTTGCCTTGAGCACCCATCCCTCATAAGGCTGCCAGCGCCCTTGATGATGACGAGGTTGAGCGAGAGCTCCCACGTAGACCCACTCCTCCTGCTCGTCCAGCCATTCGACAGGCTCGCCAAAGAGGAGCTGGGTGTGGAGTCCAGTGTCTTCCCACATGGTGGAGGAGGCATGGCAAGGCTCGGCCCGCAGGTCCACAACAGACTCGCCTACGATCCATCTCATGCCGCCTCCTGAGGTCTAGGTAGCAGCCTCTTGCAGCGCGGCTACCGGTGCGAAGGATCGACGATGAATAGCACAAGGCCCGTGAGTCCGCAAAGCGGCCAGATGCTGTGGCGTGCCATAGCCCTTATGCTGCGCGAATCCATACTGCGGCCAGAGCCGATCCTGCTCGGTCATCCAACGATCTCGCGCCACTTTAGCGAGAATGGAGGCTGCTCCACAAGAGACAGACAGGTCATCGCCTCGAATCACCTTCCGGCCAGACCCCTCCAGCCTAGGCCAACATCCATCCACAAGTGTATAGGCTGGCGATTGCGCCATGAGCTTCCAAGCACGTCGCATGGCAAGGAAGGTAGCTTGTAGGATGTTGAGCTCCTCGATCTCCTCTACGGATGCAGAGGCCACCGCACAGACAAGGCCCTGCTCGATCCTCTGAGCTAGCTCTTCGCGCTCTTTAGCTGGAATGATCTTAGAGTCTCGGATCCCTCTCCAATCAAAGGCTGGATCCCAGAGGACGCAAGCGGCATAGACAGGCCCTGCCAGTGGACCTCGACCGGCTTCGTCGATGCCAGCTACGCTCAGATGACCCTGGGCAAGAACTTCTCGTTCCAGTTGATCACCTGACATGTTGGCCTCCGCAATTCCCGGTCTCGGACATTCTGACCGAGATCGCGATCTCCTGCCAAGGTGCAATTCCGTTATGGCTCTTAGAGGGCATTGCGAGGAGCTTCGCTCCACACATCAACTTGGAGGATTTCATCCTCCAAACCTCCTAATTTGCTGATCTCTTCTGGGCACAAAAAAAGCCCGGTGCCATCTCTTGAGAGACTGCACCGGGCTTTACGGGTCACTCAGCTCTTGTCTGAGTGTCGCGGTTTAATCGACCAGGTCAGCTACTTTAGACTTACGACCACGAGTCCCGCGGAGGTAGTTCAGTTTAGCACGTCGTACACGACCACGCTTGAGCACTTCTATGCTCGCCAAGCGTGGGCTATGGAGCATAAATACACGCGTCATCCCCTCTCCAAACGCAAAGCGATGCAGAGTGAAGGTCTCGCTGACGCTAGATCCCTTACGCGCAATCACTGTGCCTTGGAAGGCCTGTAGACGCTCTTTGTCACCTTCAATAATGCGCAGTTGCACTTTGATGGTGTCACCGACGGCGAACTTCGTCACCTCGGTCTTCATCTGCTGCCGATCGAGTTCAGCGATCAGCTCTCTAGGCTTAAATACCATGGATCTATTCCTCTTATCTCATCGGTTGCTCGCAGGGTGGCAGAAGATCCGGGCGCACCCTGCGCGTCTTCGTGAGTGATGCCTCATGGCGCCACTCCGCAATCCTTTGGTGGTGCCCCGAAAGAAGGACTTCAGGGACCCTACAGCCCTCGAACTCCTCTGGTCGAGTGTAATGAGGACAATCGAGCAGCCCATCCTGGAACGAATCCTGGGCCGCTGACTCCTCATCACCTAAAACACCGGGCACAAACCGCGCCACGGCATCCAGCACCACCAGTGCTGCCAAACATCCGTTGGTCAGCACATAATCCCCAATCGAGAGCTCTTCATCGATCTCTAGATCTAGGGCCCGCTGGTCCACTCCCTCATAGTGCCCGCAGAGCAGCACCAAGTGCGGCTCCCGTGCCAATTCAGCGGCACGAAGGGCGGTCAGGGGTGTTCCCTGCGGCGTAAGATATACGACTCGCGATCCCGGTCGGCGCACCGATCGTATCGCCTTCGTCACAGGCCCGGGCATGAGTACCATGCCAGGTCCGCCACCATAAGGCCGATCATCGACCTTGTTGTGCTTGTTCTCCGCGAAGTCCCGTATATCTACGAAACCCACTTCGATCAGTCCCCGTTCGATCGCCCGCTTTAGAATCGATTCCCCTAACGGCCCCCTGAAAAATTCAGGGAACAGAGAGAGCAATTCGAACCGTAGCGGTCCCGACGGGGTCGTCATTATCTAGCGCGCCGCTTAGCTCGAATCTTCTCTCGCTTAGCCATCACGCGCTCATGAACGGTTGCCACAACCTCTGGAGCAGCACGACGCATCAGGTCATGAGCACAATCGCTCACCTGAGCACCTTGGTTGATCCAGTGCAGCACACGCTCACCTTTTACATTAAAGCTGTTAGCTGGAGTCGTCCCTTGGGGATCGTACCAACCCAACATTTCAATGTACTTGCCATCACGGGCACAGCCTACTTCGGTCACGACAAGACGAAAACAGGGACGATTGTGACGCCCTTGCTTCCTCAGTCGAATCTTTAGAGCCATTTCGCTCCTCCTCCCATTAATTTTCCGAGGACATTTATATTTGGCATTTGCTTCAAAAACTGCTTCAATTGCTTAAAGGACTTCACCAGCTGGTTTACTTCATCCAGACTGGTGCCTGAACCCTTTGCAATACGCCGACGCCTCGGCATGTCTAACTCTACTTGCTCGGCGCGCTCATGGCGCGTCATCGAACGAACAATCGCGCGGTACTTCTTGAAGGTCGCCTCTCCCTTCAGGAGCTGATCCGCTGACAGCCCTCCCATCAGTTGGGCGGGGAGCATCTTCAGAAGCCCTCGCATCGAACCCAACTTCTCAATCAATTCGGTCTGAGCTAGGAAGTCGTCATAGGTGACCGCTCCCTTCTTCACCTTCTCTTCGAGAGAAGCCGACTGCTCCTCATCAAAGTGACTCTTCGCCATCCTTGAGAGATTGATCGCATCCCCCATGCCCAGAATCCTCTGCGCCATGGAGGTCGGATGGAAGGGGCGAAGGTCCTCCACCCGCTCTCCCATCCCTTCAAAATAGATTGGCTTCTGCGTCACTTCACGCAGAGAGACCGCCACCCCAGCCCGAGCCGTCCCATCCAGCATCGTGACGATCGACCCCGTCAGACCCAGCTGCTCATGGAACGCCGTTGCCGTCGTCAAAGCATCCTGGCCTTGGGCCGCACTCGCCACCAGGATGACTTCCGATGGATTGAGCTGCTTCTTCAGCCGTAGCAGCTCCTCCATCAAGGGCGCATCGATGTGCAGACGACCTGCTGTGTCGAGGATCACTACGTCGCACTGCTGCGCTCGTGCTTCCTCTAACCCACGCTTCGCTATCTGCTCGGGATCGCGCGCCGTCTCATCTGCTACGACCGGCACGCCTACCTGCTGAGCAAGCACTCTCAGCTGCTGGACGGCCGCAGGTCTCTGCAGATCACAAGCCACCAGCATGGGACGTCGTCCCTGCTTCTTCAGCCACTGAGCTAACTTCCCAGCCGTCGTGGTCTTTCCACAGCCTTGGAGACCGCAGAGCATGATCACAGTAGGCTGGCCCTTGAGCTTCAGCTGCACTTCCTCACCGCCCATCAGGGCGACCAGCTCGTCATGCACGACGCCGATGAACTGCTGGCCAGGAGTCATCGACTTCAGGACCTGAGCCCCAAGCGCCTTCTCCTTGATCCTCGTCACCAGTGCACTCGCTACACTGTACTGCACGTCAGCCTCGAGAAGAGCCATCCGCACTTCCCGCACTGCTTCCACAAGATTGCTTTCTGTCAGCTGCTTCTGTCGCGTCAGCTTGCCCAGCACTTCCTGTAGTTTTGTCGTCAGAGTTCCAAACATGAGTGATCGCGTTCCAAGATGTAGATCCAGTCCTTCCACGGCGCAGGACACCCGTCCACGATGCGACCGTCCACGATCATGCACCCATGAAACTATGGAATGGAGGCCAGCTAGATGGCACGGCCTGGCATTATAGCTCCGATGTACTCCCTACTTCAAGCTGGAAGAACCGATCCTGCCCACTCCAGTCAGACCACACCTTCCCCCGACCAAGGGAAGCAAATATTTCCTTCACCTGATTCCCCTGATCAAACCCGATCTCCAGCCATATCATAGCCTTCTGAGCGAGCACGGCCGGCAACTCTGCCGCCAGGCGCCGATAGAATAGTAGACCATCTTCGCCACCATAAAGTGCCAGAGCTGGTTCACGCTGTACCTCCGGATCGAGACGTCCCTCCCACTCTTTTCGGGCGATATAGGGGGGGTTGCAGACCAGCAGATCAAAGCTTCGCCCCTGCCAGGGAGCAAGGAGATCGCCGCAGCGCCACTCAACCTCCAGGCCCAATCGCTGCCCATTCTTGCGAGAGAGGTCGAGCGCCTCTGGGGAGAGATCGCTCGCCGCGACGTGCGCCTGGGGCAAACGATCCGCCAGACTCAACGCGATGCATCCCGAGCCCGTGCAGAGATCCAAGATCTGGGGCCGCGCCACCTGGCGCGCCTTCAGATCCTGGATCACATGTTCGACTAAGAGCTCGGTCTCAGGGCGAGGGATGAGCGTTCGTTCATCGATCTCCAGCTCCAATCCCATAAAGGGGACGGAGCCCAAGATATAGGCCAGTGGTTCCCGCTGACACCGACGAACAAGAGCCACCTGAAGACGCGCCTCTTGCTCAGGGGAAAGACCAGGATGGGCTGGATCGGTCCAGTCCAATGGCGTCATAGAACTGAACGCCCTCAAGAGCCGCGCGGCTTCCTGATCGGCGTGCGGGATCCCTGCTTGCCGAAGCTGCGCTTCGATCTCTTTGAGCCGTCGGCGCAGCGGAGGCACTCAACCCACCGCGTCGAGTTGCTGCTGGTAGAAATAGGCCACTAGGGCATTGGCGAGGGTGTCTAGATCGCCATTCATCACTCGATCCAGACTATAGAGCGTCATGTTGATGCGGTGATCGGTAAGACGATTCTGAGAGAAGTTGTAGGTACGGATCCGCTCACTGCGGTCTCCGGTACCTACCTGGCTACTACGAACAGCAGCGATCTCCTGAGCCTTCCGTTGCGCTTCGGCCTCCCGGATGCGAGCCCTCAGCACACGCATCGCCTTGTCTCGGTTCTTGATCTGGCTCCGCTCTTCTTGGCAAAAGACCATGATCCCCGTGGGAATGTGCACAATACGAACCGCGCTGTCGGTCGTATTGACGTGCTGGCCCCCGGCACCAGAGCTCCGACATGTGTCGATGCGCAGCTCCTTGTCGTCAATGACCAGCTCCTCGTCTTCATCCGGTTCCATCAGGCAAGCCACTGTTGCTGCCGAGGTGTGGACCCTGCCCTGTGCCTCAGTCGCCGGCACGCGCTGGACGCGATGGGTGCCCGCCTCGTTCTGCAACATACGGTAGACCTGGGGCCCGGTCAGCACCATGACATATTCCTTGAAGCCGCCCATATCACTGCCCGTGCAGCTCAAGAGCTCATACTTCCATCCCTTGGCGTCAGCGTAGAGCTTATACATGCGCACCAGATCGCCCACAAAGAGGGCCGCCTCGTCACCACCGGTACCCGCGCGGATCTCTAAGATCGTATTGGCGTTGTCATGGGGGTTGGGAGGCACCAGTAGATCGACAATCTCGCGGGTGATCTCCTGGATCTTAACCTCAAGGATCGCCTGGTCCTCGCGCAGTAGCTGTTCCATCTCAAGGCCCGGCTGCTCACGCAGCAGTTCGCGATTCTCATGGTCTTGCCGCATCGCATCGACCCAAGCCTGATAGGCTTCGCCTAGCCGCATGAGATAGGCATGCTCCCGACCTACGGCTTTGAATTGCTTACGATCTTGGATGAGAGAGGGGTCCGCGAGACGCTCTTCAAGCTCGGGGAGCTTGGCTAGCAGCTGCTTCACCTTTGATTCTTGCAGGGGCTCCAACATGTCCTAATTCGCTTCCGGAGGTGAGAGATGGGGAGTTGGAGGGAAGGGAACCTTCCCTCACATGTTGCTGTCGGAGCAACAGACTACTTCGCTACCTTGCTCTTAGGAGCAGGCTTCTTGAACACTGGCTTTGCCGGCGCCTTAGGCTGTACAGCGGCCTTGGCAGACGCAGCCTTCGCAGCATACTTGCCCACGAAACGGTCGATGCGACGCTCAGCGTCCACAAACTGCTTGCTTCCTGTGAAGAACGGATGCGACGCAGAACTGATCGACACGAAACAAGCCGGATAGTCTTTGCCCTCAAATGTATCACGTTTCGTTGGCTTCAGCGTACTGCCGCAGATGAACTTATGCCCAGTCGCGGAGTCGACGAAGAGCACGTCTTGGTACTCTGGATGCTTGCCTTTCTTCATCAAACTTACACACGACGGGAACCCTTACTAGGAAGGAAGTCGTGCTCCTTATTAAATGTCCAAAACCCTCTGTGAGGGGAAGAAATCGCTTTCTTTTGCAGGCTTACGCCCTTTTCGATGGTTGCCCATCCATGACTTGGATAGAACGAACCGCCCAGCATCGCCGATGGAGAGAACCTCGCCCACTTCAGCGCCCTCCTAAAAGGACAGACGATCCGAACAGGTTCTGCTCTTTACCGTGCTCGGTGCGCACAGGCGGCCCCGATTTTAGCCTCATGAGCTTTTCCCAGGTAGCACTTTTTCGCACTCAAACCGTATTTAATAATGAATTTTTTACTGTCATGGCAGCGAACCGCGAGACTGTGTTAGAATGGTAGAGCTGAGGAGCTCCTATGCAACAAGTCTTTTCATCTCCGCGCCTATTCCCTCCAGTGACGAAGTGGATCCTGGTGTTGCTGCTTTGGGGAACTCTCTTTTTCACCTTGGCGCCTGGGATGTTCCAGGTCTTCGGCTGGCCCTCTCCTTTTGTACTCTTTGGTGTGCATCCTCATACGATCTCCGATTGGAGCTTCTGGCAGATCCTTACTTATGGCTGGACAGTGCCCGCTTCGGGCGGCTTCAGCTTCGGCCTCATCTTCACTCTGCTGATCGACCTGCTCTTTATCGGACAGCTAGCCTCGGGGCTTGAGCGCAAGCTGGGCTCAAAGGCGCTGCTGGTCCTCTGGGTGGGGGGCATCGCTCTGGGTGGCTTGGTGGCGGCCGGCTATGCATGGATGGGATGGCCTAGCCGAGAGATTCTTTTGATCGGCAATCGTGCAGGCACCGCAGCTCTGATCATTGCCTGGATGATGATGTACAGTGACACGCCTGTCCTCTTCTTCCTAGCGCCTATTCGGATCAAATGGCTGGCGATCGGGATTCTAGCCATTGAGTGGTTCCCCGTTCTAGAAGCGGGACACTTCATGGCCCTCAGTGCCTACGTAGCAGCCGCGTTCGGCAGCTACCTCTGCTGCCTGACAGCCTGGAATCTGAGCAGTCCATTTCGTCTCTTCTGGCGTTTTGAGCGCCCCTTCCACCTCTTGGGCGGCTATCTACGCAGACTCTGGGCGCATCGACGACGAGCACCACGTACAGTGCCCGCCGTGATCATCGACTTCAAGACTGGCAAAGAGGTGCGTCGCTAAGCCGACGCTCCTCCGCCCGAAGAGCCGCTAGAGCCGTGCGCAACCCCTCTACAACTCCCTCTTCATAACGAAATAGTGGGTGGAACTCGAGCTCCGGATAGTCGTTCGGTTGCAAAATATCTTCGAGCGTCAAGGTCGGCACAATCCGGCGGCCTAAAGCCATCAGACGCTCCTCCTGCTGGACAATCAGATCCTGAAGAAGAGATTCAAACATCACATTCAGGCTCCCAAATTGGATCTCTCGAGGAGCGTCCCTGCTCTCTCCGTAACCTAAAAAATTTTATTAATAGATCGGCAGCGGCCTCCGACTCCACGCCTTTCACCACCTCCATCTGATGGATCGGGTGGCGAGCCTCCTGGAGATCGACCCAACTACCGCAAGCTCCATGGCGTCGATCGGGAGCGCCATAGACAAGGCGGGGCAGACGGCTCAGGGTCATGGCACCAAAGCACATGGGGCAGGGCTCCAGCGTACAATAGAGGGTACAGCCTAAGAGCCTCCAGTTGCCCAGGGCTGCTGCCCCACTCGTCACACAGAGCATCTCCGCATGGGCCGTCGCATCACAGAGGCTCTCGACCTGGTTACGACCCCTCGCGACGACACGGCCATCTTGCACCAAAACAGCTCCGATGGGCACCTCACCATCCCTAGCTGCACGTTGGGCCTCTTTTAAGGCCTCTCGCATCATCCTGACATCGATTTCGTTCTGCTCTTCCATGGAACCTCATCTAGGCCCAGATGGGCCCATTCAGGATGCCCATCCTACTGATTGCCCAATACACTGCTTCCGGGCTATAATAGAATCCTAGCGCAGACTTTGCGACTTGAAGATAAACGACCGTGTTGTCAGCGTTTGCGTCGGTTTCTCAACACGTAACATTATTTTTTGAAGTGCCTCGTGCACATCTTAGATGAGGACCACGCAGATGCGCAACACCAGCAGCCAACGTGAGGAGCAGGCCTCCATGTCGTTAGATAAAGGCACTAAAGAAGAAATCACTAAGAAGTTCCAGCTTCACGAGAAGGATACGGGATCAGCCGACGTGCAGATCGCCATCCTGACCGAACGCATTGAGGAACTTACTGAGCACCTCAAGAATTCACCTAAGGACAATAGTTCTCGGCTGGCTCTCTTGAAGTTAGTAGGTCAGCGGCGCAAGCTGTTGAACTACCTCAACAGTACAGATACCAAACGGTATCAAGGACTGTGCAAGCGACTCAACCTGCGTAAGTAGGTGAAGGCCACGTCCGTGGGTGTAGCTTCTGTTACACTCATGGTCGTGTCGGTTGGTCGGGCGGCAGTCTGTCCCGAAGCTGGCATTGGGAAGCAGAGAGTTCCTCTGATCATAGGATCAGGCGCCCCCTCTGAATTCTAATACCAGCGGGTCAGGAGACCCTTCTACTCGTCCATCGTCTGCCCGGTTGGACTCCATATTGGAGACCCTTCCCCCCATGCAGCGTCATACTATTTCTGTAGACATCCAAGGCAAGACCATTTCATTTGAGACGGGCAAGCTCGCTCGCCAAGCCAACGGCGCCGTCGTTGTGCGTTGCGGTGAGACCTTTGTCTTCTCGGCCGCCACTGCGGAGTCATCTGCCGATCCATCGATGGACTTCTTCCCTCTCCGCGTAGATTACCAGGAGAAGTTCAGCAGTTCTGGCAGAACACCCGGTGGTTTCCTGAAGCGCGAAGGCAAGCCTGCCGAGAGAGAGATTCTCATCTCTCGTCTGACAGACCGCCCTCTGCGCCCCATGTTTGAAGATGGTTACACGCATGAGACACAGATCCTCTCCTACTGCATGAGCTATGATCAGGAGCACTCTGCTGATGTGCTGGCCATCTGCGCCGCCTCAGCCGCCCTTGTGATCAGCGACATCCCTCTCATCAAGCCGATCGCGGCCGTGCGTGTAGGTCAAATCGACGGAGCCTGGATTCTGAATCCCTCCTATGAGCAGCAGCGCAAGTCTGTTCTGGACCTGATCCTTGCTGGCTCGGAAGATGCTATTCTAATGATTGAGGGCTCCTGCCAGTTCCTGACGGAAGAACAGGTTCTAGAAGCCATTGAAGTCGGCCACAAGGCCATTCGAACGATCTGTGAGGCCCTTGAGAAATGGCGCCTGCAGATCGGCAAGCCTAAGATGCACTTCACACCTCATCTGCCCTCTAAAGAGCTGCAGCATGCAGTCGAGCAGCTGATCGGTGGACAACTCCCCGCAGCGCTTAAGATCGAGCAGAAGCAGGGTCGTGAAGAGGCTCTGAGTGTGCTGAACCAGCGCACTCTGGAAGCTCTCAGCAGTGAAGGTGGCAGTGGCCACTATCCTCGCCAACTCGTACTGGCTGCACTTGAGAAAGTGCGCTCCGAGGCGATGCGTGAGATGATCCTTAACGAAGGCATCCGCATCGACGGTCGCCGAGCTGACCAGATCCGCGTCATCGACATCGAGCAGGCTATTTTGCCCCGTGCTCATGGCAGCTGCCTCTTCACTCGTGGAGAGACACAGGCCCTTGCTGTATGCACCTTGGGTGGAGAATCAAGCGGACAGCGCTTTGAAGACCTGCATGGTGAAGGGCTCCAGCGCTTCTACCTGCAGTACACCTTCCCTCCCTTCTGTGTGGGTGAGACAGGCCGCGTAGGCGCTCCTGGTCGTCGTGAGATTGGCCATGGCAAGCTGGCGGAACGTGCCTTAACGGCAAGCATTCCCTCTTTGGCTAGTTTCCCTTACACGATCCGCCTCGAGAGCACGATCCTTGAGAGCAACGGCAGCAGCAGCATGGCTTCGGTCTGCGGCGGATGCCTCGCGATGATGGATGCAGGTGTACCGATCAAGCGCCCGGTCAGTGGCATTGCCATGGGCCTGATCTTGAGCGGCTCTCGCTATGTGATTCTGAGTGATATTCTGGGTGCGGAAGATGCCCTCGGCGATATGGACTTCAAGATCACGGGTGACCAGAACGGCATCACAGCCTTCCAGATGGACATCAAGGTCGAAGGGATCACGATCGAGATCATGCGAGCTGCTTTAGCTCAAGCTAAGCAGGGCCGAGCTCATATCCTCGACAAGATGTTGGCTGTTTGCCCACGTCCACGTGAAGAGATGCCTAGCCATGCTCCACGCATCGAGACGATTCAGGTGGCACCGAACCAGATCGGTATGATCATCGGTCCAGGTGGCAAGCAGATCCGAGCGATTGTTGAGCACAGCGGTGCTGAGATCGACATCAACGATGCAGGCGTCGTCTCGATTGCTGCATCGGGTGCTGAATCGATGCAGAAGGCTAAGGAGATGATCCTGGGCCTGGTTTCTGAAGCTGAAGTAGGCAAGATCTACGTCGGTGAAGTGGCCTCTGTGGTGGACTTTGGATGCTTCATAAAGATCATGGGCAAGGAATACCTCTGCCACGTGTCTGAGCTTGCTAACGAGCGGATCCAACATCCCAAAGACCTCTTCAAGGTCGGCGACAAGATGGAAGTGAAGGTCATCGGACGTAACGACAAAGGCCAGATCAAGTTGAGTCGCAAGGTTCTTCTCTCGAATTCTGCAGCACAACCTGTCCCTCAACCAGTTGGTTGATTCTCTCTAAGGCAGGAGCCCAAGGCGTTTCTCGCCTTGGGCTCCTTTGCTTTCTTTCGCTCAACTTTATCCCATACAGAAGCCTTGCGCTCGTCTCCCGGCTTTGATTTCTTATTCATTTTTTAATACAATGTTTGTAAAGTAACATCTTTGCGAGGCAACTATGAGTTCTGTAGAAAGACGCGGTTTCTGTGATTACACCATGGATCCAGTCCTAGCTAGCTCAACACCGCGAAGAGCTATACAGAATTTTCTTCACTGTGAAGGCGGAACTATTGCGAAGCTGTGTGTGGTAGCGGCAGCGTTGACAGCGGCTCTCACCGTCATACAGGTCCTACCAGTCCTGGCCGGATGCACAGCTATTGCTGCACTGGCGATTTTGGCCTTAGCTGCAAAGTATGCTGCTCGAGAGCGAACGATCGATATAACCGATCCGAAGCTATCGGTCCGTCTCGCTAATTTGAGTGTTCCTATCAAAAATTGGCTATTGGGACATGGTATCATCATTCGAGGTGATGGTGTGATCGAACTTCCCTGGCTTGCACGTATTCAAAGGCGCCAGGGATCTAGTCCGGACAATCGGCCCTGTTCTCAGCTGCAGATCGACTGCTCGGAGCCTGCAACGTATGACCCGGAAGAGGGAGGAGGCTATTACCATATGCTGGCCACTATCCAAGAAGTCGATGGGAACATTGAAGTACTGGATGCATCGGGCAACAGGATTCCCAGCTAGACCAGCCAGCAGCTGACACAAGGCTTATCCCGCACATAGCGGGCGTTTGGAATGGTCGCCTCCTCCCGCCGGTTTGCAGCTGGTGTTTTGACAGAAGACATCCTGAAGGACTGTGTTTGTCATGAGAGCGCCGGCTCAAGCTAGCGGCCTTCCACGGCCACGACGTATGCTCTAGGTCCCATATGAGGTGTGTCATGGCAGTTTTTCGTCTTCCTGGGGCCTTTAGACTGAGCGCTCCATCTATAGCCTGCCGTCCTTATAGCCTATCACCGCAGGCCTCCAAAGAGGACCGGAAGGCCAATCAAGCGGTTTTGAAGCTATTGGATGAGAACCCTCCCTCTATACAAAGCCAAGCTCCACTGCGCGCGGATCTACTCCGCCCATTGAACGACCAGCTGAGCCAGCCCACTCCTAGCCGCTCTCCCGGCCCTTCTTCCAGACCTAGACCATCGCTAGAAAGCAGCTCTATGCTCATCGACGCCTTCGTGGTGGCTGCGCTGATGTCTCCTATCGTGTACTACTTCATGGATGCCTAGAAGAAAGGTCTTGCGCAGGTCTGAAAAAGAAAAGGCCCCCGATTGGGGGCCCTAAGTCGCCGCTCTTTAGACCGCTGGGACGAAGTCCCCAGGGGGCCGATCACCCTGCTGAGGGGGGATCGGTGGTGGCGTCTTCAGGAACTTCTGCTCGGCTGCCAATACACGCTTCCTCTTCTCGTCCCCGTTCCACTGGTTGGCCAAGATGAGGCGGATATCATCCGCATCGAGCGTCTCGAACTCCATCAACGTCTGAGCCATCACCTCGACCTGAGGGCGACGGTCTCCTAGGATCAGCTTGGCTCGGGCATAGGCCTCATCACAGAGAGCCTTCACCTCCGCGTCGATCCGTTCTGCTGTGTGCTCCGAGTAATTCTTGGGTTGATAGTTGTTCATACCTAGGTAAGAACCACTCTCACTCCGCTCGTCGTACGCGACAAGCCCAAGAGCCTCACTCATCCCCCACTCACAGACCATAGCCCTAGCTATGGAGGTTGCTTGGCGAATGTCTTGTTGAGCGCCCGAGCTGATGTCTCCAACAAAGATCTCTTCCGCAGCACGACCACCCATGGCTACAGCGAGCTGGTCGATGACCTGACGACGCCAGTAGGTAAGACGGTTCTTCTCAGGAAGGAAGTGGGTGGCACCCAATGACATCCCACGAGGGATGATGGTGACCTTCTCCACAGGGTCTGCGTGCTCGACCACAATGCCCACGAGAGCGTGCCCTATCTCGTGGTAGGCCGTGGTGAGCCTCTCTTTTTGATCCAGCTCGAGGCTGCGTCTCTCTTTGCCAAACCGCACCTTGTCGCACGACTCAACCACGTCGGGAGAGGTGATCGCCGTTCTTCCACGTCGAGCCGCCAATAGGGCCGCTTCATTCAACATGTTCGCCAGGTCAGCTCCAGATGCCCCTGGTGTCGCTCTCGCCACACACATGAGATCTACGGTCGGGTCCAACTTCAGCTTGCGTGCATGAACTTTCAGGATCTCAAAACGACCCCGTAAGTCTGGCAGGTCGATCACGATCCTGCGGTCAAAACGACCTGGTCGCAAAAGAGCCTTGTCCAACACATCGGGACGGTTGGTGGCTGCCATGAGGATGATCCCCTCATTGCTATCCATACCATCCATCTCAACCAGCAGCTGGTTCAGTGTTTGCTCTCGTTCATCGTGACCACCACCCATGCCGACACCGCGGTGACGGCCGACCGCATCGATCTCATCCATGAAGATGATACAGGGGGCACTTTTCTTAGCTTGTTCAAAGAGGTCTCGGATACGACTTGCACCCACACCCACAAACATCTCCACGAAGTCCGATCCAGAGATGCTGAAGAAGGGCCGATCCGCTTCACCTGCTACGGCCTTAGCCATCAGCGTCTTCCCGGTCCCTGGAGGACCCACGAGCAAAGCACCCTTAGGAATGCGAGCGCCCAAAGCAGTGAACTTGGAGGGATCCTTGAGGAAGTCCACGATCTCCATGAGCTCCTCTTTGGCCTCCTCGATCCCCGCCACGTCCTTGAATGTGGTCTTCGAGGCACCTTTCGCCCACAGCTTAGCGGGAGACTTCCCGAAGCTCATCGCTCCACCACCGACTCCCTTCATCTGTCGGTTAAAGACAAACCAGAGCAGACCCAGCACGAGGAAGAGGGGCCCGAGCGTCAGCAGGTAGCCTACATAGTTCGGAGCAGGCTCTTCTGAACGAAAGGTCCTCTCCAGGACCAGGTTGCGCGGCTGATCGGGCGCCTTGAAGGTTAGCCCTCGGTTGACCGAGAAGCCATCCCACTCCGCCTTAGCTTGCTGGAACCACTGATGAAACTGCTCAGGATCTTGCTTCTCGAGCTGACGATTGGAGAGCTCCTGGTCACGATAGAACCAAACTGTGTGATCCACCGGCGTACGGGCTTGATCTAAACGGTCAGCTACTTGTTCCAGTTGAGCGCTCGTGCTCTCCTCCTGATGGAGTGTTGTCTGCAGCTCTCTCACACTACGAAGAGCTTGTAGACGCACACCCTGTTCAGAGACCTCAAGGCTCGCTAAAACCCTGGAAAGCTCCTGCGTCAGAAACTGCAACTTCTGTAGCCCCTGCTGAGGCGCCATATTTCCAGCGTCGATGAGGTTCAGCTGCTCTTCGAGACTACGCAGCTGAGCCTTAGCGACTTCGCCACTTACGCCCAGCGCAGGTCCACGCACTTGCCCTAGGATCGTCGTATAATGTTGGCGTGCGGAAGCCAGCGCCTCCGGGGTCGGATGCTCCAGCCCTTGGGTCACCTCGTTCTGGAGATCCTGCACACTGAACACCTTCCTAGCGGGCAACTCATGCAGGACCACTTGCCCGATCCCAGAGGGAGCGTTCTGTGTGATCGCCACACCTGTGGCGGGAAGATCTTTCCCCATCAGCTGGAAATACCAGCCGGCTGCCGCTTGGACTTGAGTCGCCTGATTCTTTAGATCGAACAGCAGGCGAGCATCTTCCTCTTCCAGCTGTTTGCTTTGATCAACCAGTTCCAAATAGCGATAGCGCTGACGACCTACATCGGTCTGCTGCTCGCGGAAGCGACCACCAAACGTGACGAGGTGATCATTGAGGGCCGTCTTCCAGGACTCCTCGCCCTTCACCAGATCAAGGTTCGCAAGATGCTCAACCTGGTAGCTGAACCCCACCTTCGCCAGTCGTCCCGGTCCGACAGATTGGACAATGATGATGACCAATATGGCTGCCAGCAGTAGGAGAAAGATCCCACCTGGGAAACCTCGTTTCCCTTCCTGATTGAAATCACCTTCCGCCATGCGCGCATTCCCTTCGTAGAGGACTCTCAGGCCATCTGATGACCCCTGCGATCCCGCAGAACCTACTGAAAACCTAGATCTCTAGTCTACCGTAGCCGCGCATTCAGCTCTACGTACCAATCGACGATATGTACACAATTGTCTTGAAATGAGTCCTTTTGTCGATC
>JBMOFD010000034.1:0-18889 GCA_049314435.1 Chlamydiia bacterium | reverse complement strand
AGACTCTGTGTTTGCCGTCTTCGATCGGATTGAGGAGCTGTATGACCAAGCGGACATATCCACGATGCAGCAGGCTATCTGCAGAGAAGGGCAAACACTGTCGGACCCAGAAACTACCCCTATCCATATAGCCCTGCTCGGGCTAGATACGTGGCTGCTATTGCATCGAGCGTGGCCCTTGCCGAAAAAGGCACTGTTGCTGAAAAGGCTCTCTGCCACGATCGAAAAGATGTGTTCAGCCCCAGACACCACCCATCTTCCAACGAGTATGATTCTTATTTTGGGGGGGATCATCAATCGAAGGGAAGGGGCAAGCCATCTTGCCGCCCCTAACTCAGGAGTGTCGGTTCCAGGCAGATTAGTAAATCGTTGGATCTCTCATTATTATAGACTTCATATTGAGGAACTTGTTCGCCTCGATGAGGCAGCAATGGAGCGTTGCAAAGACCTGTCCCACTTCATCATATCCGTTGTGAGGAAGGCGCATGAAGGTTCCCCACCAGCAAGCGCGAGTCTCAGTTCTAGCTCAGCGACTCCAGAAAAATAAAATATATTTGACCCCAAAAATGCTCGTGGACGGGCAATCCTCGGTCAGCCGGGCTCGGCGGCCCATAGTTCACAAAAGGGTATGTAACAGCTCAACCAAAATATGACCAAATAATGGCTACGTCGACCATCAGGCCTGGTTGGACGAGTGGCAGCAGCGCCGCTCTAGCCAGTTCACGACATTGGGATCCAAGGATGAGTCTGGAGGGAACCAGATCTGTACGGGGAGCATCGAGGAAGATGGCAGTATCACTCTGCGGCTCCGCATGCCCGATGCACTCAGCAGCCAGTTCAGTAAGTATGTCATCCTTCGCAATATGCGCTTTGCGTATGGGCATGATGAATTGTGCGCAGCCTTGCGATCCTGCAAGGAGCGAGCCAAGCGTCTCGATCTAGGAGATCCCCGCGCTAAGGAGTTTGGCAGGGCCGTCCACTATCGCTTCTACGAGGATGCTAAGGGCTGGACAGTCTTTGCCACGGTAGGAGTCGAGAAGACCCCAACGGTCACCTCGGAGAAGGTCGGTGTGATCGGTATCGATCTGAATGCCGATCACGTAGCTGTTACGGAGTTAGACCGCTTTGGCAATCCGATCTCCACTCGTAACTTCCCTATGGTGACCTACGGTAAGTCGAGTCATCAGACTGAAGCCTTGATCGGTGACGTCTGTGCCGCTGTCGTCTCCTTTGCTAAGGAGACTGGGAAGCCTCTCGTTTACGAAGAGCTCGATTTTGCGAAGAAGAAGCGCGAGCTCTGCGAGAATCAATCACCGCGATATGCACGCATGTTGTCAGGCTTTGCCTATCAGCAGTTTGCTGACACCTTGCAATCGCGAAGCTGGCGGGAGGGCGTAGATCTACACGCCATCAATCCTGCCTACACGTCGGGCATAGGTCGTGTGAAGTTTGCTTCACGCTATGGTCTCACCATTCATCAGGCGGCGGCCTGTGTCATAGGCCGCCGCTATCTCGGTCTCTCTGAGAGAGCACCCCGCCGTGAGGGTCCTATCCCTGACGGTAAAGGCGGCCATGTCACCGTCCCTCTACCCGTGAGGAAGCGAGGGATGCATGTATGGAAGTTCTGGGCCGCTCTAGATAGGAAACTGAAAACGGCGCTTGCAGCGCACTTCTGGGCGATTTCACGTCGATCCTCGCGTCCTCCTGGCGCTTGTGATTCCTCTACTACGGAAACAGAAGATGTCGGCGAAACCCCGGCACGTGAATCCGTTCGCAAAACTGCTCGGCGAACGTCCTAGACAAATCCAAATATTGCTTATTGCAATGAGTAGGTTTGATTAGGTTTTTAGGAGCGGTTGCCCACGAATGACCGGTTTCCCCAGGGGACGGAATATTTTCCGGGAATTGCCCGTTCTAGCTCTAGATTCCGCTAGGTGCCGGGAGACTACAACTCTCTAGGAGCGTGGCCGTCATGCTCCGCAGGGCGCCCCGACTGGAGAGAGGGCGTTCTCTTTGGCGAAGAGGGCAACGGCTCACCGGCGAGCTGAGGCGCCGCCGCGGAGCCAGGAAAATAGGCCCTGAATCCACCCTCGAATCGACCTAGCATCGACTGAATCTGGTTATCTGAGAGCTTGGCGATACGCTCAGGGTCGTCTTCGAGCTGGCGGGCCACAGCAAACATCCGCTTCAAGCCGTCATCTTGCCGAACCGGAGCTGTGAGTGCCCAGTAGTCGCTTGCGCCTAAGAGCTCGCGGCGGAACTCTTCATCCGACTGGCTTTCAAGACGTCTTAGTTGCTGACGATAGCCCTCAACGCCACCCACATCACTCTCTGGCCTAGGGGATATGATGGGGCCTCCATGAAGGGGGCTTGCACCCAATGCCTCATCATCATCTTGATCGGCCGAGGCTAGTTCCTCTGTTCGCTCCTCGATGTGGTTCTTCAAGTCTTGGATTTTTAGAGATCTGAGGATCCGTATCTCGGTCGCGATCACCCTGTCTTGCTCTGCCACACACAGTTCGGACACCTGACGGGCTAGATAGGGGATCGACGCACGGCCCACGGCTCGTTCAAATGGATCTGTGGATTCTAAGCGGGTTTTGATGATCTGCAGATTCTCCGCGGGGGAGTCGCTATTCGAGGCCCACATCAAGCTGGCAATGCTTTCGCCAGCATCTTTGACCGCGTCTTCGTAACTGAGAATACGAGCCTGGCCCAATGCACAGAGAGCTCGTAGGTAGAGGCCTTTCACCCCTCCCGGCTGCCGATCCAGGACCGTGGCGTTCTCTCGGAGCAGTTCGGCTGCCAGGCCTATTTGGTGATCCCTTAGTGCATGACGGATGGCTGCGGGGTTGCGGATAACGACCACACTCCCAGCCTCCCCAAACTTGTTGCCAAAGCTCTTGAGTGCACACAGGCTGGTACGCTGATCTAGTGGCCTGGCCCCCGGCCTCATGTCATGCTCCATAGCATGACTGATCTGGTTTGATATCGACTGGGGGTCATTGGGCAGACCCCTTGGAGAATTTCCGCTCACGCTCATCGCAGACCTCTGGTTCTATGAGGTCCTTCTAACAGGTGACGCGCCTTCGTGCATCGATGACCCTACCCAGCGCTCGATTAGGGAGCGATGACGACTGGTCGTCGTGACCGGACTGGCGCCCGGCGAACTGGTACGGGGTGCTCTGCTGCATACCGCCTAAAGTCTTCCCTCAGCTTCTTGGCTCGAAGAAGTACATCGCTGTAGAAAGAGAGCTCCTTCCCTGGGAAGGCCAGAGCGGCGTACTCCTTAAGGCATCCTTGCACGGTTTCGCTCGTGAGCATGCTGATCTGAGCCATCACCTGCTGAATGACCTTGGCTTCCCAGTTGATCGTCACGCGCTTTTCAGCAATCGCATTCCGTAGTGTTTGGTAGACGTTGCAATCAGCATCTGCCTCGAGGGTAAAGAGAGAGGGTGGCGCTGTATCGCCTGCTATCTCAGCGACCTCAAGCCTCGTGCCGGCTGCAGCCGCCTCTGACGGGATCTCCTGTCCACGGACGAGCTGGAAGGCCCGACTCTTGTCCAGGGCCAGCAGATTGTTCGTCTCGCTATCGAGCCCGAACTGACCGATATGGTTGTCATGGTTCGAGATCACCCAGTCGACCAGCATGTGGGCAAAAAGCTGCTCTAGCTGCGTACTAGTGAGAGACTCCACGTTGAGCGGCTCATTCGGATCTAGAGCCAGAGGTCGGATATTCAGCCAGGGACTCTGAACTCCATGACAGCCTGCACGTGTCATGGGATAGGCCTGAGGAACCAGATTCCCGATGAGTCGGCCAGCTAGTTTGGACGCTCCTACTTCAGCGCGGAGAGGTCTCAGCTCTTCTTGATCCCGTAATGGTTTGAAAGACAGGGCCGTGCCATTGGAGGTCCGCAGCTTGATATGGTCATCGAAGGATTCTTCCTCCTGAGCAGATGCCCATGTCTCATGGGGCTGTAAGTTGTTCTGAGCCATAAACTCCCCGATGGGCACGATCTGCGCCTCCACTGGGTGACCCTCTCTCATACGATGGACTGCACCCACAATCTGTAACTTGCGTTGAGGGTGGCGTAGGACGAGTTCGGTGTGAGCTGGAGGAAGACCAGTATGTCGCACAAAGGGTGTGGACTGTTGGAGGGCCGCAAGCTGTTCATCGACCTCCGCTGCGCTAAGACCTAGCCCATCCCTGAGCTCGTCCCTCGGATAGACTAGACGGCCCTCCAATGGCTCCACCACCTCCAGAACGAGCACACTCGGGTGCTGCTCACTGAGGTAGGTGGCTCCATCGGAAGAGAGATATAGCCCGCGCCCGAAGGGCGCTTCTTCTGTATTTGCCGGGCAGGTGATCTGGACACCGTCAGCAATGATAGAGCAGAGCGCCTCATACGATGTGCAGTGGTAGAACCGCTGGCCAGGTTCCACAGAGGTGGGAGATGCAACCGCTTCTACCCACTGGGAGCGGTCTAGCGCCTGGACCAGAGTAAACTGCTCAGAACGGAAGCCGTTGAAGCGATCGACTAGCTCTGGAGTCGTCAGACTGTGGATGGCTACCCGGCGTAACTGGTCGATCTGCCGCTCACTCTGCAAGACCTTCCACCTCACGATCTTCCCAAAGACCGCTTCATCAGCGTGTAACTCTGTGTTGGTCACCGCTTCTCCCCAAGGAGAGCATGTGGTCCCATCGTCCAGACACCGTGGGGTGCCCTGGTAATAGGCTTTAATGGCAGCTCGTTCATAGAGGCGGCCTGTCTCATCGCGAACCGGGTCCGCCATGAGTTCCCTAGTAATAGGGCAGGTGAGCTCCTCAGGAGGCGCACAGGCCACCTGTCTCAGCGACAGCGCGTTGGTGGCTTCTCGAATCCGAATTTGATAGCCCTCTATATGGGCGTCTCGCATCTTCACGCATTCTTCCCAGGCGCTGACTACGGCAGGCTCTTCACCCAGTGCTTTTAATGTCTCATAGAGTCCGATCAGTTCGGGAGGAGCGATGGGGCCGTTCAGGGCATCATGCTCGAGGCCGAGGAATAGCCCGAGTTCCAGGGGGTCTAGTGAGCTGCTCTCTAGAGCAGCGTAGCGCTCAGCAAAGCTCTCTGCTCCCCAGTGCCGCTCGAGTGCGCGCGTGGCATTGCGAAGGATCCCAACATGCAGCGCTGGCTTTTCGAGAAGTCTCGAAAGAACATGACCTCTAAAGCTAGACCGGTGGTGGATGTCTAGGTCGTGCTCGAGAAACAGTTGAATCAGGTCGGTGTGGCCTTCGTCGATGAGTTTGAAGATGAACCGGTCTTCGCGGCTCTGCTCCACATTGGCTGACAGACCCAGTCTAAAAAGCTCCTTGTATAGCGCCAGTTGACCAGGGGTAAGCTGCGAGCCAATCACCCAGAGGCCAAATTCATCCTGCTGATCGATCGGCATGCCATGAGTGACTAGAAGCTCTATGCCGCGGGCCGATAGGCCCTGTTGGAAAAGGCCGGTCACGACCAGACTGAGGAACCTTGTTGTTGACTTTTGTGGAGCCCACCCTCCCTCTAGAGCAGCTGAGAGAAGTTGATCCAGTCCCGGTCCCGTTAATATCTTGGACAGAAGCAGAGGATTTCCCTCGTCATCCGGGAGGTCAAAGGGTAGTCCAGCTCGTAGTAGGACACATAAGCTCTCTACCGGTCCATCGACGAGGGCACACGTCACAAGAAAATCGGACTGCCAGAATTCAGCTTTATGCGCGCCCGCCAGCCAGCTGGTTACGGCCTCTCGCAGATGAGGCTCGCTTTTAAGGCGAATCGCTAAAGCAACTCGAGCCGCTGGATTTTCCAGCTGATCAAGAACGCCGACCAATCCCAGCTGTGCGCATATCCAGATCGCCGCGCCTAGTTCATTCCCCGCCCTTTTCGGCTGCCAGCCGGTTTGGAGCGCACCTAGCAGAATCGTCTCCTGTTCAGGGCCATTGCATAGCCTCATACACATGATCGACTGGCCAGTGCTGTCTAGTATCAGATCTGTGGGTAGCCCACCCCTTAAAAGTGTCAAAAAGCCCTCGGCTGGACCCTTCAAAAGGGGGCCGCTTGTGAGTGGCAGGTCTAGGAATTCTAAATAGTCAGCTCTGGTGAAGCCCTGATTGACAACCTCCTGAATCCAGTCTACGAACCCGAAATGTAGCCCTAGAGCCAGCATAGCGGTTCGATCACCTCGGAAAAGATCGACCTGCTGCAAGGCCTCTGCTTTTGCCAGGTCAGCGTCGTTTCGATTGCACAGGGCTTCTGCCATCTTACAGAGAGACTGTTGCTCGCACCGTTTTTGAATGGGATCGCTCTCCAACGAGGTCGTCGGCGAGAGTGCGCGAGAGGAGATACCTGGGCTCCAAGACATAACAAGCTCCAATAAATTAATTACACTAAAGAACTATATCACGGAATTGCGATAAGTATATTAAGACTGTATTTCCTTGATAGTTATTGGTGTATTTTTAATTCACTGGAGACTGCCTTGCTTATTGTTTACGGATGGATCGATGCGACCTATAACAGAGGTAATGTTCGTATTATTAATTTATCTCTAGTACTGTAAGTGTTAAATTAACAATTGCGGTTGAGGCGGAGATTCGATTGATCTATAATTGATCAAATTGAACCCATGGTGAACCATGTCCATCTCCCCGGCTGGCGGCAACGCCATACGCTCGTTCCCACATCCAGATGGTTCGGCGCAACCATCTACCAGTTTTTCTGGAACGAGCCCTGCTCTAGGGGATAGAGACATCGAGCCTGGTTCATTCCAGAACGCTATAGAAGATGTTCAGATGAGGGATCATCAGACCGCTGCTGTGGAGTCTTTGGAGCATAACATGACGGTGAGCCTCCAAAGGGCCCGGCTGCGCCGGGCAGCATCTCCCGTGAGTGATGACGCCGAGCCAGGCACAAAGAGGCGACGTCTAGGGAACAGCGCCGCTCAAGTAGCTTCTGTCTCCGAGCAAGACGGGTTAGATGTCCCGGTGGAAGAGGCCCAACTGCATGCCATCCAACAGAATCAACAGGTTGGATGTTCCCTCTTAGACCTTCCCGTTGAGCTCCTGACAAGGATCCTGGCCTCTGTAGATCTGGTCACGTTCTATCGGGCCAGGCGAGTGTGTCGCCGAGTTTGCCAGATCGCTGACTCTCCGTCCGAACTACTGGCTGCCGGAAGAATTAGGGGGCTGCCCCCAAGAATTCGGGCGCTTGTATGTCGCTATCGCGACCATGATCGGTCCTATGCTGTGATCGAGATCTGCAAGAAGATCGAGGCTATACAAGAGGCGATCGCCGCGAACACAGAGCAGGCGCGTGCCCCAGCGTTGGACGATGCTTTACTCTTCATGCGCTTCGAGCTCCAGGCCCTAGCGCCCCCTGTCGGAACGATGGCAGCCCAATATAAGACATCGACCCCTCCAGGAGTGGAAGTTCGTCATGAGAATCTAACGATCTCCAGGCCATCTTCGGAAGAGCGTGAGCATTTTCGTGACCATGAACTGGCAGCAGCTCTAGAGAGCCTTCGTTCACATAGTCCCGAAAGCGAGGCGGGCCAAGCTGCCAGAAGTGAACTGATCAGCCGACTCACGGATGGACTCATACGGGGACTTTTGACACGCGAAGCTTGCCATGAGTTAGGGGGTGAGGCACACACTTGGCTAACCCGAGTTGAGCAGGCGGCCCTACCATGGAAAGACGGTACGTTCCCCAAAGGGGAGAGCCGCTTCTTTGCGCACGGTTCTCCACGGCCGTGGCCACCCCACTGCGGGCCACGAACCACCCTTTCAGCTCATGAAGGTTCGATCGGTGGTTGGCAGCGGGCGCTCGATCAATACTACATGGGTTTTATTGAGCATTTCACATGTCGTAATCACCTCGTGTGGAGACAAGATGGAGCGCTATTGATACATCGCAATACTCCTCTGTTCAACCCTGGTTTCGAAATTCGCTGTGCTGACCGGAGTCAGCATCCGATGATGTGGCATCAGCTGAATGACCAGCTGGAGATTCTATTTGAGCGTAATGGCGTCAGTACGAACAGCTACGCCGTGATCAATATGGAAGAGGTAAAGCGGCAATTAGCTTACGCTTTCGATCGCACCCGATCTGAGGCAGAGGTCCAACACGCCTCTTCATCTTTGTGTGAATGGTTAGCCTATTTTGAACCATTTGAACAGGATCCTTTCGAGAGAGACACGCCATCGCGCTCAGACTTGTCCTTAGTCCCGGCTGTTCGTCACTTCTTCACTCGGATGGACTCGGTCATGATGGTGCCTTCATCTAGCATACTTCGCTGGGGTATTCAAGGGGCTGCGGTAGGATGGCTGAAGATGGCGCTGTGTACATGGGTGCATGTCCAGAGAGCCCTGGATGGGCTAAAGCGCCAAGACATAGACTTCTGCCTTAGCTTCCTGCTTATGGAGAGCGTAGTTTTCGGTCAAAGGGAGTGCCTCGAGCACTTACTCGGGCGTGTTTGGGGCATCTCAGACAGGACCTCTTCCTCCACTCATGGAGGGCAACATACTCTGCTCCTTAAGGATGGCGTGCCGAAAGGCATACTAGCGCACTGGATGAAATATGGCCTTCTGGATGCGCTGGTCCACCTCTGTCCGGAAGAATCCCGTCCAGCTTTGAGTCAACTCCTCATCAGCCGTGGCGCGCTGCTATCAGAACGAACCTATCGTCAACTGATCGCTGAGCGGCCTTCTGAGGGGTTTGCGGAAGGGGACTATCGATCCAGCATCCTAGAGTGGGCTCGAGCTGATGAGAATCGATTTACCTTGGTCCCAGAGGACTTGATTGTTAATGCCGCTCACTCACTTCTGGCGACCCCTTTCAGGGTGCTTCTGGAGAACGGCTTCGAATATTCCGACTTTCTCCTCAACCGAGTCCTTGCGGCGACAGGGAAACGGGGGGACGGTCATGAACTAGTTCTAGAGTTGTTGAATTGCGCCAGGAACGCAAGCGATCGCCCCATTGTGATCGGTGCCTCCTCCTTCGAATGTGTCATGCAACGTAATCTACCCGCATCCATGGTAGAGGTTCTCACGAGCGGTCCATATGAGCTTCCATCTCCCGAATGGATGGAAGGGGAGTTGTCAGGACATAGATTTCTCAGACAGGGTGCCATTGCCGTACTCAAAAAATGGCCTGATAGACCCGTACTCAAAGAATGGCCTGTCGATAGCGATAGACCTTTAAGTAGGGCCCTATTTTTTAAGGCACTATGGGTGGACGTCTCCGGATTCATGGGTCGGGCAGCTGGGCAGGAGCGGGTGCTGGAGGGACTCCTGACTCTGTTCCGAGCCACCAGCGACACACCTTTGACTGACGACGAGATGCAGATGCTTCAAATTAAGGTCCAAGAGCTCGAGGATGCGGGTCTCTATCCGGACAGAGGTGGCGATTTCACCGCCCTCGTATATGAGGCTCTCAATAACGGGGCTGAGCCACAGCCAGGCATTGAAGAGCTCTTTCGCACAGACCGGTTAACTCTCGCTGTAGACTATGTGCCGAACGGTGCGCCTGCTCCGGAAACGATGGAGATGTTCCTGATCCATACAAACGGTTGGATGCCCACCGCTCAACAACTCATACGCATCGCAGAACGCCATGGGACGGCTGTTTTTTGGGACATCATGGAGTATTCTCATGATTGGAATGGGAGAGAATTAGATGACTTTGCTCGCTTCGTTTGCGCATTGCCTCCATTAAGTCTATTGCCACACGACATCTCGGCCGCCTCTTGTCTTGTAGAAAAAGAGGATCTATCGACAGATATGAGAATCGAACTTCTTCGCAAGATTGTATCTAATGTAATCATTCCGTTTGGTTTTTGTGAGAATTTGGAAGAACATCTTTTGATGTCGACAATTTCGGAAATTGAAGAGCGAGGTCTTTTTGATGCAGAAGAGCGATCAAGGGCGGATTGTCTGACTTTGTTGTTGATCGAAAGCGAATTGGGTTGTTCGACAGAAGTGATGAACAGGCTATGGGAGCTTGGGTATACAATCAGCTCAGAGCACCTTGTCAATGCAATCTGTAGCGCAGAGGATCAAACAAGGGTAAACGCTCTTGCTAGACTGCACCAATTCTATACAGAGTCTAAGTTCGTCTTTGACGTCGGCAGTTCGCTTGAGATACTGAGGGCGCTGCGTGAGCGACTTCTGACAAGTGATGCAAGCGACCTGTGGATGAACGAGGCTCGCCTTGGAGGAGCCCACATACGGGACATCTTTGCACGAATGAGCCAGTCTCTTGGAGAAGAGGGCCTAGCGGCTGTCATCGATCGGCTGGAGGAAGAGGGTCGTCTAGATGGCTTGAGTAGGCTATTCCCGACGATCTTTTCTCAGCAAAACCTAGACAGAGCCCATTCAAGATAAGCTGAGCGCCGACTCAGCTCCTTTGGGCAAGCGATCTAGAAAACGCGAGATCGCTTCAAGATATTGAGGTGTGAAAGTCCTTGCCATATGATGCTGTTTAAACAGGAAAGCTATGTACCTTGCCGACGTCGACATCCGGGCAGCCCTTGAGCGCCAAGAGATTGTGATTCGAGACTTCGAAGAGAAGCGCCTTCAGCCGGCCAGCTACGACATTCTTCTGGGCAACCGTTTCATTGTGAACGACGACCATACAACCCATTATATAGACCCGTCGCGCGGGGTCTTTGCGCGCACTAGGGAGATTCTTGTCCCCGACGGAGAAGAGTTCGTCTTGCATCCAGGCGTTTCGGTTCTGGGCTGTTCCAAAGACTATTTTGGCTCCGACCGATTCCTGATCCAACTCGGGGGAAAATCGTCACTTGCCCGCGTGGGTCTCATGGTCCATAACACCGCTGGACTCATCAATCCAGGACACTACCTCCAGATCACGCTCGAGCTCTGTAACCTCAATAGCGTGCCCATCATCCTGCGGCCTGGGATGGCGATCGGGCAGCTCCTCTTCGCACATCTTTCTTCGGTGCCAGCCGTCTCTTACTGCCAAATAGGGCGGTTTGCACGAGACAATTGGGCCAACTTTGCGCCCGAAATGGTGGCGAGGGACGACCCTCTATCGACAACCTCTTCGTGATACGCCCACTCATTGAGCGAGAAGGCTTCTAGCGGATTTTCGGTCCCCCGATCGTGGATCCATTTCGCCGTTGGAGCGCTCCGGCGACATGGCCTGACTGCTTGGTTTCAGAGGGCGTAGGCACCCTCGCGTGATAGATCAAACAATAAAGATTATGAATTTATATCCTCCATTGGCGCTGTTAGTATGTTTGATTTACGCGGGGTGCTTCAATGACAGTCCAACGGACAGATAAATCAGTTTGCCAGGTCTTGCGCACTCCAGAAATATTCTGGACTATCTACGGCTTAGTCGAGCCCACGGACCTTGTACGGGCAAGACGGGTCTGCAAGGTATTTTGTGAGATGATCGACGTCCCGGACATCCGATCGGTCGATATGAGGTACAAGGCGCT
Organism: Chlamydiia bacterium; assembly: GCA_049314435.1. Classification (GTDB taxonomy): domain Bacteria; phylum Chlamydiota; class Chlamydiia; order Chlamydiales; family JBMOFD01; genus JBMOFD01. The sequence continues at coordinate 7,408 of JBMOFD010000034.1, read as the reverse complement.
GTGGAAGGCGCTGTCTCCAAGGATACGCGAGCTTGTGGGTCTCTATCGCTCTCAGGACCGCGAGTATTGCATGAACGAGATCGCTCAGAAGATCGACCTCGTTCGCGAACGACTCGCGGCAGCCCCGCCGATCGAGGAGCGCCATACGCTTTCTGATCAGCTGCTCTTGCTACAGTCTGACCTCAGAGAACTGGCGCCCGAGGTCGGATTTTCCAGGGTGGGGGGCATAGAGACGTTTAGACCAGCTGCCGATCAGCGCAGGGACTTTCTTAATGCAGTGCAGGCCATCCAAGGAGCGACTGAGATTCATGGTGGGGAAAGGGATGAAGCTGCCCAGCCGCCAGCGGTGACGGATCTCCTACGAGAAGGTCTTGAGAACGGGCTTTTGACGAGGGGGGACTGTCGCGAATTAGGGACAGAGGCTGCCACATGGTTGAGCACGGTCGAAGAGACAGCCTCTCGGCCGGGTCGGGCCATCTTTCCGGAGAGGACGCGCTATTTAGGGCATAAGGCCCCCAGGGAGCAGCTAAAGCCCAGGACTGGACCGCGAACTACGCTCGCTCGAGAAGACGGTGGCGTTGGCGGATGGCAACGAGCCATGGACCAAGTGTACATCGGTGCCATTGAGTACTACACCAGACGTAAGCATCTCGAGACAAGGGGACGCGAGACGACGTGGTGGGACAATACCGTGTCATGGGGCCCCGCCATCGATCTGAAAGCGGTCGATCGCGCCCGTCTGCCTGTCTTGTGGCAGCGACTGAAGGAGAAGTTGGAGTTTGTTTTTGAAGGAGAGGGTATCGGCTTTAGGGCCAGGGCCATGCTCGAGGCCGGAAACGCTCCCTTGAAGTTTCTGTTGAGTCGCATCCTTATGCACAGGCTGGACCAGGCTCTCAGCCAGCGGGTGACAGAGATCACATCAGATGCAGTCGGCCTATGCCCAGATGCTCACGCGGAGTCGTATGAAGGGTGCTCCTATTTCGAGCCCTTCGAAAATAACCAGTTCATTGAAACCAAATTAGAGGGAGCTCTCGAGACCGGGCTCCTCGGTCCAGAGGGGATCCAGCTCCTGCAACTCATGAAAGAGACCAGGATCTTGCCTTCCAATCAGATGATTCGAAGGTGTATTCATGGAGGTCACCTTCGGCTGCTCCGTGCTCTGTTGAATACATGGGTGTCAGTCAAAGCACTCCATACTGATTCCATCTACCAGGGGAGAGAGACTTGGTTGGGCTGGATGCTGATGGAGTCTGTGGTCTGCAACCAGCGGGAGATCTTTCTCTTCTTGCTGGGTGAGTTCTTCGGCACTCGGTTCTTAGATGACCCGAAGGAGCGGAGGGAGCAAGTCGATGGCCCGCTGGTCAGACAGGGCGGGGCTCTATTCAGGACACGCTCACTAGCGCGACTCGTTGAGTGCGGCCTCTTGGATGCGGTGCATCATGATCAAGGCCCTGGCGCCAACAATGAATCGAAAGTCGCTTTCAGTGAGCTTCTGATCCAATGCCGGGCAGCACTATCGGAGACGACCTACCTTCAACTAGAGCGAGATCACTCTAGAGAAGCGTTTCCCGAGAATGACTACCGAGCCCTCATTCTCAATTGGGCGAAGGTCTCGGAGGAGAGACGATATGTGTTCGTCCCTGAGGATGTGATCGTCGCGGCATCTCATGGGCTTGAGCGAGAGGGGTTTAAGGCACTCGTGAGCCGAGGTATTCAATATACTCCGAACCTCCTGAACCGACTCCTTGTCGTTCTGGGTCATCGCAGTGATGGCCATGAACTGTTGCTGGAGTTGATGATCCATGTCGCCATCCATTGCGGTGCCGCGCGTGACGCTCGGCCAGAGCAACCGGGTATTCAACTTCCTCTAAGTTGCGAGGGAGTGCCGGTCATTGCGGCGAGCTCATTTGAATGCGTCATCGGGCGTAATTTGCCCGAGCTGATGGTCCAGGCTTTGACGAACAGTCCGCTCCTTGTGTGGACGAACGACATGGGGCACTCTGTACGGTTCGATTTGCCTTCAGCGAAATTCATGGAGGGTGCGGTATCAGGGCTTAAGTTTCTAAGACGAGGGACCCTTGCAGTACTACAGCGGTGGCCCGCTGGCCATCCACTGCCCAGAAAACTGTTCTTTGCTGCCCTGCAGCAGGATGTGTTTGAGTTGTTGCTTATGAGTCACGGCGCAAAAGCGGTGTGCGCTGCGCTGATGGCTCTTCTCCGCGCCACGGGCAGGCACCCGCTCTCCTCTCAGGAGATGCTGCTGCTCCAGGAAAGAGTTCTTCTGCTCACGACCAGCATGTCCGAGTGCTGTCCGGGAGCCAATTTCACGACGCTGGTGGTCGAGGCCTTGAAGTACGGGTCTGTGCCGCAGGACGGCATTGAGAAGCACTTTGACATCACCCAGTTAACAAAAGCTGTCGAAGCAATGCAAAAAGAGACCCCCCAGAAGGATACGCTTGAAGCGTACCTCTTCTCGCACGGCTGGTCCCCCTCAGAAGAAGCGATACTCTATATGCTGGCAGAGGGCTACGACAGAGCCATCCTCTCGCTCATGCGCCTCCAGCCTGCTCTATTCCCTCCTGCTGTGTTGTCTAAGATGGTGGACTCTGTCTGTCAAAGAAACCCACACCAAGCGCAGCACAGCATGAATTTTCTTTTTAAGCTAGAGGCGTGCCCCAGGATCCACGAGGCATCAAGGCGACAGCTTCTTGCCAAGCTGGTCCAGACAACGGGCGCAGCCGAGGCTGGAAAAGTTCTGAATAGAATTAGAGCCTACATACAACTTTCAGCGGAGATTCACCCTGAAAAACACTACCTGGGCTTAGAAAACTACCTCCTTCTCTGGATGATGGAAAACCGATACCAAGGCCCTACCCCAGAGACCGTCCGGGAGTTGTTGAGTATGGGGTATGAAATCGCTCCGGAGCACCTTGCTTCCGCTGTCGTCAGGGCGACCAGCGAAATCGAGGAGGAAGGAACTTCGAATGGCGCTCCACAGTGGCAATTAGGATTATTTGATCTCGGAGCACGCCGTAGGATCAGCGAGGAAGGGATTCCGATTGACGCTCCACAGTGGCAATTCGGATTACCCCGGTTGGCCAAGTTCTATTCGTCAGCCTTCGCCTTTACGCCGGAAAATTCGATACACCTATTGACGGTCCTCCGGCGAGACATACGGGGCCAGCGGGGGGACGCCTTCGTCAACAGGCTCGATGACCGGGCGCGTGCGCATCTAGCGACTATTTTTGATCGGATGTCCCAATCCATTGGAGAGTATGAGCTATTGAAGGTCATCAACCAATTGAGGCCGGGCGGGCTAGAGGAACTACAAAGCCTTCTCCCTATGATCTTCTCCCAACAGAACTTGGTCCGAGCAAACCATCTCCATCGCCCAGAACAAACGTCTACACAAGCGCCTGGCAGAACGAGGACTCATAGTGAGATGACCGACACAGATCTATGCAGCAGCAGCGTCCAGCCTTTGGATCCCGAAGCGCTTGTCAACAGCTGGTTCGTAGATGACAACGAGCCTCCAGTCAAGCGGTCTAAATTGGGCGAGTAGCGGCCCTCATAGTGCAGAGCGGTGAGGCCAAGCTCCTATTCCTCTGGAGTCGCTCCTATTCCTCTGGAGTCCAATGCAGATCGTACTGAGTCATGAGCTCGTGCAGAGCGTGGATGAGAGGCTCAAGGTCGAACGTCCGAGACTCGGGATTCGGGTCTAAGTACCCGGCCATGAGAACAGCAAAGTCGGGGCTTATCTTGCGCAACAGCTCGAAGTAGTGCTGGAGCTGTTCAGTCCTCTTTGCAGGCTCCTTGTAGACGAAGGGCTCTTCAGGTGCGATGAGCTCGCTGATGACTGAGAGCAGCATCGTATACACAATGTGATACACATCCGCCGGTACATTTTTGCCGTCCACCTCGAAGTCTCGGATTTCGGGAGCATGCCAGGCTTCCCGAACCATCTCACCGGCCTCATGCTCGTGAGGATCCACGCGCTGTTCGTGTGCCGATGTCTCGATCCTACACCCGGAGCCCCAGTCGATGAGCTTTACGTTGGCTAACTCTTGGTCAGCAACGAACTGCTTCGGGTGGATGTCACCATGAACATAGCCAAGCTTGTGAACCTCCATGAGGCATTCAAGCGCGCGCAAGACGAGGGTGATCCTGAAGCGGAGGGTAGTCGGAATGGGCTCTTTGATGCGTGGCTTAGGGGGCGCTTCGGTTGATGACTGGGGTGATTTGGCCTCAAAGGTCGAAGGTAAGGACTCCGGAGGCAGGGCATTCAGAAAGGCTGGACCAATCCCATAACGCTCTAGGCTCGGGCCTCCGTCACCCATGAAGATATAGTGGCCGTGCCAGGTGGCAGGTAGCTTAATCTTCTTGGCTACCAGTTCAGGTTGCTCAAAGTCTTTCGGAATGTAGAACTGGGAGACGACGTATCCGTACACACCGGGCGTCAAATCGGCCTGTGCCAGCTCTGTTTGTAGAGCAACCTCACTACGAATGGAGGCATCCAACGTATCGGGCATCTCCTCGTTGGAGTAATACTTACAAAATTTCATCACGATCTGGGGAGAATACACGCTGGAGCCAGAGTGCCATCGTGATCCCTGGTGGTTCTGCTGCGCCATGGAGATGATTTTGTACACCTCTCCAAGAGCTCCTTTCCCAACCATACGCACATGGGCCGCAATCTGACGAGCGTGGCCAGTGATCGTCATCCAAGAGTCCTCGCCGCAACCACGATCGGAAGACACCGCCTCGGATGACGAAGAAGTCTCTCTCTTGCTAGGGGATCCCGGCGAGAGCCTTCTGGTTGAAAAGCGCCTTGAGGGGCTCTTGGCAGGGCTCTTTGGAGACTGTTTGGCGGGGGACCTAGCAGAGGAGGGGATCGGACTGCTGATCCGGACCGACGCAAACTGTTCGCTATGGGCCAGGGGCAGGACCACCGTACTAGCTCGGGCTTGTTGGTACATGCCCAGACGAGAAGGGTCTTCAGTAGAGTATGGGTCGTTTAACAGACTTTCCCATAGGGACTGAATCTCTGCATCGACCGTGGAGAGCGGTCCGCATTCCTTCCATGAAACAGGAGTGGCCTGGTTCGAGCAGGGTGTAGAAGTTCTAGACCCGTCCGGAGAGAAGTTGAGAACTTCAAGAGCCGCCTCTACGTCGCCGAGAGAATCCGAGGAGTCCAATGAGGGAAACTGAGCACGGTCTCTAACGGAGGGCTTTTCGTTGGGATACGGGCTTGGCGCATATTCAAAATGGACCGTTCTAGAGGTGCTGGTCCCGTGAGCGACTTGATCGTCGCCCGTCAGGTCGAGCGCGCTGAAAACTCTTGTTGAGCTCCTAGAATCGGGTGGGGTCTCGGTCGAAGATGAAGATAGAACGGACGAGACTACGGCTGTTCGTTGAGTAAGGGAAGGGCCGCCCTCCATCCCCGGATGACGAATGGGATGGAAGGGGGAGGAGGGATCTGCCTCACATGACTTTCTGGGATCAGAAGCTACAGAACCTGCTCGCAATGAAACACCATGATTTGTTTATTTAAGACATAGTAATATGATATATTGGTTATTTTTAGTAAACGTGAATTAATAATTATAGTTGCTTAAGTTGCTGCAAATAGGGCTGTTAGACAGGGAGGCATGGAGTGCCAACGGTTCTGCCAGAGCGCCGGAATCTCAGCTGCCGATCCGACCCGGGTCCCCTCCTTGCTGTAGGGATCCTGTAGAGAGCTCCCAGGGTGCAAACTGTCATCAAGGCACAGATTTTCAAGGCTTCATCTATAGTATTCGCCCGTAATGTCGAACGATTTCCCTTAGAGCGTCCATATGTTAGGAGCAATAGGTCCTGCCCGGTGCCAAAGCTGTCCACCTACCTTGGAAATTTCGTCCAAGGCTGGTGTGGAGCTCGTGGTACAGAGGGCAGTCAGTCGAACGTTTTCTGATATGGCTGAGGTGGTCAATCCCGATCTGGAGTGGGGTTCAAGGTCGTCCATGATAGAGCTGGCGACTGCTGAGCTCGGAGGCACTCAACTCGACCCTTCATTGAGCCCAGAACTCGATCATCCGGCGGAGGAGCGGATTCCGGAATTACCTCCTGACATATGGCGCTACTGGATCTGTGATCCCGATTTCGCAGACAGCCCGACCATCTTGTTGGCTCTTAGGGAGATCTTTGGGGAGATGGTTGTTGCTCAACTGGCTCCACAACCACCTTTGGAAGTCCTGGCCAATGCTCAAAATGTAGTGTTAGGAGAGTCCTGCAACCACGTTCCTAATGGCCTTGATTTGTGGGAGAGCGTGTTTCTATCAAATTGGAGTGCTCTAGAGAGCTCCGCGGCCTTCACTGACCGCATTGAGGCAATTCGCATGCGATTCCCTCATGAAGGGCCATTGATGTGGAAAGAAGTTTTGATCGCTGAGATGCAGCGGTTGCTGCAAGCCTCAGGTCTAGTACCAACCGATCTTCCTGAGAGCCTTGAAGAACAAGCAGCGTTGTTAGACACCGGCCTCATGGTGATGGCGCCCGCCCTGCAACGCGCCTTGGAAATCGACCTGGGACAGCAGGGGGTGCTGGCCGTTAAGGCTTATGCATGGCGAAATTGGATGAGCAGGCATGGCCCCTGGTTAGCAGGGCTACAGCGGCTCGACCTTGCATCCCTAGGCCTGAGCCTGCTCCCTCCAGAGTTCAGATTCCTAGGTAATTTGCGGCATCTCGTCCTGGACCACAACCGGCTTCATCGTCTAGGGGCATGGATTGGTGAGTTGAATCAACTGGAAAGGTTGGATGTATCCAACAACCAACTAGAGGCGATTTCCAGCGAGATTGGACGGCTAGGCCGCCTCCGGCAGCTCTACCTTAACCAAAATCGTCTGACGAGCCTGCCCGTCGAAATGATGGGATTAAGGGAGTTGATCGAAGTCAACCTCGAGGACAACCAAGTGACGACGTTGTCCGACGAATTCAAGCACTGGGCTCAAGGTATCGGGCATTTTGATCTGCGTCGCAATCCGATTTCCATCAATCCGGCTTTGCCAGCGCTAGCCGCGTCAGTCCAAGCATCAGTACCGTGGGGCTTCATTGAGAGAGCGCATCAGGGATCGTCTCATTCGACTGTAGCCCAACTGGATGCAGCGGCTATTGCCCCAAACCCAACTAGACAGGTCGTGCCCGTCCAGATACGTGATGAGAGTCCGTCTGATGACACATGGCACCAGAACGTGCCGGCCACCAATTCTGTGGAAGACGTGGATATGACCGACCGGACGGACGAACTGTTCTACGATCCTTGTTGACTTCTCTCGATCGGGTAAATCCGATGAGATTCCCACTCTCGCGAGTGGGCCTTTTATAAATCTTAGGATGTAAGGTCATAGCCAACCTCAAATTCCTTCTGAGACAC
>JBMOFD010000033.1:0-19026 GCA_049314435.1 Chlamydiia bacterium | reverse complement strand
GGAGCCGAGGAAGTTCTTCGCACTCTCCATGGACATGTGCCTCTTGCGTTAATCACTATTGGACGTCGAGAGCAGCAAATGGGTAAAATGGAACGCGTTGGGCTGCGTTCCGATTTTTTTGACTATGTAGAGATTGTGGATGCAGACAAGGAGCCCGCCTATCGGCGCGTGCTGGAAGCCTGGGGACTCGCCCTAGACGTTCCGCACCCCGAGGTGGTTGTGGTGGGAGATCGAGAATCGACCGATCTCGACCCTGCGCGTCCTTTGGGCTTACGCCTCGTTCTCGTCGGGGAGCGGGGGCCTCGGCAGCCCGTGGACGCATGGATCAAGACACTCCGTGAGCTTCCAGAGCTTCTTGCTGTCTGGGACTCCCAAGATCGGATTCCCTCCCGTGGAATTCCGAAACCTCTGTGAGCAGCGCCCAAGGCGCTCCAGGGAGCAGGGCAGAAGCCCTGCAGATGAATTTGCTTTGTAAGGATGCGTGGACAATATGGGGACGAGTAATCATCTGACACCGGGGATGACCATCGCTTTGGATGGTGGGCTCTACCGTGTGGAGACGTGCGTCAAAGTGGCCGTGGCGAAGGGCCAGCCGTTCATCAAGGTCACACTCAAAGATCTGCGATCGGATGAGTTGGTCGAGAGGAACTTCAAGCCCACCCAGGCGGTGGAAGAGGTGACCGTGTCGGAACGCCGGCTCGAGTTCCTCTATCTGGAAGGCGATCACCACCTGTTTCTGGATCTGGAGAGCTTGGACCCAGCTGCGGTTCCCGCGGATGTGGTGGCCGACAAAGCCAAGTTCCTCAAAGAGGGCGTTGAAGTGCGCGCTATCTGTTATGGCGACACGATCTTTTCCGTTGATTTGCCACAGTTCCTTGAATTGATGATCGTCAAAGTGGAGAATCCCGAGAAGCAGGCTGGCGTCACAGGCACGACCAAGTGGGCGGCGCTCGAAACGGGAGCCCGTTTGGAGGTCCCCCTCTTCATCGAGGCGGGTGACATCGTGAAGGTGGACACCGGCCAAAACGAGTACATCCAGAGGGTCTGATGAGGGCAGAGCAGCTCCAGCGTATCGAAGAGCTGGTTCAAGCGATGGACCGCTGGAACTTGACTCGGGTGCGCGTGCGCGACGGCGATCAGGAGTGGGAGGTCGAACGACGTCCTGAGATCGTCGTCACAGGGCCTCCGGCCACACGCCCTGCTGTTCAGCAGGCCATTGAACAAGCGCAGGCATCCGCAGAAAAGGGGCAACTTCTCCCTGGCCAGCGCTACATCACCAGCCCCCTCGTGGGGACCTTCTATTCTCGCTCATCACCCACCGCCAACTCCTTCGTTCAGGTCGATCAGTGGATCGAAGAGGGGAAGGTCGTGGCGATCGTGGAGGCTATGAAGGTGATGAATGAGGTGCAATCCAAGGTCCGTGGTCGCGTGATCGAGGTGCTCATTCGCGATGGACAGCCAGTCGAATATGGGACACCGCTCCTGGTCATTGAGGAGGGAGAGCGTCGTGCATAAGGTTTTGATCGCCAATCGGGGAGAGGTGGCGTTGCGTATCATACGCAGCTGCCGGGAGTTGGGGATCAAGACCGTCGCTGTCTGTAGCACGGCCGATCTTCAGTCGATGCATGTGCAGCTCGCCGACGAGAGTCTCTGCATTGGCGAGGGACCCGCCACTCAAAGTTATCTCCAGAGTTCGATGTTGCTGGCGGCTGCAGAGCTATCGGGTGCCGATGCTCTCCATCCGGGCTACGGATTTCTGAGTGAGAACCCCCGGCTAGCAGAACTCTGCCAGCAAGCAGGCGTTCTCTTCATCGGTCCCACAGCCAAGTCAATGGGGATCCTTGGCAACAAGCTTCTAGCCAAGTCGTTAGCAGTGCAGTGTGGGATCCCCACAGTCCCCAGTAGCCCTCGACTGGAACGACTCGAGGAGGCGGAGGGCTGGTCGCAGAAGATCGGGTTTCCTCTTCTCATCAAGACCGCCTGCGGTGGTGGTGGAAGAGGGATTCGTTCCGTGCACTCTCTCCAGGGGTTAGCTGCAGCGTGGCACGCGGTCTGGTCGGAGTCGACCGCCGCCTATGGACGAGCTGAGCTCTATCTAGAACGACTTGTTGAGGGTCCTCGACATGTTGAAGTGCAGGTGGCTGGGGATCTCCAAGGCCGTGTAATGGCCTTAGGGGAGCGTGACTGCTCGGTACAGCGGCGTCGGCAGAAGTTGATCGAAGAGGCCCCCTGTGCCTGGTTGGAAGAGAGGGTGCGCCAGCAGTTGTATGATGCGGCCTGCACACTGGCGCGCCAGGCCGGCTATCACACCCTAGGAACGGCAGAGTTTCTCGTAGAAGCCGATGGTAGTTTCTATTTCATGGAGTTCAACAGTAGGCTGCAGGTTGAGCACACCGTGACAGAGACGATTCTAGGGATTGATCTCGTGGCCTTGCAGATGCAGCTTGCTGAGGGCCTGCCTATCCCAGAAGAGCTCAAGATACGACTTCCTTTTGGGCATGCGATTCAGCTCAGGATGAATGCTGAGGATCCTCTACAGGGTTTTCAGCCCAGTCCAGGAAAAGTCGAGAGCTGCAGGTGGCCAGGAGGGCTGGGTGTACGCATTGACAGCGCCATCGAGTCGGGAAGCATCGTACCGCCTTACTATGATGCCCTGATTGGGAAGATCATCGTGCATGGGGCGGATCGGCCAGCAGCGCTGGCAAGGGTCGCAAGGGCCCTGCATGAATTCCGGGCGGAGGGGATCCACACCAACAGTGCACTCCACATGTGGATTCTCCAGCAACCCGCCTATCAGGCAGGAGGCGTCTCGATCACCTGGTTGGAGGAGCATCTGGAAGAGTTTTTCGCGGCTGCTAAGGATGTCGCTCCTCAAGAGGCCGTCCTCTCCTCTTAGCTATTGTCCCGCATCCGGTGGCAGCATATAATTGCCCTTGATTGCATCTGGATGATCCTGGAGATGGAGGACCTCTTCCCGCTGAGGTCGCACTTTCAAGTGAGAGGGAGTCTCCCGATCGTCCAGCCTTCGTCTGGGTTCCAGGTTGGTCACAGGCCAGAGGAGTCCGATCCTAGCGGTAGAGAGGAAGAGCTCTTCGGCCGCTCTCACGCGTTCTTTAGGTTTGGTGGGGTTGCGTTGAATATAGAGCTCGGCTGCCTTTTTGATCCTGTTGAGTTCTAGTTCCATGGCAGAAGCCATTTGGGTTGCTGTGGCGCCCAGTTGTTCCAGAAGTTGAGCTGCCGATTGCTCGCGCCTCCACAGCCAGGTAGTGAGAAACAGAAATCCTAGAGTAGCGATGACGGCGATGGCAATGAGAGGAGCCGATGGCCCCAGGCCGAAGATCAGGATTGCTGCACCCACGACAAGAGCGGCGACGGTAGCTCCCACGGCAGTCCAGCAGACCTTGCGCTTTAACTGTGTCGCCATCTGGCGGCTTGCGGTGTCCTGTGTCTTGAGATGGGGATTCATCATGGCCTTAGGAGCCGTAATCCCCGTAAGCTTCTGCAGCGAAGAGGTTCCGGTAGCCGTTCGAGAGGTGGGGTTGAGTATGCTCTCGGCGTTCAGCATGTTCTGAAGTCGAGCCACTTCTCTGAGAAAGTCCTCATAAGCGGTATTCAGGGGATCCTCTAGCGAACCAACAGCAGCCAGTTCAGAGATGCTGTCACGCAGCTTACGAACTTCTGCATGCATGTCAGCCTCGATCCGATCCCAACTCCGTGGGCTCAGTGGCTGAGTGTTTTCAATGCGTCCCGGGATATTTCTCTGCTTCAGCACGCGTAGAGCCGTTCGATGCTCGAGCTGGCTCCTCGGCGTGTTCCTTCTGGAGAAGATGTCCATGGGTAATAGAGAGGCCATGCGCTCGACGGTGTCGGCAATAACATCTCGCTGGTAGATCACCACCGATTCCCACACCTTCTTCATCCGCTGGTCAACCTCACCCGGTCGCTGGTCACTCAACAGGATGGCTTGTGGCACAAACTTAGAGAGCAGCCGGTGAGTCTTGTCTGGAGTGAGCCGGAAGGTTCTCTCCAGGGACCTCATCGCTTTCTCGTAAGGGGCCCGATTCTGACTCTCTTCAGCCCTCTTCCGGAGAAGCTGGGCATAGGCCAGCGCCACGTAGATGAGGATCTCCTCATGGTTGGTGATCCCAGTGGAATCCTTGATGAGGTTGATGTCCTCTTCGCTGAGCGTTCGCTCCTGTTCGAGCTTCGTGGCCGCAAAAACGACCGTGGGATCGAGAAGCCTACGTAGTGGCGTTGTGGACATAAGGCACCAAAGGACGGCCTAAAAGTTCTCTAGGCGCTGATGCTGATTAAAGTGATGGGCGATTTCTGTGGCTACAACTTCTGGATTATCGGTGACCTGGAAGAGAGATAGGTCGTCAGCTCCGATACAGCCATGAGCTAGAACCGACTCTTTGAGCCAGTCCAGCAGACCCTGCCAGTAGGAAGCTCCCATTAGAAAGACGGGGAACCGTCTCGATTTCTTGGTCTGGATGAGCGTGAGGACCTCAAAGAACTCATCCAGTGTGCCCAGCCCCCCTGGAAAAATCACGAAGGCCTGTGCATAACGTACGAACATCACCTTGCGGACAAAGAAGTAGCGTACGAGAAGCTCACGACCCGCGTCGATGTAGGCGTTGGCTGTTTCCCCTGGGAAATCGATCAGGCATCCACAACTCGTTCCACCCACCTCACGAGCACCCTTATTGGCAGCTTCCATGAGGCCAGGGCCGCCTCCCGTGATGACAGCAAACCCCTTTTGGGCAACGAGACGGGCCGTTTGGTATGCCATGTCGTAATAGGGAGAAACGGTGGAGAGTCGAGCACTTCCGAAGAAGCTCACGCTTGGACCCAGGGCGATCATGCGATCGAATCCGGTCACAAACTCAGAGAGGATGCGTAGGGCTCGCCAAGCATCCTGCGAGCGCAAGGCTTCTTTATTGGGCATCGAATGCGGAGGCAACGCACTCATGATGAGCTCCTAGACAGAAACGGATCGGCGCTTCTTGATAAAGGGAAGCGCGTGATGACCGTACACTACCTCATGGATGTTCTGAATAGCAATGAAGGCTTGAGGATCGTGACGTAGCACGACCTCTTTGAGTTCCGCAAGTTGCAGACGCTCAACGATGACGTAGAGAAGCTCTTTGCTGTCACCAGAGAAACCACCACGACCATACATGACGGTCAGGCCTAAGCCCATCTGATGGAGGATCGCTTCGGCTACGCGCTGACTGTGATTGGAGATGACCAGAACCGACTTCACCTCATCCAGACCCACGATGACGATATCCATCATCTTATAGGCGACGATGTAGGTCATCAGAGACTGCAGGGCAATGTGCCAGTCTCTGAAGAGTGCTCCATAAGCACCGAAGATGAAGATGTTGCAGACCAGGATCACCTGACCCACCGTGAAGCCCTTGCGCTGGTTGATCAGAATCGCCAGGATCTCCGTCCCATCCAAGCAACCTCCACCCCGGATGATCAGTCCTGTACCAAGACCCAACAGAGCCCCGCCAATGACAATGATCTCAATGGGATCGGCATAGAAAGGTTCCATGGTCGCAAAGAAACGCAGGAATATCGCAAAGAGCAGCGTGGCCAGAATCATGTAGAGCACGAAGGTCTTGCGGATACTGCGATAGGCAACAAACAGGAAGGGCAGGTTGAGGAGGAGCAAGACCGGAGAGATGAGCTCTTCACTCACCAATCGACCTACGATCAGCGCAATACCTACAACGCCGCCGTCAATCAGTTGGTTCGGTAGGAGAAAAATGCGGATGGCCCAAGCGGCTAAGCCTGCACCAATGGCAATGAGGATGATCGAATTAAAGAGCGGCCACCATCTACGCGAAGAGAGACGCTGAACAAGGGCATGAATGCGCACGACCACCTACCGCGTAAATAAGTAACAGCTAGGGTCGCCAAGCGCAAGGAACAGATGTACGTGCGAGGAAACCTCGCGGGAGACGGGGCTCGAACCCGCAACACCCGGCGTGACAGGCCGGTGATCTAACCAATTGAACTACTCCCGCATCGGTCGTTGGGCGCAAAAGGACTCGAACCTATGACCACCTGCTTGTAAGGCAGGCGCTCTACCAACTGAGCTATACGCCCGACGTATGATCTTGCTGATGCAGCGCATCAACAGGTGGTAGAATACGCTCAACCGTGATTTTCTTCAAAGCATCAAGAGATCGAAATGCAGATTTCATGTCTTCAGTTGCTTGCAGAGGCTTTTCTGCCTCCGCTGTGGAAGCTGCCTGTTGGGCCAGCCAGACCTCCTGGGGAACGAGCAACCCTAGTCGTAGTGCCTCCTGGCATGTCTTTGGATCTACATGACGCATGCCCATGGCCGGGCCCTTCCGGTTGCGACGTGCCAGCTGGATCAAGCGGGCTTGTGCTGAGCGGTCGTCCTTGGCAGGTGTGGCGGTCGTGGGTCGGAACTGTCCATCTTGGGTCTGTTCGCAAAGTAGGCCATTGCAGGTGACCGCAAGATGACCATCTTCGCTGCGCCAAGGAGCCTCGATCTCAAGGAGGATCGTCTGAGCAGGAAGGGTAGAGAAGAGCCCGAAGCAACCGAAGCAAAAGAGCCAAGTGCCAATGCTATGGAGTGAGAGCTTTCTGGGAGCCATCGCGGAGGACGGCTCGTTGGAGGTTGTTGCGAGCATGGGGAAATACCGATTCGAGTTGTCGTAGGAGATCTTCAGTCTGGCGCCGCTTACTATTGGCTCCCACAGGGCACTGACAGGTGATCCTGGCAAAGCCCATCTGTTGAGCGAAGCTGCGAATGTCCTCTTCAGCGGCCAGGATCAGAGGACGAATGATCGTCATCCCGTAGTGCACCATGGGCAATTTGGGGAGATTCCCGGCAAACTCTCCCTTGTGGAGGAGATTCATGAGGAGTGTCTGGATATTGTCATCACGGTGATGGCCAAACGCTACCGTGTGGGTGCCCTGCTCTGCCGCCATTTCAAAAAGAAGCTTACGGCGGTTGCGGCTGCAGCTGTAGCACTCGAGCTCATCAAGCGTCTGGTGAGTTTCTCGGATGGCGAGTGGCACGCCCAGGCGATCGCAGGTCCCCTGAAGGAAGGGGACCTGGACCCCGGCGCCACAGCTAAAGGCTCCGGAGACGTGAGCGGCTCCCAGGAAGAAGTCGGGGAATCCACGGCCACGAACATGAGCCAGCAGATGGAGAAGGGAGAGACTGTCCTTTCCTCCGCTTAGAGCTACTGTGATGCCGCCCGACTCGGGGATGAGGTCGTAGGTATATAGGGCCCGACGCAGCAGACTTTCAAGATGGGAGGCGATCCCAGAACGAGGCTGATCGGTCACAATGACACACCCTTGGATTGGTGGAGGGCGTTGAGTATAGCTCAACCGACTGAGGCTTACCAAGATCCTGTTAGTTCAGAGGTGGTGGTGAGGAGGATGGCTTAGGACCTCCGCAGGAGTTATAGGTCAGTCAAAATCCAGCATCCTAGGGATGCGCACCCGCGATCGCCGTTCCAGGTCTTGGATTTGTTCAGGGGTCGACCCTAAGACCTGATCCACCGTAAAGTCCCCCCTCCTGATCTTCTCGGAGAGGGTGACTGCCGCTTCATCCGGGGTGCTCTGTTTTCCAACACCGCTGGTAGACATGCGGGCCTCCGCCTTGAAACTGCTCCTTTTTAGAAGGGTTTTTAGGGGAGAGTGCAACGTGCCCCCTGCCCGGCAGAATCGGTCCGATATCCTCGCCTTTCTGGCCTACTCTTTCCAGTGCCGGTTCGGTAATAGGCCACGGTGATGGTTGGGCTCGGCCTAGTCCCCGGCCCAGAGAGCAGACTCACGACCCGAGCGCGACCGCAAGGCTTTCAAAATTAATAGATTAGATCGTCCTCTTGGCGTATTCTCTATGCGAGAGTGGTTCCTAGAGAAGCTGACTCAGCGTAGTAGGATGGGCAGGTATGCAAGAAGTCGTGGTAGGGATGTCGGGTGGCGTGGACAGCTCGGTCACGGCGCATCTGATGCAGGCAGCTGGGCATCGCGTCACTGGGCTCTTCATGCGCAACTGGCGTGAAGAGGGCGGGCCTTGTCCCGCAGCGCAGGATGCCGAGGATGTGGCGGCGGTCTGTGCTGTTCTGGGCATTCCCTTCTATACGGTGGATTTTGCCGATGAGTATTGGGATCGAGTGTTCGCTCGATTCGTGGAGGATTACCGACGCGGTTATACCCCCAATCCCGACATCCTCTGCAATCGCGAGATCAAATTTGATGCTTTCCTGCAGCGGGCGCTGGACTTGGGAGCTGAGCGTGTGGCGACGGGGCACTACGCTCGTATCGTCGAGCGAGATGGGGTGCCCCATCTCGCTCGGGGTGCCGACCCTGAGAAAGACCAGAGCTATTTCCTCTATGCGATCCGCCGAGAAGTCCTGGGTCGCATTCTCTTTCCGATAGGGAATCTTCCGAAGCGGGAGGTCCGAGCCTTGGCTCGTCAAGTTGGGCTGCCCACCGCCGCAAAAAAAGATAGTACAGGCATCTGCTTCATTGGGAAGCGGGACTTCCGTCCATTTCTAGCACAGTACATCCAGCGCACGCCGGGAGCCTTCGTGACTCCGGAAGGTAAGGTGGTGGGAGAGCATGAGGGGATGTCGTTCTACACCCTCGGACAGCGGAAAGGACTAGCAATTGGCGGAGAGGGCGAGGCCTGGTACGTCGTGGATAAGGATCCCGCGACGAACACGGTGACCGTCGTGCAGGGGGAGCAACATCCTCTGCTTTATCAGACAACTCTCCAAGCCGATGAGATCAACTGGTTATCGGATGTTACATTCCCTTTGAGATGCACGGCAAAGATCCGCTATCGGCAGCCTGACCAAGCGTGTACCGTGACGCAGATGGGGACAGACAAGCTCCGTGTCGAGTTTGATCAACCGCAGAAGGCGGTGACGCCGCGGCAGTCAGTGGTCTTCTATGATGGCGAGATCTGTCTGGGCGGCGGCATGATTCTCCCCAAAGAGACGAAGTAGCCCGCTACCGGTCGTCAGCTGTAGCTCTAGCCAATACGACTGTTGAGGTCTCGGTCGCGCCTGTCCAACGGATGGGTGCGACCAGGACCTCACAAATCTCTGGTAGATCGGGCTCGTATCTCAGGTTCTCTAAGATCCAGCAATTGGAGGGTAAAAGCGCTTCGTGGATAGGGAACGAGGCATTGGAGTCGGGACAGAGCGTATCTACGCCCAATCCCACAAAACCCCGTTCTAAGATCCAGTCAGCACAGGCACCTTCCAGATGCGGGTACTCTCCAGGGAGTGGCCCGACACCCCGATAACGTGCGCCGTCTGAGAAGTAGGCTCCCCATCCCGTTTGAATAAAGAGCCAGCTTCCTTGTGTAGCGGGACGTTCCAGTGCATCCCACCAGTCCTGTAGCTGAGAACGCAGGATCACCGTCGTAGGCGTCACGTTAGATGGTCTAAAGACATAGGCACGGACCCACTCTGCCTCTGGGAAGGACTCGACGGTGAGCCTACCGCGGCAATGTTTGGGGGCATCGATGTGCGTCCCAGCAGCCAAAGGCGCCTGCAGTTCGTGAACCAACCATCCGTGACCTTCCGCGCAGGTAATGAGCTCGAATGAGGGCCTGCACTGCCAGCAGGGACTGTCGGATTGGATGGTATGGTTCAGGCGCCACATCGTCTACCTCACAACAGGTCGGTATAGGTGGAGCGCATCGAAGTGATCCGAGCCCACCTTGATGCCATTGGGCACGGTGCCGATGGGCATGAAGCCCAAAGCCGCGAGATGGGCGGCCCGCTCCTGGTTGTCAGCGAAGATCCAGATCGTCAGAATTTCCAGATCGGGTAGGTTCTTCTCCGCCTCGGCGATCAGAATTTCGATGAGAGCATCGCGGCCCTCTTCCCAGCCCTTGATGGTCATGCGCCCCACATGGTTAGCTCGGTCTCTTCCCATATCGACCGATCCAATCCCCATGATCCGATCATCGACCATCTGATAGAGCTGCAGGGTCCGCCCCTGGGCCATCCGTCTCAAGGTTCTAGCCAACCGTCGTTCCATCTGCGCAAGGGTAGGTGCGCCATCAGGATTTGTGGTGAGCGCGAACTCCCACAACCTTACCGCATCGTCCTCGATTGGGGGACGAACCTGAAAGGTGCTTCCCTGCAGTGTGCACGCTTCTAGTGTCACCGCAGGAGTGCTGGAATAGCCTGTCTCGAAAGATATGGCTGGCTCCCAAGCAGATAGGCTGCCTGACATACAGCAGAGAGCAAGTCCGAGGAGAGTGGTGCGGTATGCTTTTCGTAGCATGGGGGACTCCTTGAGAATTCGTAGTGTACTGTTGGCGGCTCAAGCGATCAAACCAAACGCCGGATATGGCCCCAGACGTACGTATAGAGCTGAACTAAACAGTCGTCCTTAGCGCTCGGTGTTCACGCCAAAAGCGGTGAGGACTTCTGCGATGGGCTTTTGCTTCCAAGTTCGATCAAAGTGTTCGAACGTCATGAAGGTCTCTGGAACCATACGATCGGTGTAGAGGATGCCATGGAGGTGATCGACTTCGTGCTGGAGCATGCGAGCAAACCATCCGCTGGCTTGGAAGCGTACGGCAAGACCTTGATGGTCGAGTGCCTCCACCTGCACGGTATGAGCTCTAGGTACGACGGCTAGCATCTGAGGGATGCTTAGGCATCCCTCAAAGAAGGCTCGCGAACCGGCTGAATCAACGATCTGCAGGGTAGGGTTGAAGAGGGCTTGGAACGGCACGGGCACTCGTTCTCTCTCAGCAAGCTGTTCGGGTGTGTAGCGCTGTCGCATGAGTTCACCGCTATCTTGGACCACGATGAGTTGGAAGGGCACTCCTACTTGAGGGGCTGCTAGGCCTACTCCGAGAGAGCCTAGAGTTTCGCGCATCTGACGAATCAGCTGTTGGATCTCGGGGCTTCGGATCTTGTCCCTGGTTAGCGGAGCCGCCTTCCGGCGAAGAATCGGATCACCGAGCGTAACAATGGAAAGAGAGGGCGTTTGCATGGTGCCTGCCTGCGAGAAGAGCGGCAGTAGGCTAATGTGTTTGGAGGGTGACTCGCAAGGAAGTCGAAAGGGTGGTGGAGAGCTGCGTCGAAGTAAAGGCCATGCAGAGGCCCCAAGTGTCTTGGGGCCCTCCTGCAATGGAATTTCGCACTTAGGGCGTTGCGACCAAAATATTCTCGGGGTATTCGCCATCGTTTCCACCAGGAATGTAGCGGATCTTATAGTTGGGGTTGATCTGAAGGACGAGTCGCTCGAGGTCAGCGCGTGTTAGATAGTCCATCAGAGGGCCACCTGTCGTATGCATGTCATCGATGAGGATGGTGTGATCCTTGCGAGGATGGCGAGCGATCTGTTGGAGTTCTCGCGCGACGGCAGTATGACTGGTCCTGCCTGGGACCTCATTTCCCAAGTGAGCATCCAACCAGAATGTGATCGGCTCATGAATGTATCTTATGACCTTCCACAGGTCGCGACCACTGTCACCGCGGTGAAGATGAACCTGGGGATAGCCTTTGAACATCCGCTGCGCATCTCGGTAGGAGTTCGCCTCGATATCGATGGAATGGACTACAGGAAATCCCGCTTGCAACGCGGCCTTAATGCCACTGCCGCCATAGGTCCCTGTCTCGAAAAAGACGCGATTGTAGTTGAATTCATGGAATCCAGCCGGACCAATATTGGCCAGCAAGGACGAGCCTGTTGCAAGGGCCCCTAGGGCAACAAAAAACGCTCTCATCGTATCCTTGTAAGACAATTAGTTGTTTTCATTCATTTGGTGATAGCGTGACCCGTCTCACAGTAGATTGTAGATGATCTGTCTGATAGAGGTCAGTCTTGCCGAGTATGCAATACGGCTCTGCGTGTGTAAACCATTTCTGGCTGATCAAATAGCCAGGTCATTCGAAGAGCTATCTAGGATCACATGACGCAGTCTGCAGAAGCGTGAGAGCGTTTAGGCGCTCTTCAGAATGATCTACAAGTGAGTCGAAAAGAGAAAGGGAAGGCCGTTCGGCCTTCCCTATAAAGTTGATTAGTGGCCGCTGAACTTGCTGACAATGGCTAGCAAGAGAAGAGCGACGATGTTCGCGATCTTGATCATCGGATTGATGGCAGGACCTGCGGTGTCTTTGTAGGGATCGCCTACAGTGTCACCTGTGACGGCAGCCTTATGAGCCTCTGAGCCCTTGCCACCGTAATGACCCTCTTCGATGTACTTCTTCGCGTTATCCCACGCACCACCACCAGTGGTCATGGAGAGCGCTACGAAGAGACCTGTGACCACGATGCCGAGCAGCATCGAGCCGAGGCAGATGAATCCCTCATGCATGCCCACCAATCCGGCGATGATGCCAAAGAGGAGGACTGGTGCGACCACGGGCAGCAGGCCGGGGAGGATCATCTCCCTGATCGCTGCTTTCGTGAGGATATCCACCGCACGACCGTAATCGGGACGACCGGTACCCGCCATCAGACCGGGGATCTCCCGGAATTGACGACGCACTTCGAGGACCACAGCCTGAGCTGCACGACCTACGGCCATCATGGCCATCGAACCGAAGAGGTAGGGCAGCAGGCCACCAATGAAGAGACCAATCACCACATACGCATCCTCTAGAGCAAACGTGCACTCGAGGTGAGGGAAGTAGTGGGTCAGGTCTTCAATGAAGGCAGAGAAGAGCACCAGGGACGCTAGTCCGGCAGAACCAATGGCATAGCCCTTGGTCACAGCCTTTGTCGTGTTGCCTACAGCATCCAGAGCATCTGTGGTCTTGCGGACATCGGCAGGTAGACCTGCCATCTCGGCAATACCACCGGCGTTGTCAGTCACAGGACCGTAGGCATCTAGAGCAACGACCATGCCAGACAGCGCTAGCATCGACGTGGCTGCAATCCCAATCCCAAAGAGGTCAGCGGCCATATAGGAAACCAGGATCGCTCCTGAGATCACTAAGGCTGGAAGGGCAGTGCCCTCCATAGAAACAGCCAGCCCTTGGATGATGTTGGTGCCGTGACCGGTCACACTAGCAGCAGCAATGCTACGCACGGGGCGGTAGCGTGTGCTGGTGTAATACTCGGTGATCCAGATCAGGAGGCCTGTGGTAACTAGGCCAACCAGTCCACAGACGAGGAGGGCACTACCAGAGACGAGCTTTGAATTGACCACAAACTGGGTGTCCAGCCCGACGATCCAGCTGGTGACGCCATAGAGACCTATTGCCGACAGGATGGCTGTCACATTGAAGCCCTTGTAGAGAGCTCCCATGATGTTCTGCTTCTTGCCGAGGCGCACAAACCATGTGCCTATGATCGAAGCCAGGACAGAGACCGCCCCGATAGCGAGGGGGTACATCATCATGCTCTGTTGGAACGCGTCTTTGAAGTAGACGGCTGCGAGCAGCATCGTACCCACAATCGTGACCACGTAGGTCTCAAAGAGGTCAGCGGCCATACCAGCGCAGTCACCGACGTTGTCACCGACGTTGTCGGCGATCACCGCTGGGTTGCGTGGATCATCCTCAGGGATAGCGAGGTCTATCTTCCCACAAAGGTCAGCACCTACGTCTGCGCCCTTGGTGAAGATCCCTCCGCCCAAACGAGCGAAGATGCTAATCAGCGAGGCGCCGAAGCTCAGAGCGACCAGAGATTCCAGAACGGTTCTCATGGCAACGTCGCCATTGGACATCCAGAGGTAGAAGCCTGTGATGCCAAGAAGACCTAGGCCCACGACGAGCAGTCCAGTGACAGCTCCTGAACGGAAGGCCACATCAAGGGCAGCCTGCATTCCATGGCGGGCCGCTTCGGTTGTGCGAATGTTCGCACGGACCGAGACGTTCATTCCTACATAGCCTGCAATGCCCGATAGAACAGCGCCTAGAACGAATCCAACGGCCACATGCCAGCCTAGGAGTGCTCCTAGGATGACGGCGACGATGACGCCCACAATGCTGATCATGCGGTACTGACGATTGAGGTACGCGTTAGCACCCTCTTGGATGGCGAGTGCAATGCGCTGCATTGCCTCTGTCCCTGTCCCGAGTGCCATCACCGACCGAATCAGCCAGAGGCCATAGAGCAGAGCCAGCACGGCACTCCCTATAACGAATCCAGAGATCGAGATCATACTATCCTTGCACGCGACGGAGCCTCCCTCATAATGGGAAGGGGTAGCCGCGCTCCCTTTTAAATTGAACGGTTTCCCATGAGAAAAGGCAGATGCATCACAAAAGTGAGTCATCCGTACGAAATCCCAAGGAACTCACAAAAGGATGCCATACCTGGCAGCCTGTCGCAACCACAAGAATCGGAAGAGAGCAAAGGCAGGGAATGAGATAGGCGACCGGCGAGGTGAGGCCGCCGAGGCCTCACCGTCGGACGAGGTTACTGGGCGCGTGGCCGTCCACACTCAGGCCAGTCACCAATCCGAGCGTCGGTGGGTTAGCTGGATATGTCGATTGAGTCGACATATCCAGCATCTATTGTCGGAAAAATGCGAAAAACCCGACATTAGCAGGTAAATCATTAGTTTGATTTGTCAGGGACAAGGCATGACAATCCCGGCAACCCACTGCCATCCGGCATCGGTGGCTACCCAATGGCCGGGGATCCACTGTTCTCCAGGTGAGAGAACCGGGGTGGTCTCAGGTAGAGGTGCGGGTGGCGAGAGGGGAGAGTCCCCATAGACAGCGAACTGAGGATTAGGCCGAGTGATGACCTGTTGGCAGGCTAGAGGGAACAGGAGCCATATCCAGCGGAGATAACCCATGTTCCCTAGTCCGTTTGTTAGTCGCCTTCACGGCAGAAGTCTGCCGTTTTAGGCTGCACGAGTTCGACGAGTGTCTTCATCGGACAGATAATCGATTCGGAGGTCAGGCCGCAATTGAAAACAGCATTCTGATGAGTGAGGAGAGACTGGTCGAAGAAGGTGTCCAGGCTCATCAGAGTGCCAAAGGGTGGCACTCCACCGACGATCAGTCCAAAGCGCTCTTCGATCACCTTGGGATCCTCAAACTCGCACTTCTCTCCGGCGAACTCAGCGACGACCTTCATGTCCAACTTCCTCTGTGTGGGGATGCAGACCATGATGTTCTTCTTCGTGTTCTTACCCTTGAGGATCAGCGCCTTCACCGACTGGAGATCTAGCTCTGTGGCCATGCGAGTCGCTTCAGTGGCGGTAGGTGTCGGATCATGGCGTAGGTGTTTGAAGTCAGCTCGTTGGGCCTTCAGGAGGCGCAGGATCTCATTGCGCATCCCTTCACCTCCGTAGACCACATGGCTGCGTAGCCGAGTGGAGGCGATCCGACGAGGATCGGAGGGGAAGAGGGAGGCCTCTCGGATGTTCGGCAAGTGGAGCAGCGTCATGGTGAGGCGCTCAAGCCCGAGCCCGAACCCACCGTGAGGCGGCATCCCGTAGCGGAAGATACTCAGGTAGTCCGTGAACTGCTCGGGCTTCATCCCCTTGAGGAGGATCCCTTCCACCATCGATTCATAGGTGTGACGCCGCTCACCCCCGGAGACGATCTCGGTGCCTGCGCAGAGCAGGTCGAAGGTGTTGGTGATCTCGGGGTGTTCCGCGTTGGGCTGGCTGTAGAAGGGCCGTTTTACGGTGAGCCAGTCGGTGATGAACACCAGATCAGTTCCATGCTCCTCACGTGCCCACTGACAGAGGACGCGTTCCGCTGCGGGCGAAAGGTCGGGTTCAGCTCGGTCATCCACACCGCTCTTCTGGAAGTAGAGCTCCTGAGCTTCCTTGAAGGTAATACGTGGGAAGGGGACATCGGCTGGGCACTGAACGAGGGGATTCCCGAGGATGGCGAGCTCCTTCTGGCATCGCGTCTGAAGATAGCCTACGATCGACTTCAGGCTTGCCTCGAGGACATCCATCACTTCGGTCCAGTCGCGGAAGAAGCCCATCTCGAATTCAAGCTGCTTCCCCTCTGTGAGATGGCGGGGTGTATTGGAGTTCTCAGCACGGAAGAAGGGAGCTAGAGCAAAGACGCGCTCATTGACGCCGACCATGATCTGCTTATAGAGCTGACTCGACTGGGCTAGCGTCGCGGTGTAGCCAAAGTAGTCGACATTGAAGAACTCTGAGCCGCCCTCGGAGCTAGCGCCGATGAGGTTGGGCGGGAAGTACTCGTAGGCCTCGACGACGTCATGCATGAAGAGGCGGTAGGCGTGGACGATCTCGCCCTGGATACGGAAAACGGCTTGCAGTTCCCGATTGCGTAGAGCAATGGCTCGATGATCGAGGATGTGGTCCAGATCGGAGGGGATCTTGGGTTTGACGTACTCGACGGGAGGGACGTCATGGACCGAGGAGAGGATCCGAATGGTGGGCTGCACCACTTCGACTTTCATTTCAGCCTCGGGTGCTTCACGCACGATCCCCTCGATCTCGAGAACAGAGCCCGGCTGTAGAGTGAGAAGTCTCTTGGCTAGGTCGCGGTCTTCAAATGTGATTTGAGCGAAACCAGAGCGGTCCCGTAGGATCAGAAAACAAAGCTTGCCCATTGAACGGACAGTGTTAAGCCAACCTAAGAGGCGTACGGGCTGTCCGCTCTTGTGCAAGAGCTCGGATGCCAGCGTGCGAGAATCTGTTTGTGCCATAGCAGACCTAAACGATGGTGAGCGGATAGTATCGCAGCTTGTGGCGACATGGGCAAGAGTCGACCTGAGGGGGATGTGGTGAGGAAAGCGATTGGACTGATTCTGGGCGTATGTCTGCTGGGCTGCGCCCATCGCGATAGCGCCGTTGTGACGGTTCCCTCCTACGGTCCGCCGCAAGCTCTGATCGACCAGACAGAGCCATGTCCCGGTCCTGAAGAGCAGTGGACATGGCAGGTGGGCTATTACAGCTGGACAGGGAATCGTTATAGCTGGACACCCGGGGTGTGGGTGCATCGGCCAGCGCCCGAAGCGAGATGGAGGCCGGGCGTCTGGCTACCACGTACTTACGGGTGGACGTTCACACCGGGCTATTGGTACTAGAGGCCTTGCGCTGCAAGGCTTCCAGCAGTCCCCTCGAGGTCACGTTGACAAGCGGGTAGGAACCCACGCACAATCCGAGCAGGAGGTCGCCAACGATGCTCTCCCTTGGTGGTCGATTTCTACGGGTCGTGTTGTGCTGGAGTGCTCTGCTCTCCAGTGCTCTGCTCCGTACGGAAAATCTCGCAATCGAAGGGGACGGTGGCTGCGCGCAGATCGGACCGTCCTGTGGCGGCTGTTCGGGTCAGTGGGAGTGGCGGGCTCCTCATGGCACCTACCAGGTGCACTACGTAGAAAGCGGCTCAGGCAATCAGCACGTCATCCTCGTGCATGGATTTTCAGCGAACACCTTTAGTTGGCGCTCCGTGATCGAGCCGTTGGCTCAAGCGGGATTCCATGTATGGGCGATCGACCTGGTTGGATTTGGCCAGAGCGCCAAGCCCGAAGATGCTCCCTACTGCTTCGATCTGTATGTCGATCAGATCCGCGCCTTCATCGAGCAGAAGAAGATCGTGCGGCCTCACCTCGTTGGTCACAGCATGGGAGGGTGCATCACTCTGGGGGTTGCGATGCGTGTGCCCCACCTTCTGAGGTCGATCACTATCGTGGATGCGATCGGCTATCCCCAGGAGATGCCCCTCTTCTTTCGCCTCTCAAGGGGTCTTGGCGACTGGCTAGCCCCTCTTCTCTCTCGGGATGCGATTGCTCACCTGCTACGAAAGAGCCTCCAAAATGAGGAAGCACTCGATGATGAGACCATCGATGCTTACTGGCTCCCCTTAGCTGCGGAGGGAGGCAAACATGCAGCTATTCGAGTTCTAGCCTCCTTCGATAACCACCTCTTTGAGAGGATGAGCCTAGGGTTCCGGGCTATCACGCTTCCGTCCCTGGTGATCTGGGGTCAGAAGGATGACCTCGTCCCCGTATCGAATGCCTACCGGTTCCACCGTGATCTGAGACGCTCCCAGCTGAGGGTGTTCCCGAATTGTGGGCATAGTCCACAAGAGGAGTGCGCCGAGAGTTTTCTAGGCAGCCTAGTGGCCTTTGCCCGGAGATACGCAGATGAGGATTCTCTCCAGGAGGAAGAGCTGTTCCTACAGGAGCAGGAACAACGGGTAGCTGCAGGCAGCTAGGTCGGGGAGGTCTTGGAGGACGTCAGTCCTCCAGCTTGGTTCGGAGCGGAGCTCCCCGATGGCCTTTGGGCCTAACTTTTCTTTGCCACACGGCGGCGTCGGAAGTTCAGGAACTCAACGGCACTCGAGAAGGCAATCGCGAAGTAGAGGTAGCCGCGTGGGATGTGGAACTGGAAGCCATCGGCAATCAGGAGAGCTCCCAGCATGATCAGAAAAGAGAGCGCGAGCACCTTCAGAGAGGTGTGCTCTAGGAGGTAGCGTGAAATCGGACGACTAGCCCAGAGCATCACGAGCAGTGCGAGAAGGATGGCGGTCACCATGACCCAAAAGTCGGCTGTCATCCCGACTGCGGTGATCACCGAGTCTAGAGAGAAGATGAGGTCAAAGAGAATGAGTTGCAGATAGATCCCCGTTAAGGAATTCCGAGGCTTGAGAGCCTTCGATGGCTTCTCTTCGAACTGCTCGCAGGTGACGTAGATCTCTTGAGAGCCTTTCCAAAGAAGAAAGAGTCCACCAGCGATGAGAAGAAGATCTCGTCCTGAAAAGCCCATGTTGTCGACTGAGAAGAGAGGAGCCGTCCAACGCATCGCCACATAGAGCGTGGCTAGAAGACCGATCCTGGCGAGGGCGGCTAGAGAGAGTCCCACAAGCCGAACAGACCTTTGTTTTGCAGAAGGCACCTTCGTAACAAGGACCGCAAGAACGAGGAGGTTGTCGATACCTAGAACGATCTCTAAAGCCGTCAGGGTGGCAAGAGCCACCCAAGATTCCCAAGAGAAAAATCCACTCCAAATGTCCACTGGGGCCCCTTCGCATGATGTGCCATGTAAGGCTGACTCTAGCTGGAAGGAGGATTTTTGGCCTGGAGTCAGCCAGGCCCATG
>JBMOFD010000032.1:0-20357 GCA_049314435.1 Chlamydiia bacterium | reverse complement strand
GCTGAAGACAGGCATAAATCTACAACGGGGCCACTTTTTCGGCCAAGAGATTGTGCGATGATGGCCGATGGCGTTGCAAGGGACTGGTTTTTACCGAGTTACAGCAGAGGTTCGGTGAGGCATTTGTCATGAGGCGTCCAAGACATGGCATCGGTGTGCAGTGAAGAGATGCGGATGCACGCCACTTTCAAAATAGTTCTAGGGTTCGGTCGTTGCGGTAGGGCGAGCACGTGCTGTCTGAAGTCCTTGGTCTGACTAGAACGACTATCCTAGATGCGGTTGCGGAGCCCTGGGAACTAAACGCTGGAGTCCTCGTATGATCAGAGCCCCTGAACCTGGAGCTTTCAGATGTCCGACTATCCCTACCGAAACCCTCCCAAGAATGGGCAACCAGCTTTGGATAATTCGGTGTATATTCCCGATGATACGCGACGGCTGGGAGTTGCTGACGGCGCCATCGTGGTTTTCTACCCAAATGACAACGGATGTCTCCATGGGATTGAAATAGCCTGGAACGATATGGACCAGCACTGGCAGCACATGTTGCAGCGCGCAGGCATGGCTGATCAAAACGGTCTCCTGCAGACCCGTGAGGACCAGCAACCTATTGCCAGACCGAATGTAGTGATGGCGTCGCAGAACATCGAATTCCAGCTCGATGATGAGTTGGCATGGCAGATATTGCTCTATGAGTATGATCCCCATGTGGTTCGGCGTTTTGATTGGTCGACCATATGGCTAAACACGGCTTCAGGCGATTGCTTCTGTGTCGAGGACGCGGAGGAATTGGAGTACACACTATCTCAAATCGAGAGGATCCTCACATACGCCCTGTCCGGACAGCTAGAGCTTCACACACCCTTACCTTGCCACTTCTCTCTCCTATGGGCTTTGTACTTTAGCAATGGGACCCTACCGGCCTGCACCTACTACTCTGACTACGCTTCAATCGACCGATTTTTTGCTATGCACAGATTTTTCTCGAGGCCAAATGCCAACCCTGACACATGGATTTATACGAGAGATGGGGCGATTCATATTGAAGTCGTGAAAGGCTACGCCTGTAGCGTCGAGGATCCCCTGCCGGAGTCCCAGGATGCTCCGAATCTGGAATGCCCACTAATAAGTCACCAACCTCTCGCGCACTACGCCATCAGCCATGATGCCGCCAAACGATGGTTGAATCAGATTGCTCAGCTCAGAGCAAGGTGCGCACCTTACCCGGGGGAGGTCACGGACCAGCCCGAGGTTTTGGCCGATGAGCAGTCCTCACCATAAGGAGAGGACCCTGCTCATCTCTTTTACGTCCTTGCACCAAACCGCGCGAAACCTATAGCCGCCATAAGAGCGCTCAGCGCAGTGGCCCCACTGCCGCCGCCGGTGCTGCCGCGCAACTGAAGACCCGCTAAACACAAGCCCGGTGGTTGCCTAGTTCAACAGGGCCGAGTGATCACCTGGCTGCCAGGCAAGGTCCCCGCAATCTCCTGAGCATGGCCGTGTGTGATGACCAGCAAGGCTGGAGCTCTTGGCAGCTTCGTAAGCCCGACCAGGCGCTCCATTTGAACTTGCCTCTGCTGAGCATCCAGGTGAGCTAGCGGCTCGTCCAATACAACAAGCGCGAGCTTTGAGCGTTGACCGGCCTCTACCAGTGTGAGCAGACCTATCAAACTCTGGCGTTCACCTGATGACAATGATCCAATATTGCGGAGGGCGGTGATTCGGCCCCCTCCCAGATGTCCATTTTGACGATTGAGCAACGACTGAACCCATTCACAGCGCCACTCCCGTAGGGCTATCAAGGACGGAACTGCTTTGCTGGGAAACAAGGACTTCCCTCCTGCCCGCATGGTTGCTATTTCAGCTTGGAGTAAGACGTCCTCTGTCTGCCAAGCCAGATCCACCAAGGTGGTGGACATAGTAGTTTGAAGCGCTTCATTTAGCTTGTCGGCGGAGGCTCTCGCAGCTCTGCTAAAGAGATCCACAATTCGCGCACCCTTCGGGAGAGCATCGAGTTCGACATGTAGAATACGCTCGTCAAGCTGCTCACGGGTCAGCTGGTGTGCATTTTCAGCAACTCCTCCGTCACAAAAGACTAGTTCTCCAACGTGGTCTAGAAGATGCCTCAAGCTCAGCAACAGAACCGACTTCCCGCTGCCTGAAGGGGCTTCGACTATAGCCGCGGCACCTGCCGGTATCCGGGCCGAAAAGCAAGGTGTCGGCACGGATTGATCGGACGCTACCCTTGGAGTAAATTCATCCAGTACCACACCGCGAAAGTCGGCCGTGTCCGGACAGGACGCACTATCACCTGCAGCAAGATGTTCCATCCAGCGTCGATTGGTGACGAGGAGAGAAGTGTCCTCTAGCGAACGGACAAGCGCGCCCACTCGCTCGACGGATCTTTGTGAAGCTGCCCTGAGTCGCTGAAAAGCCAGCATTCCCCCAAGTCCTGCAAGCCCTTGGCTTAGCGCCCAAAATGAAGAGAGCAGTAAGGTCGGTCCGAGGTATATCCGACCGGCAAATAGCAACAGAGGGAGCTGCGCGCTGAGATTCACAAAGAAGACTAACCGCTGGTGGCATCGGTATAAGCCGTCCAATACACTAGGCATCTGAGCAGAGACTGCAAGCCGTCTAGCAACCTCCTGAGGCAGCGCAAATCGGCGATATAGAAATTCCCCAACAGGCATCGCAAGCAGTCCCAACAGAATCACTATGGCAGCCAAGCCAAACTGGCCTGTCACGATGAGCCCAATGCCGCAGGCTACAGGAGCCCCCACACTAAGCAGAAACTGCCGCGGATAGCCCTGCAGTTCTAGCTGGTAGACTTCTTGCGGAATCGAACTGAGCGTCTGTAGGTCGTCGTCAGACAGACCGTGCCGCACAAGCAAAGCATGCAGGGATCGCTGACAGCTTCTTAGCGGGCCCAGCAAGGTCTGCAGAGCTAGGCTCCACGCCGCTCCGGCCCTGTTTTGCGCAACACTAGCACACAAGCCTCCTGCCACACGCATGAGGATCCCCAACCAGGCGAATTCCAACGCTTCTGGAGAAGCAAGCCCATAGGTGGTCAGGCCAAGAGCAATAAGCTCCGAACCCAGCGCTATTCCTCCAATTCGCCGAGCTCTGCGAATTTTGGAGGCGTATCGTTCTAATTCCGGGAACCCCGCTAGAAGAGAGTCCGGCAGATAGGGAAGCGCTCGTAGGCTCATGTGATTGTCCCCTCCAACCAGGGCATATCTGCATATACCAAACGGCAGTCAACAACAGACGTTCACCCGCGGCCCCAGCCGCTTGCCTGTCTCGACACCTACGTCACTATCCATGACTGACGCATGCTCGTGACTGCCGTCGGCTCTACTCTTCGACTCGTGGGAGCATTAGTCACAACACCAAGTCACAACATTCAGCCCATCTTCGGTCAGACACCAAGTCGAAGGAACCGAAGTCTTTGGCAGCTCCTCCGCCGGAATGATGGCTAGGGTTGATGTCCGAGCTTGTAGGTCAGTTGTCTCATGAAGTACTTCATGGCTAGTCAACTCAAAATGATGATGTACCCGCCAAATACCAAATCGATCGATAAGGTCGGGAAACTGAGTCCTAAACAGCTCTTCCATAGCTTGAAAGAAGGCTTGATCGCGTGATGTCAATGAAAATAATGCACTCATAGATCCTCCGAGGCTCAGAGGTATGCCCGAAACTGGGCTTTCTTGAAAGTCGTTGTACAGAGCTGGCTCGAACATGGCTAGCGCATCCATTCAAAAGCCGGCTCTCAGCGAGATTTGCGCACATATCCGAAAGATGGCAATAAAGGCCCAAACGCTGATTTGGGAGCTCAGACAATGCTCGGCCCCAGCCCCAGCTAGCACTACTCAAGCATTGGCGATGGTATGCCTGAGCACACAGCTCATCCCAGATTGATCAACAAGCAATTTGCCTTACTGCTGGGCTTTATTTTCATTGATCAAATTTGTCATAGCCACATTATTCGAGTCCTTTCGGACCACTACAGCTATACGGGCCTCGGGTTCTGCGTTGCTTTCCTACTGGTGCAAATCGTCGCCTCTCCCATCCAGGCAGGGTATTCCGACTTCTACTGCAGACGACGGAGCCTTATTTTTTCTCTGACCTGCTCCGGAATAGCCATGGGGCTGGCCCTCCTAGACAGCGCCTACTCAAGAGGACTGTTTCTTGTACCTCTGGCGATCCTCGGCAAGGCTGCCCTTGGGAACACCTTGGGCCTCTCCTGGGCCGCAATCGCCGACATTCGACATCGGCAATTTCGCATTGCCTTTGCCATCTCGATTGCGGCCATTGCATCAGCCTATCTGATGATCATTACGCTCCACGATCAGCTAGGAAGCTACTACTCCAACGCCGCCATAATGGGTGCCCTGTTCCTTAGCGCCTATCTAGCCTTCCGAGAATTCCGAGACGCCCGCGACCGGGTGCCGCATGAATTCGATGCGGGCACCATTCTGCAAAAACTGAAAGAAGAAGTTCGAAGGATCTTTACCGATCTGCTGGGTCACGGACGGGTTCGACTCGCATTGCTGACGTTCTTTCTATGGGAGTACTCGTTCTACATCATATTCATGTCAGACGTTGAGTTGAGCATTGCCCCATTTAACCACGTCTCGCTAGCGTACATTATTGGCACGTATGTTGGTGTAGCGCTTCTGCGCTACACCAAGCTGTCGGATGAGGAGTTGATCAGTTGCGGTCTGGTTGGGTCGCTTATGGCTGAGGTGCCCATGGCCATGTCGCTTTTGTCAACTGGGTATACCAACGTCCTGTCAATCACTTGCTACGGGATCTACGCGGCGGCTAGCGCCGTCATGGTCCCATGCATTTTCTCAATCATCACTAAGGAGCGCCAGCCCCATGAAACCGGAAAAGTCTATGGTCTAATGGATTCGACGGACTCTATCGCCATACTATTTGCCATCAGCTCTCTATATTTATATAAGCTATTAGGAGCCCCTGGCGTTCCAGGACTGTACCTTGTCTATGCGTCATTGCTTATATTTGCCATGTCGCTATATCCGTACTACAAATTCAGAACCTATTACAAGGCTTAGAGCCCGCGCCGATAAAGCCACAGAGACCAGACCAATCTCCCTCTCACTCATCTCAGGAAGGAAAGATGAGAGAGCCACCAGTACACTTGCCTCGTCACAATATGCGTCGATAAAAAATTTTATCGCACACAAACAGGCCGACGAAGAATAATAAGCCGCGATTGTTATACAATACGACACATCACTCTGGTCTTTCATAGAACACTCTGTTCGATTGTTGGACCTAGAGAAAGCAGGTAGGCTAGGTGCCCCACCGACGATGCAGAGTAGCATCAACGCAAGAGGCTGCGGTCCGCAGTACAAAGGCCATGGATAGTCCAAATCGCTCACATGCATGCATAGAGAGCTCCTTCGACATAGCACTCGACCAATTGGTGTCACAGGTTACCTCGCGAGGAGATCTACCCCATGTTTCGGTCTCCGACCAACTAGAAATGATCGACCAATTGTGTGGCTGTGAGATGGGTCGGTTTATCTTGGAGCGCAGAGGCGTCAACGGATACTGGACCGACTATATCTTGCACCACCCCTTCAGCCGAAACGAGACTCCTCACGACCTTCATCAGAGAACATACAGCCCGATGGAGCTATTCCTTCTCACTCGGAGTCC
The DNA here is from genome assembly GCA_049314435.1 of Chlamydiia bacterium. Taxonomy (GTDB): domain Bacteria; phylum Chlamydiota; class Chlamydiia; order Chlamydiales; family JBMOFD01; genus JBMOFD01. Next base: position 14,672 of record JBMOFD010000032.1, on the reverse strand, counting down.
TAATGTTCTTGCTCACCGTGAACGCGGTGGAATTTTTCAAAAGATGCTTCAACAGCATGTCCGACCGGGAGCGGTGTTCGCATCCATTCCCTGCGGGCTCATGCGCGATCTACTGTCGCTCGACCTATCCCGAGCTGCTGATTGCAGAATAGTTGGCATTGATATTGATCCCGAAAGCTTGGACCACGGTCGAGAACTAGCCCAGCACCTGGGCGTTGCGGATGCCGAATTTATTTTAGGAAATGCTTGGTCGCTCGGCTTCGACAAGGCGTTTGATGTCATCACTAGCAGCGGGTTGAACTGCTACGAGCCAGAGGTAGCAAGAGTCCTGGACCTGTACCGTAATTTCTTTATCGCGCTGAAGCCAGGCGGGACGTTGATTACCAGTGTATACACCTACCCGCCTGGACACGCGAAACCCACTGATTGGGATCTGACCGTATGTAATACCGAAGACATGCTCATGGATGCTATTCTGTTTGGAGACATTCTACAGGCCAAATGGAGGAATTTCAGATCGGCGTCGGAACTGGAGGATGATTTCAGAAGCGTCGGATTTACCGATGTCGCGGTCCACTTCGACAGCAGACGCATGTATCCGACCATCACCGCTCGTCGACCACTCGCCTAAAGGTCTGCCTTCCGGCTCGGTCAGCCAATGCCAAACTGCAACGGCTCGGCGCGTCTTTATAAACTAATTACTTACTAGATCCATGACAGAACGCCCCGTGCCAGAGCGCGAGCCCATCAGGGCGTCCTAAAGCCTTCCAAAGCAGTTAAACAATTTTTTACGTCCGGATTAAGCTTTGAAATTTATCCCCCCACCGGCGACAATTGATGGGTTTATCATGAGGCAGGTTGCATGATGGAAGAGAGATCGAACGGGGAATTTGGATTCTGGCGGCGGCTGCTTTGGCCGGTACGCGCAGAGGAAACGCTGAAGGTGGGGCTCCTTTTTGGGCTCCTTTTCTTTTTGTGCATGAGCTACAGCGTCATGCGGAACATGAAGGACACGCTTCTTTTGACGGCCGGTGGGGCTGGTGCTGAAGCGCTCCCCTTCCTAAAACTATGGGGCATGCTACCCGGCGCCCTGATCGCAACCTGGATCGTAACACAGCTATCTAAGCGCTGCAGTCGCAAGGGACGCTTCTTCCGAATCCTAGGGTTTTACACCCTCTACTACTTGCTCTTCGCCTTCATCCTCTTCCCCATGCGAGACCAGCTGGTTCTTTCATCATTTGGGGCGACCCTGACTCAGCTTCTGCCTGCTGGGTGCAAGGGGCTCATCGCCATCATTGCTAACTGGAACATCAGCATCTTCTTTGTGGTGACAGAACTCTGGGGCTCCGTAGTCCTGGCGATTCTGTACTGGGGCTGGGCCAATGAGCTCTTCTCTATCGATGAAGCTAAGCGCACCTATGGCATCTTGAATCTGAGCTCTAACATAGCTCCGCTGTTCGGCGCCTTGGCTGCCAGCCTTATTGCAGCGCCCTGGCTGACTTCGATCTTTGAAGTGGATCGTTGGGAAGGGACTCTCATACAAGTCACTCTGCTTGTCTGTTCCTTCTGCTGCATCTCTATGTTCCTCTTCCATCGTCTCTGCAAGCTGTTCCCTGGAAAAGCCGCTGAAGTGATTCAGGGCTCCGACGAGAAGAAGCGCCCCATTGGCGTACGCACCGCACTCCGTCTGTTGGCAAGAGACCCCTACCTTCTCTCCATCGCTACCGTCTTGATCGGCTACAACGTAACCATCAACCTCACTGACTTGATGTGGAAGGATCAGCTACACCGCGCATTGAAGGATCCGATCTTGATCCTCGAGCACATGAACCTAATCACCATGGGTATCGGCGTCTTTGCCACGATAGGGGCCTTAGCCTTCGCTGCTATGATGCGGCGCTGTGGATGGACCTTCGTAGCGATGATCACACCGATCGTCATGGCCAGCCTGGGCATCACCTTCTTCTCTCTACGCCTTGGATTTGCACCGCATATCGCCTTCCTGGGTCTTACACCTGCGCTGCTAGCTCTCTACTGCGGCTCGCTCCAGAACTGCCTTAGCAAAGCGTGCAAGTACTCCGTGTTCGATGCCACTAAGGAGATGACCTTCTTGCCGTTGGATAGCAACACACGGAGCATTGCCAAGTCTGCCATTGACGGCCTTGGCTCTAGCGTGGGCAAATCAGGAGCCTCTGTACTCTCTCAAGGGTTCATTGTGCTCTGTGGTGGCCTAGCAGCCTCCACTCCGTGGATCGGGTGCACCGTAATGGTGGTTCTGGTGGCATGGATTTTTGCTACTTTGAAGCTAGGCCGAGCAGTCGAAGAAAAACAGGCTTCCTACATGGCTACTGAAACTACTTCCTGACCACCTTAGAATGAATAGATTTGCTTCAGGAGGGTCCCTGTACAAGCGAGGATCAGCAGCCCAGCTTTTCCCTGGAAGGTTAGCTTTGGGCACTTGGGCCAAAGTACCTTCAGGGCATCTACCAGCCAGTCTATCGCTGAGACAACAAGTGCCGGATAGGCTATCCAAGGGAAGAGCAGATCGTAGTACAACCAGCCCGTCTTCGTCGGTTGCGGGGTGCACAGCAGATAGCTCACAAAAAGCACCAACCAAATCGCGAAAACACATTTCCCAAAAGGCTTGGAGAAAATAGGCGGCTGTGCGGCCGCAATAGATCGGAGAAAGATACTAAGGCCTATGGCAGCAGGAATCAGCGAGAGGATCAACACCGTTTGAAACATTTTTAATCCAGTTTAGTTCTTATCGACTTTGGAATTGTGATCTTCCATTTTTTGCACATCTTGGTGGGCTTCATACGCATCACCGGCATAGCTATATGCTATGCCTGCCGATCCCAGGGCGGCAGCTGGATTACGCCTAGCAGCCGCGGCAGCCGCTATTGCGGCACTAGCTGCTTTGATACCGTCACTTTTCCGGTCATTCTTTCGGTTGTCGATCTCATATTGAGGATACGTTTCAGTTTCTGGAAGATCCCTTACTGCACGGGCATGTGCGATACCTTTCTTTCCAGAGGGCACCAGGCGGATATGGGGATTGTTCTCACGGGCAGACGCCGCTGCCAGACTCATTTCGGACGCGATCGCAAGGATTGATATCCCTGTGAGGAATGCTCTGTAGAGGTGTGGAAAAGGCCTTATGGGAAGAGAAGGATGGGCCATATTTAGGAAGGGTTGAATTTTGCGACGGGCATTTCAGTGTCAACTGTGGTGAATAGCGCTGGAGCGTATCCTCAGGCGGACTCCAATGTCTAGACAGAATTCGGAGTTGAACTTGTCATGCCCTTCCCCCAAGTTAGGGGGTCTAAGCGCGCGCCGCCCAGGCGAATGGAATCAGCCGGATCTTTGTTGCCATGAAGCTAGGCCGCGCTGTTGAAGAGAAGCAGGCCTCCTGCCTGGCCACTGAAACCACTTCCAAACCAATGTGCCCTTCTGGGCCGCAGGTTGGACTTCCTGCGTGGTTAGAGTCCGAACCAAAGGTGGCCTAGGCCGGCGAATCAGGTAGTCCGTCTGACCGCACCGGTCCGTCTGACCGCACCGGTCCGTCATTCATGACCCCAGCCAGTCGGCCCCATCGGCAGCCCAAGTGAAACCATGCCCCTCATCGACTCCAATATTTACTATGCACTCTTAACTGTAACTTAACAGGCAGTCGCTATAATTAATGTGACAGAATTCGATTTATTTATTGAGGATTTCCCTATGTCTCATGCCTGGAGAAAGGTCGCGGTCTCTTCGCCCGCTTCTGGCGTAGCCGATGCGGTCTTGTGGACACGAGCCAAGGGAACCCTCTCTCCTGAGAGCTTGGCCCGTGGTCTTCTCAAACCCCAGCCCGATACCGACGGGATGGTATGCCAGGCCTCGGCCCCAGCTGCGCGAACTCTGAGAAGCCGCGTCCAGGACGTGACCATTCGGGAAGTCGGCCAACTAGATATGTCCGAGCCATCCCCACCTTGGCGGATTGCCTCCATTTGGGTTCTCTTGAAGTTGGCGGTCTCGCTCATCACCTGGGGTCTTCGCTACTGGTGGGCTGGGAAAGAGGGAGCGCGGGAGGCCGTGATGTTCCGGCCACCTGCTGAGCTCTCCATGTTCTGCAGCTTTCCTGGCATCAGCCTTGGCACTAACCCTCATCGAGAGCGCATGCGAGCTCTCCAGCAGTTTCTAGGTCAAGTCCAAGGGGATCGCGCGAGTCTGGTAGGAACGTCCGCTAATCTATTGGAGCAGCAGATCGTCGAGTGGGAGAAGGTCCAGCGTGCACAAGCCGAATTGTCCCCGATCATGACGAAGTGGAAGGAGTCAGGCCGATTGCTCAACACAACGCCCGAGAAGGCAGCCGGTCTGGAGTTGATCAGGATCAAGACCGAAGCCCTAACGGTGCTCTTCACCACAAGACAAGAAGCTCTTCGACGGCAGTGGGCACGAGGAGAATCGGGCACACTCGTCTCCATTCACGGAGATCTCCTCCAAGTCCTAAAGCTAGAACCGCCGGCAGAAGGCAGCACACAAACACAGGTCACCCGACACCTTCTACAGATCGGCGGGGAAAATCCCCTCTTTCCTAAACTCTCGACGCAAGCACTGGGACCTGTCGAGGTCACCGATATCATCGGACTCGATCTTGGTCCACCCACTCCGGAGGCAACTGTTGATCTACCGCGCACCCTGCAGAATCTCCTTGACAGCCTCATCGGGGATCAAGATCACCCAGAGAATCTACGCCTCGAGGGCGTAGAGCAAACACCTCTTATTGCTCAGGACTCCCCTTTACGACCGCTATTAGAGGCTTGGACTCGCTCTAGGACGGCGCATCTGGAGGCCCCTCCTCAACAGCCAGCGCATGACGAGATCTTCCCCATCCACCTGATGTTCTCAGCCGTGGCCAAGCTGGCGGAGTCTGTAGGCTCCCACGACCCACAGGCGCGCCCAGATGCGCAGCCAGTCAATGACCTCTTTGAAGCTCAACTATTCAAAGAGTGCGCCGCCAACTGCATTCGCGCGGCCAGCCTCTTTGGAGGCCTGGTCTCTCTAGGCCTATCTGTGACAGCACTGCTTGAAAGCACAGCTGCGGGCAAGAGCCTATTGCAAGGGCTCCGTACCGCACAGAAATTTGTTCTAGTAGTCCCTGAACTGCTCCTACAGGAGGTTGCACGTCGAGGGCATCTGCACCTCGGCCAGCCATGGTCTCAGGCCCTGAGCGCTCTTCATCGCTCTCTTGGCATCCAGCCAGCAGTCCTATCCATCCAGCCGGCAGTCGCCCTCCAGAGCGCTCCACCTCAAGGAGCCCTGGAGTGTGGACTAGCCGCCGTCGTCACTGTGCACGAGACACGCCAGGTAGCACGGCAACAGCGCACTGCTGACTTAGGCGCCTGTGCTGCTCTCATCGAAAAGGCCATGACAGAGCGTCACCAAGAAGGCCCTGAGTTACAGCAACGTTCGATGCTGATGGCACGTCTTGAAGAGATCGATGCGCGCACCATTCTACAGCGACAAGACCTGCAACAAGATCAAGATCTTCCTCGTTTGGTGAATGCCCTAGATGCACTGAAGACCCGCCTGGATGAGCTCTGCGCCCCAACGAACATGGTGGCCTTTGATCATGATGAGTGGATGATGGCGCAACGTCTGAACATTCTTCAGGGCACTCTCGGCCTTGCGCGATGCCGACAAGTCTTAGCCAATGAGAGCCTGCAGGCCCTGCTCGCTACGGCCAAACGCGAAGTATGTGCCTACCCATACGGGGACATGCTCTATCACATGTTTTTGACAGATGTCCGCTGCCCGGAAGAGCTGCAAAATTACCGAGACGACGACGGCCACAACTGGAACGGCCCACACCCGGTTTTTGCGGAACACCCCATCCTACACACTGAACGGTGGAGAATGGCTCCCGACAGGCCGCTGTTCAATCCCGCCGGCTTAGACCCCTACCATGCGGAACTCTTTGAGCCGATGCTCTGGCTTGGCTGTGCTGGGATGATCTGGCGACCCGAAGAGGGGAGCCAAGACCAGCAAAACTTAGAGCCTTCTATCCAGTCTCTTCAATCTGCTCATCGCTCCTTGAAGCAGGCTTTCTGCAACTTGCAGGCAGCCCAGGACACTCTCAGCAAGACCTGCACCTCCAAGAAACCGGACGAAGAGTATGGAGCCTGGACACCAGCAAGTCAGCCCTCGTTTGCTCTCTCCGACGCTGAGACCAGAGAGCTTCAGCATCTGATGGCTCACATGAACGCCCCCGGAGTGCAGCGGCTTCTGAGTCGTTGCTGGGTTATCCAGCCCGATCCAGGAGCGATCCTGGCCGATCTCTTTGCAGACCGACCATTTGTCGCCAAAATCAATTTCGTACGCAGTGGGGTGGATAAAGCCTCAGCACCTTGGAAGGCCTTCACACAGAGGCTGCCCGCATTAGCTCAAGAACTCCAGGGTCGATTAAGGCCCGCTGTCCAGTTGAATCTGACCCATTTTGATTTGTCGTGGGCTCAGGGAGATCATTTTCTCGACGAAGAGGTGGCCCCGCGCCTCCTTCGCGAAAAAGACACCCGGATTCTTCCTCCAGGGGGCCCAGCAGGATCCCTGCTCTGGGCAGGTGGACGCCACGCACTGCACCGTCTTCCCCCTCCTGCGCTCGGCCGAGCCGACCTCTCTTCCCATCTTGTAGACTATCAATCGCTCATTCGCTCCCTGGCCCCTCGCAGCTACGGGCATAAGAACAAAGTAGGCACATCGTCTGGCGGCAGGAGCGGTCGGACGCAGGCTCGGAGTTGGTACGACACCACGAACCAAGTAAGCACCTTGGCTGATGGTGGCCATCCGCGCAGAGTGATTGCAGAAGCCGACGGGCGTCGTTTAGAGGTCGACAATGTGCGGTGGCATACCGCCTTGGAAACCGAGGCGGCCCGCATGCATCTACAACTCAAGGACCTCGATATCCTAGGCAGCGTAGGTGTTGATCTAGAAGAGCCCCCGGAGATCCGTTGGAGCCAGGTTCTGGGCCTCATCCACAACTTCCCTGAAATCCTCGAACGTCCCGCCCTTTTAGGGCTCTACGTTCGAGCGACTCTTTCCCCTCCCGGATTCCAATTCCCTCCGCTAGTGGAAGACCATGTGGCTCATCTGGTGCTCGGGATCCTGGACCAAGCGAGAGAGAGGTTCACACAGCATCCTCGTCTGGCGGCCCGTCTCTTGGCGTTTGCGGCTAGGACACTCCCCCACCTGGCACCAAAACACCACGAGGCCTTCATCGAGAAGATGCGAGAACCGCTTCGCTTTGCCGAAACGATGAGCTTCTCCGCCTACCTCCTCCAAGCTCTTCCCCATCTGCCGATGGCAGCTATGCACGACTGTCTGCGAGCTGCTATGTGGCTGGACCGTGGATCGCTCCTCCAGGAGACCAACCTCTCCGAGTCACAACTCCTCGAGTGGCGAGTCTCTCTCCTAAGGGAAGCCGACACCCTCACGCAGGCCACCTGGAATGGAGATGAATCCGAATGGTCACGTCTCCATAGCGCCTTTCTGGTGCAGGAGTGGCTCCCGTTCGTTACCCAAAGAACCCCTGAACGCGCTCTTCTCGAAGTAGCCCTGGCCAGAACTCTCTTGCAGCCGGGCAACCAACTGATGGAGTCCACCCAAGAAGCCGATGGCTCGGTTCGGTATTCGGTACAGCCCGGAGCTAATGAACTGGCCCCAGGAGGCCGACCTCCCCGCAGTGTGACTCTCCGACTGGACAAAGGCGTGATCGCTCTGAGCGATACATTCCAGCTCCTACAGAAGAGTGCCTATGCTCCTCCAGAAGCCTATCAAGACATTCCCTGCTTGCGAGAGTTGGTCGGAGATCGAAGCGTCTTCCCCGTCCGCCGTGACGAATTCTGTCGTCGATGCCTACGCGTTGCCGGCGACTTGAACTCAGACGAATGGATCGATCTCGTCGAGACTGGAGAGGGCTACTTCCTCCGCGGTCGCTTCCATGATCCAAGACGACCGAATGGCCCCCTTCTCAACTGGGAGTGGTCCAAGCCCGTCCCCGATGCACGACGCTCCTATCCTCTTCTCGCACATCATGGCCTCTGGTCCTGTAAGGAACCCAGCGTCGAACTCCTCATCGCCGGCAGCTCCCCACTCCGCGCCCCGGCTGAAGAGGTCTACGTAGCCACAAGGCTGAAAGGCGCTCTCAAGACCCTACGGGGACCTCGAGGCAGTCTTTTAGCAACACCCTGCACAAGAGGCCCCCTCAGTCGCCTCATTCGCAACTGCCCTGATGCACGTGCCTTCGGCAAAGCGTCGGGCGCTCTACAGAGAGTGACCTTCCCCTCCCTCCACGGACTGGAATTCGAAGCGGTCTCGTCACCTGGATGGGCCAAGAAGTATCTACCTGAGGACGCCGAGTCGGCATTCAAGGTGCGCAAGGGGAACAAAGAGTACATGTGGTACGCCCCCGGCCTAGAGCTGGCCCACAAGATGTTCGGCGCCCACTTCACAGCCTGTTCCGTGATCCCTCTGATCGACAAAGAAGGGCATGCTGAACTCTGGATCATTCCTGACAGCAAGGCTCACCAAGTAAACCGACTTCCTAAGATCATCCAACTGAATATCTCCCAACGCGACCCCGACTTAGCCTCCCTGAGAACAGCCGACACAGAGTCGCTGGTCCAGACCTGCCTCTTTGCCATGAGCCGCAACACCCCACTACCCAAAGCGGCCATAGCCACGCTCTTCCTGCTAAGAGAACTCTCTGCCCGTGCAGCACCCGCCATTGCTGAATCGGAACGCGAGGCACTGATCCGTGGATTGGAGCAAACAGCTGAGACACTTCCTCCCCTCTTCAAGGAGTGGACCAAGCTAAGGATCGAGGTGATTTCACGTCGATGGGGCCTCCCTCGGCGACCCATCACCACCGAAATGCTGGTTTTCTCGGTCATGATGACCATCAACCACCGGTCGGGTGGTGCCCTGGCTGGCGCTCTTGCCAATGCGTTGGGTATGGGTGGTCTTCTTGACATGGTCAAAGCCATATTGGGAGACGCCCCCCTCCTGTTCAACGATGCCTTGGTATTCGATGAGGCAGAGCACGCTCTCCTTGCACTGAATGAGCGCAATCTCAGCCGTTCCGATGTCCAAGAAGCACCTATTATGGGACTTCTGACTGAGTTCCTGAGATCTTCCCGCGTGCCAGAAGGAGCTCTCCGACCCGTTCTCTCTGTTGCGGAGAGCGTTCTCCCGCAGATTGTCCATGGATATTTCCGAGGAGCCAACCGGCTTCTTGCTGAAGCACTCTACTTCCCGGATCCGTGCGCTTTGCCCGATACGCAGGTTCTTCATCCACATGATGGAGCTCTTGGGGCCTTGGCTATCGGCTCTGTGGACCAAGTCGTCTCTCCATCCCACCGACGTTGGGCCATAGCCGCCTTAGTGACGGCTAGCCTCCTTGGTGCTCTGTGTATAGCGACATGTGTCGGGGTCATCCCCGTCGTGGGTCTTACTCTCGTCGCCCTGCAGTTGGGAACGGCGCTGGGAACGATGCTCTTGGGAGGACTCGGAATATGGAACCTACCTCGACAGATCTTACGCGCTTCACCGGCCATACCAGAACGGCCATCCGCTCTCAGTGCGGACGCTAAGGCTCAACAAGCGGCATTGGAAGGGCTCTATGGTGCGCTCGAGCCTCCGGCAGGAGAGAATGGGATCGGTCATCACTATCAGGCCTCCCTTCGCATGATCAACGACCTCCCCGCAGGGGCCTCACCCGCAGCCGATGTGGACGCACGTCTGGTCCAGTGGGCAACAGACCCCAGGACCCGTATCCACCTGAACAAGACTCTCCAGCAGATGATGGTCGAGCGCGATCGGTCTCGCCAGTGGATCCTCCAGGCACTTCAATCCGTGGAAGATCCAAGACTGAGCCGATGGGTCCTGGCGCTGCGCCGAGGAGATCGAAGCCAAGAAGCGGAAGCTCTCGAAAGGGCCCTTCAGATCTGGTGCCAAGGAGACCTCCCCTTAGGCGGCCGCACGGCCGAGCTCTCCGCTCACCTCCAGCATTATCTCCGATCCTGTTGCCTCCAACAGGGGGTCGAACGCCTCCTCGGTGCAGGAGACCGCCCAGGCCCCCTCCGTGAAGAGCTGGAGCGGCTGCGCGTTCTCCAGGCAAGCTTTGCCGAGGTGCCACAGGGACAGAACGAACAACAGAGGCGACAAGAAGTCGCTCTGGCTCGATACCGCCTCTTCCTTCAGATGCAGAAGCGCATCGTGGTCCGCCAAGAACAGATCAACGTCATTCGTGAGATTTTGGACCCTGCTGCTCCTGGGCGTAACCGGGTGGTGCAGGCTCGAACAGGCTTTGGGAAGACCAAGGTCGTCACGGCGCTAGCTCTTGCCGTTGCCTTTGCATGCCAGCAGGATTGGACCGTCGTGGTGACCGAACAGCTCCTATCCACTACAAGACGAGATCTCTCCCCTACCTTGGAAGCTCTGACTGGTGAATCGACCCTGACTGTGAAGATCGATCGTAAGGACCTGGAGGGCTCGGAAGGGATCCATCATGCAAAGGGCTGGTCTGAGAAGATCACCGAGATGCGCGCTAAGCATCAACCCATCCTGACTACCGCGGAGACCATCGCAATACTGGAAGTGGAGATCGCCTGTCGGTTGGAAGCCCATGCACCGGATAGCGACCTCAAGATTCTACGCACCTTGCATCAGCAGCTCCGACAGGGGCGCATGCTGCTCGATGAAGCCGATGCGATTCTCTCGGCCATTCGCAAGCTGATCTTCTCCTTGGGACACACCCTCCCCATACCCACTTCCCACGCTCGGCTCACTGGGTGTTTCTTCGACCTGCTGACTCGTCCCAATGCCCTCGATGCGAACATCCTGACACAGCTCTACCGAGATCATCCCGATGTAGAGATCGGTCAGCTACAGCGAGATATCGCTCAGCTACGCCGATCCTTTACCACCCATACCACGGCTACCCTCCTCGTGAACGAAGCCAAGAGTGTGGAGCGAGCCATCGATGCCCTCATGCGCATGGCTCTCCATGAGATGGGCTACCAGAAGTGGATCGCGATCGCTCTCGGGCACGCAGCACTACCAGATTCCTTCCCAGACAGGGAACTTGCTAAACTAGCCCGGCAACTCGTCCACCACTCCCTCCCCATTCTCTTCTCCGGAGCCATGAACCGTGAATATGGCTTCAGTGCCGAAAGACGGATTGGCGTCCCCTTCAAAGAGGGAGAAGAGGAACCGGATACGCAGTTCAGTACGTTTGGAGACCAACTGGCATCCACCTTTGCGGCCTCCTGTTTCACCACACCCATCGACGATGACTATCTTACCAACGAGTGGCAGCGAGTCATCTGCTGCATCCGAGCGGAGAACCTCGATCCCAAAGCACACAATCAGACGATGGCCGATCGACTGGAAGGTCTCCGCCAGGAAGCTGAAGCCACGAACTTGCAAGGTCACGGCGGCTCGGTCGGAACTATCCTTCGACGTCTGCTGGATGATGACCAACAGCGTGACCTACGCCTCTTCTTCTGTGAGAAAGTCCTAGTCCACCACATCACGGTCTATTCGGGCCGGGCGCAACGCCGCATGTCAGCGATCATCGAAGGCATAGAAGGTGCGGTGTGCATCACAGCCACCCCGCGTAAGCAGCAGCTGCCCTCCTCCTGTTCCGAAGGACGTCACGAGACAGACGATCGCTCCTCCTCGGTTGAAACCCATGCCGCTCTGCTGCATGGAGTGGCGAACCAGCCAATCGCTCATCTAGAAGCATGCCCAGATGCCCAGACCGCCGCGCAACAGCTAGACTCGCTCATTACCCGGAACGCCGATGGGGGGATCTCCTGCCAAGCGGTCCTCAACCAAGCGGGTATCGGTCACGGTGTGGGTAGCCGAGCCATTGCGATGCGCTGGGCCCGCAATTTCACGTGTCAGGTGGCGTTCTACGACCCCGACCATCCGATGCCTCGTCGTCTCATCACCCCTTGCCAAAATGGATCCACCCTTGAACTCATCGAATCGGAGTTCGTGGATGCGGACGTCGAGAGCGACTTGTATGCCAAGACGCTCTTCTATTTTGGTCCTGCCGACCTACGCGGCGTGGACTTCACCGTTCCCAAGAGTGGTGTGGACCTGACCATTCCTCACCTCCCCTGCCCCGTCCAAACAGTCTTTACGCTGATTCCTAGCTCCACGGCGACCGATACCAGCATCGAGCAGGGCGCCGGCCGAGCCCGTAAACTGGGCACACTCCACCGAGCCATCATCAAGCTCCCCCACGGAACCTGGGAAGCTCTCAAGGGCGACCGCCCTGAGGCTACCCATGCTGACTGGCTCAAGGACATGCTGAAGAGGACGCAGGATGAGGAGCGACGGATGGAGCGCCTGCGTGATAGCAATGACGATGAAGCCAAGAATGCTCGGCAGGCCACCCAACGCTGGCTGTATGGCCAAGGCGAGGTGCAGCCCGGTGATCTAGACACCGTTATTTCGCTCAACGAGCAGCTCGTCGATGACCGCTGGGCAGGGGCTTTGGCACCCGAAGCCAGGCTCAACAACCAGGCCGAACGTCAGGTCCTTCTGCAAAAACAGGTCTCTGTTTCGCTTGCCAAAGCAATCGAAGTGCACCATGTAGCGCTCCCCACAGTCACGTGGAAAGAGAGTCTCTATGATCGGCTCCAACCAGAGGCTGATGGGCCAGAGCCTGTCGTCGAACAACTTGGGACCCGAATTAAGGACCACCTGGAACATCAGGCATACGAGCGCAACCTCCGTTTACTGAACCAACCCTCATCTGCTAACCGGTTCTCCGCACAAAAACGACGCATCCAGATCGACGCATACCGAAGTAAAAGGAACCTCCCTCCCCTGGCCGAAGCCAATCCGTCGGATCAGCCACTGGGAGCTCCTAAGCTCAACGGCAAACTCTCTTCTGCCTATCACTTAGGAGAACAGGGGCTTCCCACATCGCAAGAAGTGCTCGTCCTACGTGGGCGAGGATTCCCCCAGCAGACTGTCTTATTCGTCGGGGGTTCTGAGGAGCTCCGGATCCAGCAGCAACTAGCCTCCCATCGACTTCCACCTGTAGAGGTGAACCCGGCGGAAGTCGATTCAGAATCAGAAGAACCTGCATCGGCGAGACCTGCATCAGCGGAGTCTAACTCAGAGGCCTACCCAGGGCCCTATGATTGGGCACGCTATCAGGTGCTCTTAGGAAAGGCTCCCTCCTACCAACCACATTGGGGACTGGTGAATGCCTCCACAGGAAACGCGGCCCTTGAGCTCTGTCCCGATCGGATCGTGGAAGCAGGCGAAAATACCGCAGTGCAAGCCTCCCTTGTACCGGGCAGCTACCGCCGCGCCCTTCCGTGCTTTGAGGGATATCCTTGAACCACCGAGCTCTCCCGGGGAGAGCTCCGATCTATCAACCTATTGGACAAGCCACGGTGTAGTTGAAAACTGAGGCTTCTGGACACGACCTAGCGGAGCGGTATCGACCAGTTGCATGAAAACAAGTTCGAGCCCCGACGCCGCCAGAAGGCTTCCTGGATGGCGCTCAATCCGAATTGCGCCGCCCATAGAGAAAACGTTCCTCCAGCAATTATACGCCCGTGGGCAGCCCACGGGCGTATAATTGCCGGTCATCTCACACGATCTCCTGGATTTTGGGATTGCGCGTTAACCTCCCACGGCGTACCATGTGTGCCGTTGCTGGCTTAGCTCAATTGGTAGAGCGCCCGACTTGTAATCGGATGGTTGGGGGTTCAATTCCTCTAGCCAGCATCTTCTGGGGGTGTCGCATAGCGGCAATTGCAAGGGACTGTAAATCCCTCACCTTTCGGTTTCGCTGGTTCGAGTCCAGCCGCCCCCACTCTCTTTCCTAATCAAGCGCTTACGAAGCAAAAGTCAAGCCCTGGAAGGGACATTTTTACGGCCAAAAGTCGGCCGTGGGACACTAGCCTCCTAAAACGTCCTAATTTCAGCCATAGCCAGCTACTCGAACGGCTCCTGGGCAAGGCACCCGAGAGTCATTGGCAAGGCAGCTCGTCTTTTCTCGGTCAGATGCCAACGGCTACCACGGCAATTCCCAGCGGCCCCGCTAGAAATTGAGCCCTTCTATCTCGAATCCGTCGAGCCTGGGGCTCGTGGACAGCGGGGAAGCATTCAGTCGTGGCATTCAGAAGACTCAGAGCCTGCTCCAACATCATGCATGGAGGCAAAAACGAAAGAGAATGCTCCGTAGCCTCTCTCTATGCCTCCTGAGGAGCACCGTAGCACCTGCGATTGGTCCATGGCGATAGCGGTTCATCCCCGCATGCGCGGGGAACACGGTGGAGACGTGAGTCGATGAATTTACAGTCCAGGTCCATCCCCGCCATGCGCGGGGATTACGCCATAAAGATAGTGGAGATCCTGAAATGCAGTCCATCCCTATATGACCGTGGCACCACTGTGTCGTCTCAGTCTCTGAAGCAGATAGCCGGTTCATCCCCGCACCTGCGGGGAACACGATCAGATGGAGGCGATACAACTGTAGGATCTCGGTTCATCCCCGCACCTGCGGGGAACACTGTCCTGCGCCCTCATGGCTAAACAAATCTCCCGGTTCATCCCCGCACCTGCGGGGAACACGTGCTCACTGCTCTGCCTGACAAAGT
>JBMOFD010000031.1:0-21201 GCA_049314435.1 Chlamydiia bacterium | reverse complement strand
AAATCCAAATATTGCTTATTGCGATGTATAGGTTTGATTAGGTTTTTAGGAGCGGTATGTCTTCGTCAACCTCCATCCCTTGTTCGGCGTCCATGATCTTCGCTCTTGCCTTTAGGCGCTGGGACGCATCCCCAGTCGGCTCCAATGGATGCTTCAGGATCTCGCTTGCCAAGTTAGCTTCTCGGCTGGGCACTCCAGATGGAGAGCCACCTGGTTTGTTTTCTGGCGGTGATGCTCCCGGATTGACCTTCATTCCACTCACCCAGCTCAGACCCACACTAACGTCGGTATAGTAGGAGTCCGATTTCGGAGAAAGCTGGAATTCAAAAAACTAAAGAGTTGCCCTCGGCGGGAGTCGGACCCGCGGCCTGTCGCTTAGGAGGCGACCGCTCTATCCACTGAGCTACGAGGACTTACAACACGGCGTGTTTGCGCATACAGGGTAACCGACCGAGTATGATCCCTGCCAGCCCCCCGATGATATGCGCTGTATTGGCAATCCCAAAACCAAGACTGAACGGCCCGTGAACCAGCTCGGCTAGTAGAAGGAGGAACTCCACCACCACCATCAGAAGAACAAAGCCGGCCAGAAAATGGAGCGTGGCTAAAGGAATCGGATAGCCTTCCCACGGAGCCACTCGCTGCCGAGACCAAACAAAGCCTCCCAATCCACAGATGACTCCACTCAATCCATAGAAGAGCGGCCCGCTTACGAGGTACTGCCCAAAGTTCGACAGGACTCCCACCACCAAGATCAGCCCGAGCATCCTCCAACTTCCCAGTCGTTGCTCAACATGGCGACCCAGGTAGAAGAGCCACAGAAGATTGAACCCAATGTGTAAAAGGTGAGCATGGAGGAGGTCGGGCGTAAAGAGTCTCCACACCTCGCCTTCTCGCACTTCAGGAAGAAAGGGCGAGGGGGCAAGACGGGGCGCAAGCCCTAGAGCCTGCTTGGCCCAACCCCATATGCCCACATAGGAGGGCTGACCCGCTAGGATGGTACTGACTTCTGCTTCGGTTAAAGGGGGAGTCTCCAAGTTCGATTTAGCCATCACCGCATCCAATGCCACAAACCCCTCTGGCACCTGAATGAGGAACTCCTTTTCGATCGGGGTTAAGAGCTGGACATATTCCATCTGCTGAGGCGTGAAGCGTTGACGCAGGTGCATCCCCTGCCATTGTTGCACCAGGAAAATGAAGATCGTGAGCCCGGCTAAAAAAATCGTCAGCGGCCTCCAAGGCACTCTCGACCGAATCGGCGACGCATGAAGGCTGTCAGGGCCCAAGTCCTGTAGGGGAGGAATGGGCGCCTGCACCATATACATCGGATCATCTGGGCGAACGCGATATTCCTCTAAGGCGGCTTGCGCCTTGGGCACATCCTCCTCACGTATCACCCAGATGCGACAGTTCTCTTCCATGCTCTTTTCAGCAGCGCTTTCTACGCCATCTGCCGCGAGAAAGCGCACAAAGCGCTGTCCCAGTTCAAGAGTTGGAAGAGATCCGATCCAGCGCATTCATCACACAAGTGGGCGCACAGGCTTACGCCCAAACGCAATTCGATAGACCTCTTCGTACTGCTCAACGAAGTGAACGTCAAGACCTTCCTTGAGATATTCGGGCAACTCCTCATAATCACGAAGGTTGTCTTTCGGGAAGATAAGGATGGTGCAGTTCGCCCTACGGGCGGCGATGAGCTTTTCCTTGAGCCCCCCAATAGGAAGGATCTTACCGGTCAACGTCACCTCACCCGTCATGCTCACAGCCTCGCGCACCGGCTCCTCAAGCAACAGGGAGATGAGCGCAGTGATCATGGCAATCCCTGCCGACGGCCCATCCTTTGGCACACTCCCCTCAGGTAGGTGCATGTGCACCTCATAGCCCTTGAACCAGGTCGCCTGTCGGGCATATTCATTGATCTTCGAATGAGCATAGGTCCAGGCGATCTCCGCCGACTCACGGATCACCTCGCCCAGTTGACCCGTCAGCTTCAGAGATGGCTTGTCGCCAGGCACACGCACTGCCTCCACATAGAGGATCGCTCCACCTAGCGCCGTCCATGCTAGCCCCGTCACCACACCAATTGGTGTCGTCTCATAGATCCGGTCCGATGTATAGATCGGCTTGCCTAGGTAGTGCTCTAGGTTGGTGGAGGAGACCTTTTCGACCTCCCTCGGCTTCTTCCGTTTGTGGCGCTGCTCCGACTTCACCGTATCCAGCGCCACCTTACGCATCACCTTACGGATGGTGTTGTCCAAGGTACGCACACCAGCTTCTCGAGCATAGCCGTGGATCATCGCCTTGATCGCTGAGGGCTGTATGATCACCTGCTTGGTCGTTAGGCCCGTGTCTTTTCTTGCCCGAGGAATGAGATAGCGCTTTGCGATCTCCACCTTCTCCTCCTGGATGTACCCAGAGAGTCGCATGATGTCCATACGGTCTTTCAGAGGCTCAGGAATGGTCTCTAGGACGTTTGCCGTGGTAATGAAGAGCACCTGACTCAGATCCACAGGAACATCTAGATAGTGATCCAGAAAATCTTTGTTCTGCTCAGGGTCCAGCACCTCAAGGAGCGCTGAGGCTGGATCGCCCTGCATGCCCTGAGCCAGCTTGTCGATCTCATCCAGCATGATCACGGGATTCATCGTCTGACACACCTTCATCGCCTGAACAAGTTTACCAGGCATAGCACCAACATAGGTCCTACGATGGCCTTTGATCTCGCTCTCATCGCGCATACCACCGACAGAAAAGCGGTAGAACTTCCGACCCAGGGCCTCAGCAATCGACTTGCCAATGCTTGTCTTGCCTACGCCAGGAGGCCCAACGAGGCAGATGATGCTCCCCTTCGTTCCACCAGAAAGCTTACCCACACTAATGAACTCAAGGATCCGCTCCTTGATATCTTCTAGACCGTAATGATCCCTCTCCAAGATCATTTCGGCATGCTTCAGGTCGTATTGATCCTGGGTCGTCTGGCCCCAAGGCATCACAGTGAGCCAATCTAGGTAGTTGCGTGCTACCGCATATTCCGATGAGGCTTGGTCCAACACCTGAAGCTTGTCGACCTCTTCGCGGATCACTCGAGAGACCTCGGAAGAGGCGGTCTTATCCTTCATCCGCGCGAGGAATCTATCGATGTCAGCCTGCTTGTCGTCTTTCTCAAGACCTAGCTCTCGCTTGATGGTCTTGAGCTGCTCGCGAAGGAAGAACTCCCTCTGCGTCTTGACGATCGAGCCCTCAATCTTCTGATTGATACTGCTCTGCAAACGACTGATATCCAGCTCTTTCTTCAGAAGAATGAGTGCCTTCTCCAACCTCTGGCGGAGGTCAAAGGTCGACAGCACATCCTGCAGCTCTTCTCTAGAAGCTGTCGTCAGCGCTACCGCAAAATCGGCCAGGCGGCCGGGATCGGTAAAATCGGAATGGCCAAGGAAGACCTGTAACTCTTCTTTGAAGAGAGGGTTGAGCGTCAGCAGCTCTTTGATAGTCGAGAGGATCGAGATCGCATAGGCTTTGATCTCCTTCGAAGGCTTACCGGCCGCTTCCTGGTGGTAGCGCACCCGCACCTTGAGCGCTTTCGTCCGCATGAAGCGTTCGATCTCAACGCGCTTCTCCATGCTCAGGATCACCTGAGCTCCACCCTGCGGCATCGGCAGGATCCGGAGGATCCTGGCCATGACCCCGACCCGATAGAGGTCAGACCCAGTGAGGCCACTCAGGTCCTGATCCTCTTTGTTCGTCAAAAAGAGCGCCAAAGTTTTAGACGAGGTATTCGCTACCTGCTTCAGTACGTCGTAATAGGGTCCTGGTTCCACGACCAGAGGCGCGGCCATCCCTGGGAAAAACGGCCGGCGCAACAAAGGCACAACGTAGAGGTCCTTGGGCTGCCCGTCGCTCAAGCGCGGTTCATCCCCCTGCTCGAGCGCTTTGACAATCGTCTGCTCCAGTCCTGTTAGATCCTGCTCTGCGTCCACCTAGCCTCCTCATCATCTTCCCTCTATCGTAGAGCCCCGGTCGTTTTCGTAGCCAGGGACCCCGCCTTTTCACCCTCATCTGGGGTGGTTCTCTCTCGAGAGAAGGGAATTGGCTACACGTCCAAGTGACGGCCTATTTCCACCCAAATGGCTCGACATGACTAGCCAAAAACGCTTTTTTGCGGTCAAAGTCGCCCTATTTACACACATAATAACTATTTTCTATCCATCGACTTGCGTAACATGGCTCGTCCTGGCATGAACATCCAGGTCATCGAGGTCTCGCGTATGTACTTCCTCATAGGTCTTCTTTGCTTGCTGGTGGGTGGTCTAGGCGGGGTGGTCAGCGGCCTCACCGGCATGGGTGGTGGCGTGGTGGTGCTGCCGGCGCTCACCGCATTGTTCCACCTAGAACATCAGGCCGTTACGGCGCAGGACCTTGTAGCCACTTCGGTTTCGACGCTGGCTATTCTGAGTTTGGCCACCAAATTTGGACAGCAGCGCCATGGCAAGCCACTCTTTCAAAAGAAGGACCAATACTTGGTGCTCTGCTGCGGTGCAGTGGGTCTGATCATCCCTCAGATTGTGAACACCTTTGGTCACGGAGACCTACAGCGCTGGTACCTGATCGTCCTGCTCACCGGCCTCTTCCTACAATTTTGCTGCCAGTGGGGCGTGACTCGCGAGCGATCGCCGACCCTCTGGGTGGTCATCCCCTGCTCCTGCCTCTGTGTCGTCATCGGCGGATCGGTCGGGATTGGCGGCGCCATCCTCCTGCTTCCCCTCCTCCAACTGCTGGGAATGAAGTCTCAGAATGCTGTGGATGTCGCTGGCGTCGTGACTCTTACCGGTTTGATGGCCGGTAGCCTGAGCTTCTCACTGTTCAGCTCAGGGGGACTAGCGGAGGCGGCCCTCATACATGGGCAGGTGATGTCACTGCTCTTGATTGGCGGCATCCCAGCTGCGCTTCTATGCCGTGAGGCGGCGCGCTCCCTCTCCCCCTTGGTTCATCAGCGACTGCTCCTTGGCACGTTGATTGGCGTCACTCTGTTGAGCGTGGGCCTCCGTAAGGTCTAGGACCTGATCATGAAAACCGCCTTCAGTCACCTCCATGGAATGGTCTGCGTGCTGCCTATTTTTCAGGCTGAGGGATCGCTCGATAACTGCTAACCTCCTTCGCCAAGAGAAATTCCCGCACCGGCATAGAGGAGTCCCGTCATTGAGCCTTTTGATCGCCCGATTCGTTCCTCCCACTGTCAAAGTTCTGCAGGCGGGTTGCATCCAGGCCGCCAACTTGAGCGGAAGAATCGTAAGCAGGTTGACGAGCACTCATGTAGGACCTGGCGTTCTCGCTGAGGTAGTCCACTCAGCGGAGTCGTTGATGACCCAGTGTCTCACTACGCAAATGGACCAGGGCCCAGGCGTCTCTCTGCAGTCTCGAACGGAACAGGTCACTCCGCGCACCCCCAGATCAGGGGATTCACGACTGAGCGCGGGAGACCGTTCAGTAGGTCGCGCTTCCGTCATGGAGGAGATGCGCTCTCTTCTAGTGGCCTCCAGTCAGAAGCAGACGGCTGGCTATGTTCCGAGCCACCGTCGGGGATTTTCATCAGGGCCAAGCAGACAGCCTGAAGAGCAGCAATCCACTGTTCTCAAGACGGAAGCCGTGACGCACCGGATCTTGGAATTGTCCCACTTTGCCGATCTGACAAAACACGTGGATCGGAGGACTCTTGTCCTCCTGGACATCGATGACACCATCCTGCGCCCTCGGCAGATGCTTGGAAGCGACGAGTGGTTCGACCAACAGCTGCAGCGTCAGAATCGGGTCTCTGCATCCTTTGAAGAGGCTCTCGTCAAAACGCGCACTCAATGGGAAGCCATTCGCATGGTCTCCCATATGGAGCTGGTCGAGCCGGAAACGGCCGATGTGATCGCCACACTGCAGGATGCTGGGCACTGCATCATGGGCCTGACCACCCAAGGATTTACACTGGCCACCTGCACCTCCCGGCAGCTGGCTGGCCATGGCATCGACCTCACGAAATCGGCTCCCACGAAATCGGAACACTATTTTCTGAATCCTCGCCATGGCGTCCTATTCCGTGACGGTATCCTCTTCACCGGTGGCACCCACAAAGGTAAGGCGCTCTTCCATTGGCTGGACCATCTGGGCTTGATACCAGAGAGCCTGACCTTCGCGAACGACAAGCAGAGTCATTTGCGAGAGATCGGGGAAGTGGCTCACCAGCGCAAGGTCCCTTTTGTCGGTCTGCGCTACTCCTACTCCGACGCACGGAAACAGACCTTTTCAATGGCGATCGCCGATCACCAGTGGGAGCATTCTACATTCATGCGACTGATGACCGATGACGAGGCAAGAGCTGGCATGGCGTAGCGACACTCCTCGGTCTTGATGTATACTGGCTGCATGCGCCCTCAACTCTTCATCGACACAGCTACGGATCATGGCCTCCTCGCCCTTCGTCTTGCAGACGGTCGGGTTGAAGAGCGGGTGATCCACGCCGGTAACCAGTCGTCCCGCGAGCTTCTTCCCGCCATACGTGACCTACTGCAAGAACATGAGCTGGTGGTGAGCGATCTCGAGCAGGTGCTCTGCGGTATGGGGCCTGGATCTTTCACGGGGATTCGCGTGGCGCTGACCGTCGCCAGCAGTTTGGCTTTCGGGGCTGGCATCCCCTGGAGTGGCTACTCCAGCTTGATGCTGTGGCTCCCCCCTACACCTGGACCCTACCTCTCTGTTCTAGACGCCAGATCGGGCGGACTGTACGCCATGGCGGCTGACTGGGATGGGAGCTCGGGACGGCTATTGATGACGCCGCGGCGACTTAGCATCGAAGAATTCGTCGCCACCAGCCAAACTCTTGGCATCGAGAGGGTGGTGACTCCTGATCAAGAGAGGGTACAACAACGCCTTCCTACAGGCTGGTCCGTGCTGACCGCACCACCTTCTACCCTCTGGATTTGGGCCGCTTCTCCAGCTTTGCAACAAACAACCATCCACTACGGTTGAAGAGATCGTCTGTTAGGACTATGATTTTGTGTCTATGCCGGTCGCCTATTCGATTTGGCGTCGTCATACCCCCTTGTAATTGAAGGAAACAATACCCATGACGTGTATCCGCGTACGCGCTGGCGAGTCGATTGATAAGCCCCTCCGCGTTCTTAAAAAGAAGTTGGATAAAGAAGGTGTGATGAAGTCCGTGAAGGCACACCGGTTCTATGACAAGCCCTCCGTTCGCAAGCGTGCGAAGTCGAAGGCTGCGGCGAAATACAAGCGTTAATTTGAATCGATCTAGGAGGTTCTTCCACGATGGCAGACTACTATACTCTTCTCGAAGTCCCACGTTCGGCCTCGGCCGAAGAGATCAAGAAGGCGTATCGTAAATTTGCGCTGAAGTACCACCCAGATCGAAATCCTAACAGCACCGAGGCTGAAGCGAAATTTAAGCAGATTTCGGAAGCCTATGACGTGTTGTCGGACGAGAAAAAGCGTCAGGTTTACGACCGTTATGGCGAGGATGCGCTGAAGGGAGCCCACATGGGGGCAGGACCGCAAGGTGCGGGCTATGCCAACATGGATGATGCTTTACGCACTTTCATGGATGCCTTCGGTGGTTTCCAGGGTGGGGAGTCGATCTTTGGCTCGATCTTCGGATTTGGCGGAGAGAGCGAGGGCGGCAGTGGGCCCCAAGCTGGTGCCAATAAGCGCGCCAAGGTAGTGGTCAGCTTTTTAGAGGCCGCAACGGGCATCGAGAAAGAACTTGCCGTTACGAATTGGGAGAGCTGTCCAACCTGCCGTGGGCAGTGTGCGGCGACCCCTGCTGGGATCAAAACCTGCTCCCGCTGTCAGGGTCGAGGCCAGACCATCCAGAACCGCGGTTTCTTCACTACCGCATCGACCTGCTCAGACTGCCAAGGCGACGGCAAGATCATCACCGATCCTTGCAAAGAGTGCAGTGGTCGGGGCCGTATCAAACAGAAGCAGCACGTCAAGATCAAGATCCCCGCTGGGGTAGACGACGGCATGCGCATGCGTATGTCGGGATATGGCGATGCTGGCCTCCATGGCGGCCCCTCTGGCGATCTCTACGTTTCCATCGAGGTCACTCCTCATGATCTCTTCCGCCGTGAAGGTGACACGATCCACCTGGACCTGCCCCTCTCCATTACGGAAGCGACCCTAGGCTGTAAGAAAGAACTGCCCACGCTCCAACCTGGTCATGTAGCTCGACTGCATATTCCGGAAGGGACTCAGCCTGGACAGATCCTGCGGGTGCGTGGCGAAGGATTCCCCAATGTCCATGGACATGGCAGAGGAGACCTGCTTGTGCATGCACAGGTGGAGATCCCGACTCGTCTGTCCACTGAGCAGAAGGAGATCCTAGCACAGTTCGCTGCCACTGAGTCTCCTGCTAATGCTCCACGTAGGCAGAATTTCCTCGATCGGCTCAAGGTTTTTTTTTCTCCATCATCCGGAAGCTAGTCGCAGTTCTGCGACCTGCTTGACTCCAAGCGCATGACGTCGTCATGCTTCCAAATTATGGCAATTAGAGTCCTCATCACCGGTGCAGCGGGCTACGTAGGCCTGCGTCTCCTGCCGCTTCTGGCAGCCAAACAAGGCGTTGTCCTACGCGTTTTGGTGAAGGATGCTCAGCTTCTGCCCGCCCTTGATCCTGCCATTGAAGTCATAGAAGGCGACCTGCTGGACCTCGACACAGCTTGTCGCGCTGTGCAGGGAATCGAGGTGATCTACGATCTGACTCATGGCATGGCCGCTGATGGAAGTGATTTCTGCGACCGAGAAGTCCTCTCTGCGAGTCACCTTACGGAGGCCGCTCGCCAGGCAGGCGTAAAGCGCATCATCTACCTCAGCAGTCTGGGCTGTGAGGGGAAGGCTCCCTCGCCACAACTCAGAACGCTCCATTTGGTTGGGGAAGTCCTCCGCTGCAGCGGCGTTCCCGTGACTGAATTCCGTACCGGGCCCGTCATAGGCAAGGGTACCTATGGGTTCGAGATCCTCCGCCGCTGGGTGGAGCGCCTTCCACTACTTCTTGCCTACTCCTGGGGCCGTGCTCGACTGCAACCTATTGCTATTGCGGATCTTTTACACTACCTAGAAGCAGGCCTTTCACTTCCAGCGTCGACCGGCAAGATACTGGAGGTCGGAGGGCAAGATATCCTCTCTCTCCAGGAAATGATGCAGGGCTATGCCCAGCTCCGAGGTCTGAAACGGTTTTTCATCCCAGCCCTCTGGTCCCTTCCTTGGGCTGTTTCCCTCTGGCTCAGCCTTGTAACGCGTATACCAGTACGAGTCGTCCGAGCTTGGATCGACCAAGTACGCTGTGAAGCCTTGGTGACTCAGCCGCTGGCCCGAGAGCTCTTTGCTTTTGAGCCGATGAGCTATCGCGACGCGGTCCAGGCAGCGCTCAGCGAGTGCGACCCGCCGTCATCCCTCTCAGGGCGTTAAGGATCACCACCACGTCAATGACCTCTTGGCTAAGAGCTCCTACGATGGGGGGGATGTAGCCAGCCGCGGCCACGCACATCAGAAGAAAGCTCAAACCAATCCCAATCCCCACCGACTCGCGGGCGATCCGCAACGTGCGCTGTCCAATCCGGACGATCTCCCCCACTTTGCTAATGTCATCGACGAGAAGAACGATATCGGCCGCTTCGGCACTCACTGCGGTTCCATGGGCTCCCATCGCCACACCGACTCGCGCGGCAGCAAGGGCTGGAGCATCATTGATGCCATCCCCCACCATGACACAATAGGGGAAGTGCTGAGCAATGTGCCGAACGGCCTCCACCTTCTGCTGAGGCAATAAGTTCGCATAGACGTGAGGAATGCCCGCCTGTTGGGCGATGATTTCGGCGTTGTGCTCGTTATCCCCGGTGAGCATGGTGATCGATCGTACGCCCATCTCGCGGAGATGATCGATCAGCGTGGGAACACCTGCTCGCATGCGATCCCCAAGGATCAAGATACCCATAGCTCTATCCTTAGTCGTGAGGCAGGCGGTCAACTTACCCTCCACATCCCCGTGAGCCAAACGCTTCTGGAGGATGTATATTGCCTGGGGAGAGATCTGTCCTTGCAGATGGCTGAGGGAGCCTAGAAAGAGCTCCTCCCCCTCTACAGTGCCTTGTACACCGCGGCCCGGCACCTCACGGAACTGGGTCACCTGTGGGAGCGACTGACTTTGCTCATTCGCTGCTGTGACAACGGCCCTAGCCACGATGTGGTTGGAGAGCTGTTCCAGAGCCGCCGCCTTACGAAGGATGTCTGCCTTGGAGCTACCATCCAGCGAGAGCATCCCTTCCAGAAAGGGCTCCCCCACCGTGATCGTCCCGGTCTTATCGAAGATCATCGCCTGGGTGTGGCCAATCTCCTCCATGGGAGCGCCTCCCTTCACGATGATCCCAGCACGAGCCGCACGGTTCACACCCGCCATGATGGCAATGGGCACCGCCAGGATCAGGGGACACGGCGTCGCCACCACAAGAACCGCCAAGATCGTGACGGGCTCCCGAGTCCACCAATACCCCAGACCGGCCATCGCGATCGTCAGTGGCGTGAAGTAGACCGCCGCTCGATCCGCTAGACGCTCAATCGGAGCTTTCTCCTCCTGAGCACGCTTCATGAGCTTCACGATCTGAGCGTATTGCGAATCACCCGCCACCTTCTGCGCACGCATCGTAAACGCACCGTTGGTCGCGATCGAGCCAGAGAGAACGTGATCATCCAGTGCTCTTGGGCGAGGGAGAGGCTCCCCTGTTAGAGCACTCTCATCGATATCGCAGGTGCCCTCGGTGATCGTCCCATCCACGGGGATCAGGTCACCAGGGCGCACCACCAGTAGATCTCCGATCTGCACGTCCGTAACGGGGATCTCCTCGAGACCCTGTGCCGTTCTGCGTCGTGCTATGGAGGGCGCTCTAGAGAGCAGTTGATCAAGGCTAGACTTGGCGCGCTTGAGTCCATATTCCTCTAGAGCCTCTCCTCCCGACTGCATCAACACCACAACCGATCCAGCGAGGAACTGCTCCATCCCTGCAGCGGTCACAATAGCCAAGGTGGCCACGATGTCGGCGGCAAATTGACCTCGGAATATCCCCTTCACCGTCTTCCAGACGACAGGGGAACCACCGAGGATCAGCGTGGTACCCCACACCCAGTTGGCGATCGGCGCAAACCCCAGAAGGTCTGCCCCCAGACCCAGGAGGATCCCCAACAAAACCGCAGCCGGATGCCAATATTCTCGAAGGAAGGAAATCATGTTCAGCCAGTTAGAAGAGTTTCCTCCAGTATTTGGAAAATGGGGACCTAGGCGCAAGGCCAATTCCTACAGTTCGCCTATTTCAATATGAGTATTGCCTAGAAGCCCCGCGATCTGACGTATCGCCTCTTCGGCATTCTGCATGGCCAGCTCCGTATTCCCAATGACCACCTCTGTGTCATGGATCAGAGTCTCCACCGCTTGAGCTTTCGTGTCGGAGTGCATCAGATCTTCCCAGGAGTGCTCAAGTCGGTTCTGGAAGCTCTGCAGAGCCGCCAGCAAATTGGGAGCCGGTGCGGGTTGGGAACTGGTGCCAACAGAGGGCCCCATATTCGTCGAGGTCGGGGCGCGCACAGCGGCCAGGGTCCCATGACCATCTTGTTCAGGATGCATGAGAAGAGTCGCGATCAGAAGCTGTACCTCAGCTGCTGTTTCCTGGAGTTGAATACGCAGTGCCTTCTCACCCACCTCTCGTTTTCCCATGGAGGCCTGCAAAGCAGCTAGGTCCCTATGCTGCTTTTGATGCACATCCTTGAAGGTCTCCATCTCCTGGGAAACAGCCTTCAGTTGCTCCTCAAGCCCGGCTTTCGCCGCGCTATTCTCCCCATGAATTTGCTTCAGAACGTCTACAGACTTGCGGAGCTTGTCCGTCGTTGTACCCGCATCCCTGATCAGGGGATCAAGATGACGGGCTGTCTCATCTAGAAACTGTGCCTGCTCGCCAATGTGCTCCGTAGTTCGGCTCATGAGGGCTTCTTCAGTGACCAGAGTCGCCACAGACTGCTCCAGCTCATCCAACAGCTGTGATTGATCGGCCATCATCTCTCTTAAGGTGTCCACCTGATTTTTGAAGATGCCCTGATCTCGAACCGCATTGTAGGTGAAAAACAGGCATCCAAGACCTGCAGCCGCTATGCCCGCAAAAATCCACGATCCGGTGACCAGAGCATAGAGAGAGCTGGCAGCAGCCGTACCCATGGCAGTACCGGTCGGCAGCTCAGACCACGACCGAAAGCACCCGCAGCACATGGGCGGAGGCGGCGCCTTCTTCAGAATCCTTTGAGCCACCCCGGTGGCGGGTGAGGCGTGCGCCTCACCCGAAGAAGATGCGTTAGAAAGGGCTGCTGGTGCGGCCGCCACTAAAGGTGGCGGAGCTATACTCGACGAGGTCATACGTCACCATCGGCAGGTGCTGAAGCTCTGTGTTGAAGCTCAAAGGCCGTTTTCAGAAGGACCTCGGTCTGCCTCTTGACAGTTTCTAAGAGAGCTTCTACCTCATGTTTAGCCTTGGAGAGCCCCTCTACAAGGTTATCTCTCTCTTGTGAGACCATTTTAAGCCTGTTCTCTGACTCCACAAGCTTTTGCGTGAGTTCCTTGGAATGCCCTTTCCCCAGTCTACCATCTATCCCATGCACTGAGTCTTTGAGCTCAGATAGGACCGCGTGCATATGCTGCACAACGGCAGCCTCCTTCTGATCCTCTTTGACCAGTGTGGCGATATCTGTCGCTAGGTGCACCTCATCGTCATGCCCCTGCTTCTGCAGCTGTACCAGACCGGCTGTGAGGTCGCGTACTTCGCGAATCTCTTGATCCTCCTGCTCTTCATCATGGTCAACGGCACTCACCGCCTCCTTCAGCTCTTCCAGGGCCTTCGCTTGAGACTCTGCAAGACCTTCCAACTGCGCTACCTTGTTAGTCAACGAGTCATTCACCGTCGTCAGGTGAAGATTTTCCGCTTTGATGGCCTCCACTTCCTTCTGCAGCTCATCCTCTACATCCCGTAAAGCATCAGTGACTTCCGCAGCTTCGGCCTGTTCGGCAGCCGCGACATCGGTCAGATCGCCCATCTCACGGGCATGTCGTACGGAAACATCGAGGGTCCAACTCAAAGCCCCTAACACCAAGACGGCTGCGCTCATGACCACCATAGTGGTGGCACCCCCAAGGAGTCCGAGGGCTAGGCCCACGCCTCCTAAGACGATGCCAGCTCCGGCCAAGATCCTGGGCACCTGGTGCATGCCCGATGTGATAGAAGAAAAAAAGCCGCTACCGGGCTGAATGGGAAGAGTATTCACAAACCACTCCTGGGAGGATTCTGAAGCGACTATTATGGCGCTAGGTATCCAGAATCGATCAAGATATTCCTGTGAGACACATTAAGAGCCTGGGGAATCTTGTGTGGTTTTTCGTGAGAGGGGCCCTCCATTCAAGAGGGGATTTGTGCTGATTCCAATGAACTCTAATGGAGAGCTGTCTAGGCCTCAGAAGCAGGCGCGGAACTTGGGTTCGGCGATTGTTGCTGGATCTGCAGACTAGCTGCTTCATCACTCAGCCATACATCGTCTTGGAAAAGAGTCCGTAACTGCAGTGCCGCTACACTAGGGTCTACAGAAGGACGTCGATCGTTCGCTTCGGTGAACCGCAGGACAGCTGAGTCAATCGCCCGGGTCGTCAGCATCTGCTCCATATCCAGACACTGCGTTTCACTGTCATCCACAATCAAAATCTTGGTGTATTCCTGGCATGAGGACCGCAGGAGAGCATCCACAATAGGACCCTTCATGCCATCGGGGGCAAAGAGAATGCCACCTGCATAGCTCACTTCACGACCGGGTAGGAGGGATTTCATCTTCTGGACATCGACCCGGGGTGACATCGAACGAAAATCCAGTCCAAGGGCCCGCATCTGCTGAATCCGTACTCCTTCAAACGGGGGATATTCCTCATCCACATACCCAACGGGGTGTTTGGTGAGGACCATGAGATGAACGCCGCGAGCCGCCGCCGCTTGAATCACGACCGGCCAGTCTGGATGGGTCAGCTGCTTCTTGCTCTGCCAGTCTCGAAGTAGTTTTAGGTATCTTGCCTCAGTGACCGAGAGAGGGCGACCTAGCGTGGCTTCAGTGAGCTGAGCCCACTTCCCATAACGAAGGATCGCATCAACCGGCTCCATCAAGGTGCGTGTACAATCCAGAATGACGAGACTCCCTTCGGGCATCTCTTCAATAGCATGCCGCACAACCTCAAAGGAGGCCGCATCTACCGATCGCTTGACGTCTGCCGATCTCTCGACCAGGTTCAACGATTCATCCTCAGCCAACAGGGTCATGAAAGATCCCAGAGAGGCGAGAAGAATCGTGACCCCAGATACCCATCGTTTCACGTGTCCCATCGCTCGCTCCTCATGTGCTCCCTCTATTTTAGCCTAAAAGTATGAAGGCTTCGTTAAATCTGCCGATTTCGCTAAAGAAGCAGGCTGGCTTTAGTCGATGGGTGCGGGCGGCTCAGGGAGCGTAATCCTTCGGCAGTGGAGCGAAAACGTGCCCCCCAGCCGCTTCGGCTCGTTGATGACCTGAGTCGTGTCCGGCAGGGGCACCTTATGACGGGCATCCAGCAAGACCGCCTCCGTAGAACCTTCACGAAGGAAAGCGACTGAGTGCTGAATTTGAAGGTGGGTGTGCCCGTTGGCATGCACCAGATAGGCCTGGGAGAGTGGTCGTTGATCACCAGGGAGCTGATCCGGAGAGAGCTCCCCTCCTCGGCGTTTCAATACTGTTCCGTTTTCTAACCGCCAGTCATCGCGATCGGTCGCACCATTAAGCAGTGCCCGACCGATCGCGAAACCGTGCGACCAGGATCCATGCTGGGTCAAGGCAATCAGACTCTTCGCGATGCTCAAAGAAGAGCTCTCCTCTTCCCCTTGGGCATCGGGTAGCGCATGCAGTCGTTGTAGACCACTCGCTAGCGTCTCCGCCGCCTGCCTTAACTGGGCTAGCTGCGCGGGCTTATCTAAATCGGCCCCATCCGTTGTCTGGCCGTCGATCTGGATGGTCAGCGCACACCGAACAAAGTCCTGTTCTACCTGTCTCCAGGGGCATTCAAGATCACGGGTCACTAGTCCACAAGCCTCCACTAGAATCGGCTCGTTACTCAACTCGTTAAAGAGGTTCTCGAGGCTGAAGGGTCCGCCAAGTAAGGGGCCCTCCTTCTCTCCGTCATGATTGTCCAAGCCGGCGTCGTCCATCAGCTGCAGGAAGGCCACTCCCAACAAGTCGACTGGCTGGCCTTGAGGCGTGTTAGCGATCTTCTCTGATATAGACGTGAGTGCCGCCGTGAGTCGGGCCGACTCCTGATGGGAGGATGCCGGAGAGGCCGTCGTCACGGACCTGCTCTTTTTCAGACCCACTCGTTCAACGACGGCAGTCAGTCCTTTGCTGACCCCAGCAACGGACTTCGTGGCTAAAGCGGACACCTTCGACCAGAATCCTGACGGCTCGCCAGCTTTGCTGACCCCAGAAAAGGCAACGACGCGCGTCAAATCACCAGCCTGAGTCAGCGCATCCACTGCAGGCACTGAAGTCCCAACGGAACTAGTCGGCGATACGTTCCTTGAATGAACAACGGTCATCGTACAGAGCATCCTTGTTAAACAATAATGCTCTAATTTTAACACGCCCTCGTTAAGCAATAATAAAATTTTAATGATTAGACCCTCACGAAGGAACTCGTGGAATCAAGACCTGGAAAAGGCTGTCCCCTCCCGGGAAGCTACAAGCTCGCGGCGGCCCGATGAGACTCGATATGGGTGGAGTAGATGCCGTGCTCCTGAAGGTAGCCTTTCAGCTGGGCCGTCTGCTCGGCCATCTGCTGCGGCGTCAGGCGACCCCAAAGATCGTGGGTGGTGACATTCCAGATCAGCGGGAGGAGCGAGGTCTCTCCGGCACGGCGAGGAATGTAATGCATGTGGACATGGGGTATGTCCTGCGCGACCTCCTTGCCATTCTTTTCCAGCAGCAGATAGGCCCGTGTACCAAACACAGCACTCACCGCACGATGGGTGATGCGAATAGCGGAGAACACGTGCTGAGCTTCCTGTTCGGTGAGCTCATCAAAGCGCTCTACATGACGTCTTGGAATTATGAGGCAATGTCCGGGAAAGGCAGGATTGCGATCGACCAGAGCGAGAACCAGTTCGTCTTCGTAAAAAGCCTGGGCTGCTAACACCTGTGGATCACAAAATGGGCACGCGGAACCCATCGATCCGACGAAGAGTAGGAGTGCTGCAATAATTACCCTCATGATGCTCCCGGGGCATCTCAACGACCAATCGGTTGAAAGCGCCTTGAGTAGCATAACATCAGGGAACACTCGAAACTAGCATAGGCCGAAACGAAGCAGCACATCAGCTCTGGAGCACCGATGTGCTGCTTCGTCAATCGAACGCACGAACAGCTATTTGCCAGTCCCGCCGGCTGCTGGAGCACTTCCTGCAGAGCCAGGTCCACCGTGGGGCCCTGAGGACGATGAAGGAGCACTGATGTTCCCTAGCAAGCTCTCCCAGCCGGTCTTGGCATGAATAGCATTGGCTAGGTTCCTGGCATCCGCATCATTCAGGCTCGTAAAAAAGTTTTGCAGCAGTATGTCGGAGGATGCGGAAGAGGCGTTGACAGAACGGGTAGAGAATCCAGACCTATCTGAAGCGGTGCTTTGTCCTGAGGATCCCACGGCGTTCTGCGCAAGAGCGTGGTCATCGTGATCAGCATCGCTAGCCCCGTTGACACGACTCCCTGCTACCCGTTGAACACCCGCAGTCGAAGAGCCAGACGTCAGAATATGTCCCGTCTGCATTGTTGCTGTGGACTGGCTCGCAGCTGCAACACCCAGGCTACTCAGGACCCCTTGAGCCATGGTGGTCGCCTGCCGCGCCGATAGATTGGGGTCAATGTGCTGGAAAAAGGCCACTAGACCCGCCACATCGGGAAGGGTCGTACCCGGGGGGCCTGAAGCAGAACTCTGCGCATTCAATGCGCCATAGTACTCAGGCGTCCGGCCACTATTGGGGACAGGAGGAATTGGAGAAGCCATGGTTATACCTTGGTTGAATCCATATGACTGACCTCTCTTCTGCACCCTAAGATCCATATAAAACAAAATGACCCCTCGATCGATACCGCGCAATTCACTGCATCTTAACGCAAACTATAAGGTTATTCGCTACAATAGCACTTATATAGCGACACTAGGAGAACTCCATGTCCAACGTACGGCCTCTCAACATGGGAACATCGTCTCCTTCTGCGCTGCCGACGGCTGCGCAAAGTCAGTCAAAAAAATTGGCTCATAGCCTGGTTCAATTTCTCTTGGAAGAGAACTTCGCGAACGGCGAGTACAACGTGGGCGAGATCTTCAACAGCTGGATGCTGATGAACTTCAACTCTACGAATTGGGCGGCCGTATTTTGCACACAGGGAGAGCACTCCTATCCCAAGGAACTGTGCACTGAAGTGCGAGCTCTATTGCTCTCCAAGATGGCTGACCTCGTACGGAATCAAGCCACTCATGACAAATACGCCCTTCGCTACGCGATCCAGCACGCCATCGCTGTGTACGCCTATTTCCATCCCGAGGATCATGACGGAGACCACATGCTTCCTAGGTCGGTGAACGACCAGTGGGTCATAGCTCCACATGATTTGACACTGATTGCTCAAGGGAGTGCACTCTTTGAGGAACCAGGCAACACCTACTACTTATCGCTCTCCAATGAACAACAGCACCAAATGGCTGGCATCGGTCCTCTGATTCTCTTTCGCGGCACTCCACCGAGCACAGCGAACGGTCGCTACAAGGCGCGCATCGACAATTTTTGGAAAGGGCCCGGCTATGCACAGTGGGACTACATCCAGAAAGAGATCTTAGAAAAAGTCGAGGCTAGCAGAGGGCGCATCGATGTTATAGGGCATAGCCAGGGTGGTTCATTGGCCCTACGCGCAGCTTGCGCCATCGAACAGGCCTTGCCGGCTACCAGATATCTCTCTGTCCATGCAGATTCACCTGGTGGCGACGCACTCTTTGAGCATCTGGGCAAGGGTCGTTCGAGAACTAAGATCACCGTGTATGCGCACAAATCGGATGTGGTGCCAACGAAGTCTGGCCATCTTCCCGCCAAGGCGCGAGTGATCCTAGGACTAGACAAGAGAGGTCCAGCGCGGGCGCACGTCCATATTGGAGTCCCCTTACACGGGAAGCCCAAGTCGGTTACGGGCTCGAAATTCAACCAAACCTATCTCCGTGTTCCCCCTGGGAAACGAGCAGTGGGCCTGCTGCTGGCCGGAGCCTACGGTCTTGTTCTTCTATTCCACGCTATCCTATCGGCTCCTCAAAAGGCCTTTGCGGCCTCCTGCGGCCGTGCTCATGACAAGAAACTGTCGCCTCTACAACGTGCTCTTTGGGGTACGGCTGCGGTGATGCTGCTTACCTTTGCCATGGTTGCGAGCCAGGCCTTCATGCTCATCATCACGCCACTCCACGGGATGTTCTTCGGCGCACAGTGGGCTGGAGCTGTCGCAGTGGGCGCCGTACCCAGAAAATATGCCGCAATCCTGTTGTGCCTCCCTGCACTGGCTCTCGCGCCACTAAGGATCATGTACCGACATTTGAAGATGTTGATCATGGGGATCGAGCCACAAACGGCTGTGAGAACTCGTACAGACCAACGGAAAGGTGCTGAGAATGTAGGTCGTGGTCATGCCAGAGTACGAAACCACCACCGTAGGCAACTATCACTGGATGAGCTTTAGACCACCCAAACAGGCCTACCGATCGTTTTGAGCCTCAGCCACGTTTTTGATAGCCACTTGTAAAAGCTGCTGTGATTTCCTATCTCCCTTCAAGCTTTCCTCCCACGCCGCTCTCAGGTAGGCCGCCGCCTTATCACAGTCTTTCAGCTCCTCGATCAACCAGTCCTGATAGCTTCGACTTCTTGCCATCGGTCCTCCTCAATAAAGACAGCCGCTACGCCGCTCACACCATCTTGAATTACTTCTCAGCCACATTCTCGTTCGGAGTGTCAAGGGACTTCAGTCTGATAGCCAGCCTGAGCATAGATATGTCGGAGAAAGCCACGGACCGTCTCCAGCCACTCTTCTAGCGTAGCGCGAGTAAGCCTCTGCCGGTACAGAACCTCATAGTACTTTGCATAACAGATGATGCCCTCTAGTCGAGGATCTTCAATGTCATCTGAGAACACAAATGGTGTCATGCTCGTGGTGATAGAGAAAATAAATGAATCACCCTCAGGATATAGCCATGATGAAATTGACCCGGTCTTGCTGTACGGACATTCCCCTGTCGTCCTTACCTCGCATGCTCCCGCTAAATACCAGCTCTTATCGCAATGCTCCGGTCCAAGAAGGTCGAGAGCCTGCAAACAGTCCAACCGACCTGGATCCGATTCAACCTGCTGCCAGACTGGCTCCTCGCAGTTTAGAACGGTGCTCAAAGCCAAGGCAAAATCGTCAGCAAATAGCTCACAGGCGTTCTTGCTACGCAGCTGAAAGCACCTTCCCGTGGCAACGCTCTCAAGCGTTACCGTCATAATATTCGCCGGGAAAAGATCGGCAAAAGGGATTTCCCAGCGCCAGATCATGCGGTCATCATTGTCTCCCAGCGGAAAGACCAGCTCTGAAGACATGTCGTCGATCTTCACAAATACTCTCCTTCGGAAAAGCCCGTTGGGCTAGCTTTGGCCTATAAATTGCTTCTCAGCGACATTCTCTTTCTGAGTCTCAAGGGATTGTAGTCTGGTAGCCAGCCTGGGCATAGACATGGCGGAGAAAGGCCCGAACCGTCTCTAGCCACTCCTCTAGCGTGGAACGCGTAATCCTCTGCCGATAAAGCACCTCATAGTACTTTGCATAGTAGATTATGCCCTCTAGTCGAGGATCTTCAATGTCATCTGTGAATACAAATGGTGTCATACTCGTGGTGATAGAGAAGACAAATGAGTCACCCTCAGGATATACCCATACCGAAATTGCCCCTGTCTTGCTGTACGGACATTCCGCTGACGTCCTTACCTCGCATGCTCCTGCTAACCACCAGCTCTTATTGCGATTCTCCGGTCCAAGAAGGTCGAGAGCTTGCAAACAGTCCAACCGGCCTGGATCCGATTCGACTTGCTGCCAGACTGGCTCCTCGCAGCTTAGAACAGTACTCAAGGCTAAGGCAAAATCGTAGGCGAACAGCTCACAGGCCAGCTCTGAATACAATTTGTAGTTCCTGTCGGTCGATGGGCTCTCCAGCATTACTTCCATTATATTGCCGGGGAAAAGGTCCGCGTAGGGGATTTCCCAGCGCCAGATCATTCGATCATCATCGTCTCCAACCGGCAACACCAGCGCTGAAGACATGTCGTCGATCTTCACAATGTACTCCTTCGAAAAACCCTGGTGGGCTAGCTTTGGCCTATAAAACGTCCACCTGCAGTCACAATCCCGGCTTCCTGCCAAGCCTTCCGCACGGGTTGGGGGACTCCGCGCCATGGGATGACATAACCATGGTACAAGTTCGGCAACGTCTCCTGAAATTCCACAAACTGGCCACTACTCCATCCCGTTAGCTTCTCACTGTTCGGAGCTCGTGGATCGGGAAGAGCTCGATCCAAAGCCGTCTGCCCGTCCTTCGGGGCTGCGCTAATATCTCCACGAGCATCTTTGCCATGCTTCGCGTTTCGTGGAGGAGGAGGATCATAGCGTTTGGAGGGTTGGCTACTTACAGGAACAGGTATAGGCACCTGAGGGGGCCTTCCACCTGAGGACGTCGGAGGTCGGCCGGTGCCGAACGGACTCAGCCCATCATCTCCGTAGTCGGATGATCTTGTTCGATCCAAAAGGATGTCTGAAGGCCCAGGGCCACCTGAGCCCCAACGACGGTTATTGAACGAATCCGTTGCCGACGACATCCCCCAATAGGCCAAGGCGGACGCTGCCGTGATCGTGAGCGTGCTCAGGCTAAGAAATACCACTTCTGAACCAATGACCCAAGTCACCAGTGGAACGACAAAGAGGATATTGTGAGCTACGATCCCCTGAGGACCCACACACAGCGTGTGATGTGGTTCAACGGCAAATGCAACAGCA